>JAZQPH010000192.1:0-4844 GCA_045628385.1 Succinivibrionaceae bacterium
AGCAGGTCCTTCCGAAGTCCTCGTAATGACCGACGCTTCGGCAAACCCAGCATTCGTAGCCGCAGATCTGCTTTCTCAGGCAGAACACGGCCCTGACTCGCAGGTAATACTCGACACTGACAGTGCGGATGTCGCCGACAAGGTCAATTCCGAAGTCGATCGCCAGCTTGAACTTCTGCCTCGCAAGGAAATTGCGGCAAAGGCTCTCTCGGCAAGCCGAGCAATCGTTTGCCGCGACATGAATGAAGGATGCGAAGTTTCCAATGCTTACGCGCCTGAACACCTCATCCTGCAAATCGCCAATGCCCGCTCCTACCTCGGAAAACTCAGAAATGCAGGTTCGATATTCGTCGGAGAATGGACTCCTGAAGCTGTCGGCGATTATGCTTCGGGCACCAACCACACTCTTCCGACCTACGGCTATGCCAAAACTTACTCAAGCCTAGGACTTTTGGATTTCATGCGCCGGTATACGGTTCAGGAACTGACCCGCGACGCGCTGCAGAGTCTCCGCGACACCGTCGTGTCCCTCACCGACGCCGAAGGACTCAAGGCACATCAGAGAGCCGTTACCGTCCGTTTGGGCGAAACCGACTGATCTCGCCCTATTTGCCATGCGGCCAATCCTCAGGCGAGGCCGCAACTGAATTTTCGCGGGATGAGCGCATCCCGCAACTATAAGGAACAAACTTAAATGGATCTCTCAAGCCTGGCTTGCAAACGAGTCCGCGAGCTTACCCCGTACCAGTCTGCGCGCCGCATCGGCGGCGTCGGCAGAGTTTATCTGAACGCCAACGAATCGCCTGTATCGGCCGAGTTTTCTCTCGATACGTCCGATTACAACCGCTACCCTGACTGCCAGCCTGAAGAAATTCTCGAAGCGTACGCTTCGTATGCGGGCAACGGCGTAACATCCGACATGGTGATGGTTTCACGCGGTTCCGACGAAGCCATCGGGCTGCTCGTAAGGACATTCTGCGAACCAGGAAAAGAAAACATCATTATCTGTCCGCCTACATACGGCATGTACTCGATCGCCGCAGAAACAAACGGCATCGGCGTGGTAAAAATCGCTCCATGCGAAGATTTTCAGCCTGATGCGGCTGCAATATCCTCAAGGCTCGCCCAAGGCGACGCAAAGGTCGTATTTTTGTGCTCTCCGAACAACCCGACGGGCACTATTCTCGATCGCGGCATTCTTCTTGAAATTCTGAAGGCGGCAGAAGGCAAAGCCCTCGTGGTCGTTGACGAAGCGTATATCGAGTTCTGCCCGGAAAACAGCGCCTGCGATCTCTTAAAAAGCCACAAGAACCTCGTCATCACGAGAACCCTGTCCAAAGCCTTCGCGCTTGCCGGACTGCGCTGCGGCTTCACGATAGCCGATCCCGAGATCATCGGCATGCTGCTCAAAGTTATCGATCCGTATCCTATCTGCGCCCCTGTCGCGCAAATCGCCGTGCAGGCTCTGTCCGAAAAGGGTCTCAAAATCACCGCAGCAAGAGTAGAAGAGCTCAATGAATCAAGAACTGCTTTCGTCGAATTGCTGAAGCAGATGAAGAGAGTCAAAAAGGTTCATGACGCGATGGGCAACTACGTGCTCGCAGAATTTGACGACGGCGACGACCTCTTTGCCTCCGCAAAGAAGGCTGGATTCATTCTCCGCGATTTCGGCGACAAACCGCGCCTCAAGGGATGTGTCCGCATCACTGTCGGAACCAAAGCCGAAATGGCGGATCTTGCTGCATTCATGAAGGAATGGGACAAATGAAAAAATATCTCTTCATAGATCGCGACGGAACTTTGGTGGCGGAACCTGCCGACGAGCAGGTAGACAGACTCGACAAAATCGAGTTTGAGCCTGATGTCATCGCGTCCATGCAGCGCCTTCGCGATGCGGGATGGTCTTTTGTCATGGTCACTAACCAGGACGGACTCGGCACCGACAGTTTTCCCGAAGAAGACTTCCGCATACCGCAGGATTTCATCGTCGGACTGCTGCGTTCCCAAGGCATCGTGTTTGACGAAATTCTTGTTTGCCCGCACTTTCCTTCCGACAACTGCAAATGCAGAAAGCCGAACGTAGGGCTGGTTCTTGAATATCTTAAAAGGACCGACTGGGATCGCGAAAATTCCCGCGTCATCGGAGATCGCGAGACCGACGTCAAACTTGGCGAAAACATGGGCATCGGTTCTATAAAATATAACCGCGAATCGATGGGCTGGACCGCAATCGCGGACAGCCTGACCAAGCAGCCAAGAACCGCCAAGATCGTGCGCGACACCAAGGAAACAAAAATCAGCGTCGAAGTTAACCTCGACAAAGAAGGCGGCAGCAGCATCGCAACCGGCATCGGATTTTTTGATCACATGCTCGATCAGATCGCAACGCACGGCGGCTTCAGGATGAACGTATCCTGCGAAGGCGATCTGCATGTTGATGAGCACCATAGCGTCGAAGACGTGGGCATTGCGCTCGGAACCGCCATCAGGCAGGCTCTCGGCGACAAACGCGGCATCATCCGTTTTGCCTACGTACTGCCGATGGACGAGGTCTACGCCAAACTTGAAGCATTCGAAACGTCGCTCCTCAACGAAAAAATTTCGGTTGCCCTGGATATATCGGGAAGACCGTTCTGCTCGTTTGTCTGCGACGCCGATTGGACCAGACAGAACGTCGGCGATTTCCCGACAGAAATGGTTCCGCACTTCTTCAGATCTCTTGCCGACGCGATGGGCATCACGCTGCATCTTAACGTCACCGAAGGAAACGCCCACCATCAGGTAGAAGCCCTCTTCAAGGGATTCGGACGAGCGCTCCGCACGGCGCTGCGCAAAGAAGGCAATGCCCTGCCGTCATCAAAGGGGGTTTTGTGATTCAGCCAAAAATTACCATCATCGACACGGGATGCGCGAATCTTTCATCCGTAAAGATTGCCCTCGACCGTCTTGGCGCAGATGTCAGGATAAGCGCGGATCTTGACGATATCCGCAATGCGGACAAACTGATTCTTCCAGGAGTAGGCAGCGCGATCGCCGCCATGAAAAGCATCAACGAACGCAAGCTCGCTGATGCCGTGCGCGAAGCCAAGCAGCCGCTTCTCGGCATCTGCCTCGGCATGCAGATGCTCGGAGAATCTTCCGAAGAAAGCATGAGCGAAGGCAACGGTTCTGCCGTCGACTGCCTCGGCGTCTGCCGCGGAAAAGTATCCCTTCTTGAGACCAACGGACTTAGGCTTCCGCACATGGGCTGGAACAGCGTAAAAACCGTAAAAGAACACCCTCTTTTCAAGGGAATCCCGGAAGGTTCGTATTTTTACTTCGTTCACTCCTACGCCTACGGCATCGGCGAAGACACTATCGCGACATGCGAACACGGCACGGAGTTTACTTCCGTAATCGGACGCGGCAATTTCATGGGCACGCAGTTCCACCCTGAAAAATCAGGCCCGATCGGCGCCAAACTTCTCGGCAACTTCATCACGGAGATCTGAACATGATTATTCCAGCGATCGACCTCATCGGAGGCAAAGTCGTCAGGCTCTATCAGGGCGATTACGGCAAAAAAACCGAGTATGCCTACGAACCGCAGGAACGCTACGATCTGTACGTCAAAGAAGGCGCCGAAAGACTCCATCTCGTTGATTTGGACGGAGCCAAAGACGCCAACGCAAGACAGCTCGGAGTCATCGCAAAACTGATTGAAAACACTCCTGTCCCTGTTCAGATAGGCGGAGGCGTCCGCACGGAAAAGGACGTAAGCGATCTTATCGGCATCGGCGCGGCCGGCGTCGTCATCGGTTCAAAAGCCGTCAAAGCCACCGACGAAGTCATGGGATGGATGGACAAATACGGCGCAGACAAAATAGTGCTTGCTCTTGACGTCAACGTAGTCGACGGCAAAAACCTGATAGCAGTCGCGGGCTGGCAGGAAAACAGCGGCGTCGAAATTGAAGGTCTCATCGAAAAATTCCTGAAAGTCGGGCTGAGCCGCGTTCTTTGCACCGACATCAGCCGCGACGGCACGCTCAAAGGCTCAAACGTCGAACTTTACAAAGGATTGGCAAAAAGATTCCCGAGCGTTTCTTTCCAGGCGTCGGGCGGCATCGGTTCGCTTGACGACATCTGCGCCTTAAGAGGCTCAGGAGTCGGCGGCATCATCCTCGGCAGGTCGCTGCTTGAAGGCAAATTCACCGTGAAGGAGGCTATAGCATGCTGGCAAGGAGAATAATTCCGTGTCTCGACGTCAAAGCTGGCGTCGTGGTCAAGGGCGTGCAGTTTCGCAATCACGAAGTCATGGGCGACATCGTGCCGCTTGCAAAACGCTATGCGGAAGAAGGCGCGGACGAACTCGTGTTTTATGACATCACGGCATCGTCAGATGCAAGAACCGTCGACAAAAGCTGGGTGCGCAGAGTCGCCGAAGTCATCGATATTCCGTTCTGCGTGGCGGGCGGAATCAAATCGATAGAAGACGCGGCAAAAATTTTGGAATACGGAGCGGACAAAGTTTCCATCAACTCGCCTGCTATAGCCGATCCTTCGCTGATCACGCGGCTTGCCGACAGATTCGGCGTTCAGTGCGTGGTCGTCGGCATCGATTCATACTTTGACGCCGAACAGGGCGATTACTTCGTCAAGCAGTATACGGGCGTTGAATCCAAGACTCGCACCACCTCATGGCGCACTCTTGATTGGGTCAAAGAGGTTCAGTCCCGCGGAGCGGGCGAAATCGTCCTCAACATGATGAACCAGGACGGCATGCGCAAAGGCTATGACCTCGAGCAGCTCGGCAAGGTAAGACCGATATGCAGCGTGCCGCTCATCGCGTCTGGCGGTGCGGGAGC
>JAZQPH010000193.1:0-1502 GCA_045628385.1 Succinivibrionaceae bacterium
TTTTAAAACTGCTATCAAATATCAGACATCTACCGATGTCTGTTCAACACAGACAGAATTGTGCCCAGCAAAATCATGAATGCTTCAAAAATTTTGTCTTGGGCGCATGCCAGCGCTTTCATTCGCGCTCCAGAATCCCGCAATACCTGCAGTCGGCGCCGACAAAGACCATAGCATAGGCTTTGACGTCTCTATCTTTAAAATCGACTGCCGATTTGTATCCAAGAGCCTGCGCCGAAGCTTCTTCTATGAGATTCTGCAGAGTCTTGTCCGCAAATTTGCTCTTCGAAAGATATTTGAGTTCGAATATGTAGGAGCACTCGTCGGCCGAGTCCGCATTCACGGTAACCGCCAAATCAGCAAACTTTTCTCCGTCGCCCCTCACGCGCAAAGATTTTTGCATTTCGACGATAAGACCCGAGTCCTGCATCGAGCGCAGTTTCGTATAAAGCGTCATATTGAGCGCCATTTCGCTCAGATGACTCAGCACCTGACTGGAGCATATGCGGCTCAAAAAATCGGTACAGGAATCGGCAAACGCCGAGATATCGTCTCTGCGTTCCCGAAGCGACGATATGTCCAGTTCATAATCGCAAAATGCGCGGCTGTTTTTGAAGCGAAACTCCGCAACGCATTCCGCAAAGAGCTTCGACATGAACAGGTTGGGAATTTTGAGCGCCAGTCTTTCGTCTCTAGAAAGTTTCGGGTCGATGGTGAGATAGCCGAGATAGTACAGCATCGAAAGAAGCATGTCCCTGTCGTACTTCGCTGATTTGTTAAGATTGATGTTCTCGGAAAGTCCTTCGACAAAAAAGTTTCCGCCGCCCAAATAGGTATCGATTATTATGTCGGCGATGCCTTCTCCGGCGATTTCAAACAAATTTTTCAGTTTCTTGCCGTCATGGTCGGAAGCTCTGTCCAGACATTTTTCTGGCGCAAGAAAACGGCCTTTTACTTTCATTTCGTCAAGATAATACAGACACATCGACGAATTGAACAACGTTTGTTCCGTATCGGAACTGAAGCAATATCCGTCATACACCGGCTTCATTCTTGAAATGATTTCGCTGGCGGTCACGCCGAGTTTTTCGGTGTCTAAAAGTTTGGGTATCAGCGCCGCAAGTTCTTCTTCCGTAAAACCAGCATAAGAATTAAAACACGGCCGCGAAGTGACGTTGCGCGCTATGTTGAATCCCGATGTCAACGAATCGAGAGACACAGAGGACACGCCTGTGATAAAAGTTTTTCCGACGATATTTTTTGCGCCTTCCTTTATCGCAGCATAGAAATCTTTCAGAAAACCGCCTGAACTTGTTATTGATCTAAAGAGTTCCAAATCATTTGGAAGCACGCTGTTGGCAAAGTTGTCGTATTCGTCAATCATCACGTACAGCGACTTTTTCGAATGGTAACTGTTGTATGCATTGAAGAAAGATTTTATAAATGCCGACGGCGTTTCCCTGTCGCTCACCGAAGGATTAAAAACAAAATCGGGATAGCGT
>JAZQPH010000194.1:0-5483 GCA_045628385.1 Succinivibrionaceae bacterium
GACAGTTTCAGCGAATCGGCAAAACAAGCGCAGGCTGCCAATGATTCGATTATTCAAAGAATATCGGGCATTGGCGAGCAAATCTCGGAACAGACAAAAGCAGTAAAGGATTTTGGCTCGGAGCAAAGCAAGGTTGCCAAAGAAATAAGCAAAAAAACGAGGCTTCGTGCACCTGTGTGGGTAAACTAATGCCGAGCTTTAACCAATATGTAGTTCAAATATGTTCATGGCGCTCTGAAGATGCAAAAGCAATCAGTCTTGAACGTCACATGTGCAGCCGATGCTGCGCCTTTTGCTCAAAACTATGGAGTTAATTTAGTCTGTGCATCCGGCGCGCTAAGTACAGACGTCCGGTTTTCAAAAATCTCGTTTTTCAAGAATTGCGGCGCAAACCGCTAAGGCTGGTAACTAATGGAAGCGAATAAGACTGAAGCCCGCGTTTTCCGGCCTTTGCGGACGGTCGGCTAAGGCACCGCCCTCTTCTCGGCAATAGGTACGTTAAGCACGTGGACTCGGAAAAATGAAACTGCGAATGCGCAAAAACCAAAAAGCCGCAGGCAAAACCTGCGGCTTAATTCAATTTCGATAACTGTTATCAGATCATCTGAATGACATCAAAATCAACTACCGGATTCACATCCGCATCGTAATCGACATCATCGCATCCGAAGCCGAACAGATTGAGGAATTCTTCCTTGTATTCGCGGTAATCTGTCTTTTCCGCAAGATTTTCGGTCGTAACGGTAGGCCATATGTCGCGGCAAGCCTGCTGAACGTCATCGCGAAGTTCCCAGTCATCCATGCGGATTCTGCCCTGTTCGTCGGTTGCGACGGTCTTTTCAAATGCTCTTTCGCGGAACATGCGGTTGAGCTGGTTGATAGGCACTTCATGGATTCCGAGTCCGCGCATGACCTTAAAGACCATCGAAATGTACAAAGGCATGACAGGAATAGCCGAAGATGCCTGAGTGATTACAGATTTCATGACGGCGACGTAAGCTTTTCCGCCGACGGATTCGAGCACCTTATCGTTCGCCCTTGCGGCGCGATCGAGGTCTTCCTTTGCCTTGCCGAGAGTTCCGTGCCAATAAATAGGCCATGTGAGATCGGTGCCGATGTAGCTGTAGGCAAACGTGCGGCAGCCGTTTGCAAGCACGCCGGCGTCCGCAAGCGCCTTAATCCAGAGTTCCCAGTCCTGTCCGCCCATAACCTTGACGGTATTGGCGATTTCCTCATCGTTTGCAGGTTCCACCGCAGCTTCGATGAGAACGTCTTTGTTGGTATCGACGGCGGTAGTTTTGTAAACCTGTCCGATAGGCTTAAGCGCGGATCTTACGACTTCTCCTGTTTCCGGCATTTTTCTTACAGGAGCCGCCAGGGAGTAAACAACGGCGTCGACCTGTCCGAGATCGGCTTTAATAGTCTCGATCACCTGAGCGCGGCATTCATTCGAGAACGCGTCGGCATTGATGCTCTTGGAATAAAGTCCAGCTTCCTTGGCATATTTGTCAAAAGCTGCAGAATTGTACCAGCCTGCGGTGCCTGGTTTTTTGTCGGTGCCCGGCTTTTCAAAGAACACGCCGAGAGTCGCGGCGCCCGAACCGAATGCTGCGGCGATTCTGGACGCAAGACCATAGCCCGTGGAAGCGCCGATGACGAGGACTTTCTTTGGACCGTTGGCAATCGGACCGTCGGCTTTGACTACTTCAATCTGCTTTTTAACGTTTGAAAAGCAGCCTGCGGGATGAGTCGTGGTGCAAATAAATCCGCGAACCTTAGGAGCAATAATCATGAAAGTACCTCGTAATTTGGCAACGTGCGCCGTATAGCGAAAAATATGGCCGATGCGGAAACCTGAAACAATATCCAGGATGCGCACCTATTTGTGAAATTATACCGCCGACGGGGCGATTTTCGCATCAGCCACGGCGACGCCTGAAAACAAAAAATGCCCCGGTGCGCGGTCTGTCCGCTCCGGAGCATGCTCTAATTTTTACAAAATTCGGCTAGTTGACGAATTTGGTCGAATCCCAGACGATTTCGCCGGTGCTAACTTTAATTAAGTAATAAGTGAGATACATACGCTTGTTCTCAAGCCCGGTCGAACCGTAAAAAACGTAATCATAGTTCTGGGAGCGCGCCAGCGTGGCAAGCGATGCCCAATCTCCGCCTGCGACGTCTCTGTATTCGATTCTCGATCTGAGATCTTTCACGCTTTCCTTCGAAGCCATCTGACAAAGCCCCGATGCCGCATATCTGTCGTTTACAGATTTGGTCAGCATGGCCGTATCGTATTTAAACGGCGGATCGACCGCGACGTCTTCAACATACACTACCGATCCTTTTTCCATATAGCTTACGGACGAATCGATCATGTCGTCGGACCAGGATTTGATATCCGCAAAACGGACAACTTTGGAAGACTGAACAGGCTCGTCTCTGGCAACGGGCTCGGAAGGCTCCGCAGGTTTCAGCTGCGGCTGCGGTTTTGCTTCCGCAGGGGCGGAAGCTTCTATCTTGGCAGACGAATCGCCGCTGCCATCGCCGCCGTAATATTTATAGCGCAGCATCGAGCAACCTGAAGCCAAAACGGCCAGCGCCAGCACCGGCACCATCAAATATTTCATGCGCAAAACCTCAGAATCCGAAACCGCGCATTTCCTGGCCACCCAGAAGATGCATGTGCAGGTGAGGAACTTCCTGTCCGCCGTTCTTTCCGCAATTTATGATCAGCCTGTATCCGTCTGCCGCGATGCCTTCCTGCTCGGCAACCTTCTTGGCTACCGTAAAAAGATGTCCAACGAGCTGCTCGTCTGAAACCTCGATATCGTTCACCGTAGGAATGAGTTTATTCGGCACTACCAAAACATGCACTTTGGCCTTTGGACTGATATCCCTGAATGCCGTGACGATTTCGTCCTGAAAAACTATATCAGACGGAATTTCGCGTCTGATGATTTTGCTGAAAATGGTCTCTTCTGCCATGTCGTGTCTCCAAAATGGGAACGTGCCTATCGCGCACTCATTATTTGATTTATGTCTCATTTTACCACACGCCATGCGGCTAAAAATCAGCCGCAGACATCTGAAAACCAAAGCCTCAGGGCATCAATAATTGATAGATGTCAAAATTACCGCCCATCTTGGCAAATGAGAACCGGCTCGGGGAATATAATCAAGAATGATATCGACTGTTTTAGCGCGAGGCATGCCGCCGATGGACAACAACCACAAAGACGCAAATGCGCAGATCAAGGGAAAAGTAAATTTGACAAAGTTATCCGGAAAGGAAAACCTTGCCAAACCGCACTCTGCCGAATCATTCTCTCCAGCGGACGCAACCCCTGCGCTGGCAGACAATAATTCCGCCGCCGACATCTCTGCTGCGAACCAAATAAAGGAACAGCCAAAGACTGCCGCCCAGCAGACGCAGGCAGCTCCAGGCACGCCGAAACAAGCCTCGAAAGAAGAAAAGAATCAAACTGCCAAATCATCTTCGACGCAGGATGCGGCTGCCAAAAACAACAGGTCTGACGACAAAAAAACAGCGGGCAAAACTACCGCTGGCGATTCCCAAAAGAAGGTCAAAAAAGCCGCGGATGCCAAAAAGGTTTCCGAACCTCACCCGTGGCTCGACAAGTTAAACCCTCGCAACGTGTCGATCATCACCCTCGTGTTCACGGGATTTACGATCCTATCGGTCATTATCGTATTCACGGGAATATCGATCTTCTTGGCTCTCAACAAGTTCGGCACGGCATTCGACACCGTGACAAAAGACGCAACTCCGCTTGTTCTCAAAGCCAATAAATTCGAAAAGAACCTCATTTCAACGCACAAAGCGCTTGCGGATATTCTCAATGCCAAGAGCGTCACCGACATCGAGGCTCTGACCGGAGCCTACACCAAAGAACTCGAAGGACTCAAAGAAAGCCAGGAAGAGTTCATCGCTTTTGCAAAAGACAACCCTTCTCTTTCAGAGCATCTGACAGAAGTATCATCGCTCTACTCTTCTTACCTGAGCGCAGTCGATCCTATTGTCGGGGATTTTAAAAACTGGACCGGGGCATCGGCAAAATCCGCAAAGGACATCAGCTCTTACAGAGCTTTTGCCACGCTGTACACCGAAGAATACAACAAGATAAAAGCGCAGCAGTTTGGGTTTGACGACTATGTCTTCCAGCTCATGCATAATGCCGATACTTTCAAAGGCATGCTCGTCACCAACGTCGACAACGCGCTCACCAGCGAAGATTACGACGAAATAACGAAAATTCGCAAAGTGAACGCGAATATTCTTCCTCAGTACAAGGATAAAATTCAGGACGTCAGCAGAAACCTTAACACTTTTGACAACGACTTCGGCAAATATGTAAAAGATTTCATCAGAGCCATCGAAGGCAAAGACGGCGTTCTGTCGGTGCATTACGAGCTTGTCGGGGATCTCAAAGAGCTGAAGCAGAAAACCGCCAAAGCCAACGATCAGCTCGTCATGCTGAGAAACAAACTCGAATTCATGAGCGACATGAGCCAAAAAAGCATGAACGACTCGGTTAACGAGGCCTACGGCGTCATCGACACGTCGAAAGTCGAATTTGCCGTCGTCATCGTCATCAGCTGCCTTATAGCGTTCGTGGTTGCCCTCATCGTCGGCCGAGCCATCAAAAAGCCTCTTCGCAAGACCGTCGACGTCATCAACAAGATGTCCCAGGGCGATATGACCAGCAAGATCGACTACACAGCCCGCAACGAATTCGGATACCTCGCAAAGAAGATCAACAATCTCGTCGACGTGTTCAGGAACATGCTCTCCAACATGGCGGGAGCTGCCAAGCTTCTCGAAGAAAGTTCGAAGAACAACAGTTCGGCAATGCATGAAGCCGTAGGCAAGAGCTTCCAGCAAAAGCAAGAAACGGTGATGATTGCCGATGCCATGAACAGCATGAAGAGCGTGGCAGAGGAAGTTGCGAAATCAGCGGAAGTTGCCCTTAACGAGATTATTTCCGTAAACGAAGCTGCCGAAACTGGCCGCAAGATCATGAGCGACAACATCACTACCAACCACGCGCTCGCAAGGCAGCTCAACATTGCGTCTGAGTCCATCAATCACGTAAGAGAAACGAGCGAAAGCATTCGCCAGATCATCGACATGATTTCGGGCATTGCAGGCCAGACCAATCTGCTTGCTCTTAACGCAGCCATCGAATCGGCGCGAGCAGGCGAATACGGACGCGGATTCGCCGTCGTTGCCGACGAAGTCAGAGCCTTGGCTCAGCGCACTTCCGATGCGACCAATCAAGTCAACAGCCTTATCGGAGAACTTGGCACGGTCGTCATCGAAGCGGTCAACAACATCGAACAGTGCCACGGACAGATGGAAGCATCGGTCATGCAGACATCCGATGCCAACTCTTCGATGGAAGAAATTAAAGCAATGCTGACGACCATCAACGACATGACGGAGCAGATTGCGGCAGCCGCCG
>JAZQPH010000195.1:0-5139 GCA_045628385.1 Succinivibrionaceae bacterium
TACCTGCACGGCAGGATCTTCGCCAAAAAGGTTCGGAATTGCATAAATCGTCGAAACGAGCAGCACTACGACGATCATTATGTTCTTCCACATAGGGAATTTATTATTCACCTGAAACTCCGTAATAGCTTAGTTAAGCGATTCAATCGTGCCCTTCGGCAGAATATGCGCGATGCGGACTTTGGCAACGGTAACGTTTACGCCACGGCTGAGTTCGATGACGGCATAATCGCTGTCTTCCTTGAAGGAAACAACCTTTCCGCAGATTCCGCTTGTGAGCATGATTTCATCGCCCGGCTTGATTACGGAAAGAAGCTGTTCTTTCTCTTTGCGTTGCTTTTGCTGTGGCTTGATGGACATGAAATACATCATGACTAGGAACACGCCGATGATGACGATCATGCTGATCCAGCTGCCTTCAGGCTGAGCGGCAGCCGGAGCACCGGTGCCTTCGCCCGCAGCGTAAGCTACGGAAATAATATCCATATAGTTTTCCCCTTGTTGCGAATCACTGCAGAGGCGGCACCTGCATGCCGCGTCTTTCATAAAAACGTTTTACAAATTCTTCGAATCTGTCTTCTTCGATCGATTTGCGGATTTCTGCCATCAAATCTTCATAAAATTGCAGATTGTGAATCGAGTTGAGCCTTGCTCCGAGAATTTCGCCGCACTTGTCCAAATGATGAAGATATGCGCGGGAATAATTTCTGCACGCATAGCACTTGCATTCGGGATCGACCGGCGCGGTATCTTTTGCATATTTGCTGTTTCTAAGGCGCAGGACTCCGTCTCTTGTAAAGAGATGAGCATTTCTGGCATTTCTTGTCGGCATCACGCAGTCAAACATGTCAATGCCGCGGCGCACGCCTTCAACGATATCTTCGGGTTTTCCAACGCCCATAAGGTATCTCGGTTTGTCCTTTGGCAGCATTCCGACCACGAGGTTCAGCATCGCATCGCGCTCTTCTTTAGGCTCACCGACGGCCAAACCGCCAACCGCGTATCCATCAAACCCTATTTCAAGAAGTTTTTCTACCGATCTCACACGAAGCTCGGGATAAACGCTGCCCTGCACTATTCCAAACAGCGCATTGGGATTGTTAAGCCTGATGAACTCATTCTTCGATCTGGCCGCCCAGCGCATCGACAGTTCCATAGACTTTTCGGCGTATGCAAAATCCGAAGGATACGGCGTGCACTCGTCGAAGCTCATGACTATGTCAGAACCAAGCTCATACTGAATCTGCATTGACACTTCGGCTGAAAGAAAAACTTTATCGCCGTTGATCGGACTCTGGAAACGAACGCCGTCCTCGGAAATTTTTCGCAGTTTTCCGAGACTAAATACCTGAAAACCGCCAGAATCGGTAAGTATAGGCTTGCTCCAATTCATGAATTCATGGAGATCGCCGTGAAGGCGCACTATTTCAGTTCCTGGGCGAAGCCATAAATGAAACGTATTGCCCAATATAATTTCGGCGCCTAAACCCTCTACTTCTTCGGGAGAAAGGGACTTCACGGTTCCACAGGTGCCAACGGGCATAAATGCCGGCGTCTGAACGGCGCCGCGGGGAAAATTCATGACTCCCCTGCGGGCTCGGCACTGAGTTGATTCTTTTAATAAATTAAATTGCATCTGGCGAAGCGTTCCTCGTTATAAACATCGCATCCCCGTAACTGAAGAATCTGTATTTTTCTTCAACAGCGGTTTTGTATGCAGACATGGCATTTTTATAACCTGCGAATGCCGACACAAGCATGAGGAGCGTTGATTCTGGCAGATGGAAATTTGTAATCAATGCATCAACTGCCAAAAATTGATATCCAGGATAAATAAAAATATCGGTAAATCCCGAGAACGGTTTCAACTCGCTGGACGGATTGTCCGAATGCTGTGCAGCGGTCTCAATAGTTCTTACCGAGGTTGTGCCGACGGCTATAACTCTTCCGCCTTTTACATGGGTATCGTTTATCAAATCCGCAACTTCGTCTCCGAGTTTTGCGAATTCTGAATGCATGTGGTGCTCTTTTATATTTTCAACCTTGACTGGCTTAAAAGTGCCTGCGCCGACATGCAGAGTCAAAAATGCCGTTCTGATACCCCGTTCTCTTATCTTTTGCAGCAGAGCATCGTCAAAATGAAGACCAGCAGTCGGAGCCGCCACGGCTCCTGGCTCGCGGCTGTAAACGGTCTGATATTTTTCTTTGTCGTCAGCTTCGTCGGGACGCTCAATATATGGCGGAAGAGGAATATGGCCAATCTCATCCAAAATATCTGCCACTGATTTGCAATTAACAGAAAAATCCAGGATAAAAAGATCATCCGAGCGACCTCGGACAGTTGCTTCGTAATCACCGAAAATAAGCTTCGTTCCTGGCTTCGGCGAGCGTGAAGACCTTACATGCGCCAGGACTTCTTCATCAGAAACAATTCTTTCAATCAATGCTTCGACGGCGCCGCCTGATTCTTTGCTTCCAAAAATACGAGCTGGTATGACTTTTGTGTCATTGAAGACCATCAAGTCTCCAGGTCTTACATAATCTAAAATATCAAAGAAATGCTTATGAGAAATGGCACCCGAGTTCCCATCAAGAACGAGCAGCCGGCAAGCAGTTCTGTCTTCGCAAGGATACTGAGCAATCAGTTCGCGAGGAAGTTCAAAATCAAAATCTTTGAGGTTCATACACTTCTACCAAAATATCGTTCGATTTTACAAGAACCCCCCTATATTTGCCATTCATTTTTATTTTTGGCCAAAATTCCATAAAATCTTGATCAAATTTCAGAAGAACAAATGTATAAATTGCAAATATTGATCACAGATTTTTTTACAAAAATATCTTGCATTTTTAAAAAGATGCTGATATAGTTAAAATATATTAGAATTTAAGTCTAATATTCCTTTTGCTATTCAATCCTTTCCGGCCGAGTGCCGGTTTTTTTTTATTTTCAAACATTGATATCAACCGCGATGTCTCTTTAATTGTTAAACACTCGTTGCCTATTATTTTTACACATCACAAATACAGTTTTGAGGCGCAATAACAAAAAAGGGCACCCGAAGGCGCCCAATCAGTTTGGCAAATATTATGGTTTTTGTGGTTAATTATTCTTTTTAAGCAATCCAGAAATTACTTTCTGTTGTACTTGGTGGTTCTTGGGAACGCAATACCATTCTCGTCGAACAAGTAGCAAGCCTGAGGAGGCAAACCAACTACAAGAGTGTCACCAGTATCAACAGGGATTTCGGATGCCGCCTTAACAGTGAAGTCTTCGCCGTCAACGTCCATGTAAACGAAAGATTCAGCACCGAGGTGTTCAGCCACGTTAACAAGACCGTTAATACGACCAACTGCATCTGGATGATCGGTTGGAACGAGGTGTTCTGGACGAATACCTACTTCTACCTGATCGCCTACTTTGCCGCGACGAGCGTCAACGCATGCAGTTACGATATCACCGGTGTTGAGCTTAACTTTGCACTGCTTTTCCTGGATATCGATCAAAGTACCCTTGAGGAAGTTCATCTTTGGAGAACCGATAAATCCAGCAACGAACTTGTTGTCAGGATTGTGGTAAAGCTCAAGAGGCGAACCGAACTGCTCGAGGTTGGAAACAGCATTATCCTGAAGCGGGCTAAGAACACAAATCTTATCCGCAAGGGTCATTGCTTCAACCTGATCGTGGGTAACGTAAATAATGGTTGCGCTGAGTTCCTTATGAAGCTTAGCAATTTCGATACGCATCTTAACGCGAAGTGCTGCATCGAGGTTGGAGAGCGGTTCGTCAAACAGGAATACAGCTGGCTGCTGAACGATACAACGACCGATAGCAACACGCTGACGCTGACCACCGGAAAGAGCCTTTGGCTTTCTTTCGAGGAATTGCATCAGACCGAGCATTTCTGCAGCTTTGTTAACACGCTTGCGAATGGATTCCTTATCCATCTTCTTAAGCTTAAGACCGAACGCCATGTTATCGAAAACGTTCATGTGCGGGTACAAAGCGTAAGACTGGAACACCATACCGATATTACGGTCAACTGGTGGAACGTCATTCATGTACTGACCGCCGATAAGAAGTTCACCAGAAGTGATGTCTTCAAGACCTGCAATCATACGGAGAAGAGTTGACTTACCGCAACCAGATGGACCAACGAACACGATGAATTCGCCATCCTGAATATCCATGTTGATATTGCGGAGGGTATCCTTCAGCGTACCAGGGCGATAGTTCTTTAATACTTTCTTAAGTACAACTTCAGCCATTTTAAAAAGCCTCTATAAAAATCATTGAAGATGGGCATTCAAAGAAAGAACAGGAAGAATGCCCACTGTTTTTAACCTTTAACACCACCGGCAGTAAGACCACCAACGAGGAACTTCTGAGCGCAGAGGAACACGACGGTGATTGGCAAACCGGACATAACGGCTGCTGCCGCAAAGTCACCCCAGAGATAGTTCTGTGGGTACAGATACTGCTGAGCACCGACTGCGAGGGTCAAATCCTCAACAGGAGCGGAAGTCAGGAGCAAAGACGCTACAGGAACTTCTGTGATGGTACCGATAAAGGACAGAATGAATACGACTGCCAAAATAGGTACGGAAAGCGGTAACAGAACGAGCACGAATGCCTGCCATGGGGTGGCGCCATCGATTGCAGCAGCTTCTTCAAGGGAAGCATCAATTGTTTCAAAGTAGCCTTTGATAGTCCAAATGTGCAACGCAATACCGCCCATGTAGGAAAGTATCAGACCGCCATGAGTGTTCAAGCCGAAAGCTGGGAGATATTCGCCGAGTTTATCAAACAGAGCGTAGATAGCAACCAGAGCCAGAACAGATGGGAACATCTGAATAACAAGCATGGTGTTGAGGATCTGTTCCTTACCGTGGAAACGCAGACGAGCGAACGCATATGCGGAAGTCGTCGACAGGATAAGGATACAGAAAGAAGTAACAACAGAAATCCAAACGGAGTTCCAAAGCCAGCTACCAACTGGGAAAGGTGGCTTAACGACTTTGTCGTTGATTACGGTTTCCATGCCTAAAGCAAGTTTCCAGTGCTCAAGCGAGTACTCATCGCCGGTAGGGATAAGGCTACCAACGGAGAAGTTACCGTGACGGAAAGAAATTGCAGTA
>JAZQPH010000196.1:0-11637 GCA_045628385.1 Succinivibrionaceae bacterium
AGATGCCGTGCCTTCGTAAAGAGGGTACAGCTTGGACAGTTTGCCACCCTTTTCGAAAAGGGGGGCCATCTTATCCAGCAAAGTTTTGAGGAACACTGTTAACCCTCCAGTTCAATTTTGTCGAGGCACTTGCGCAGCCAAGGGCCGAAATCGCTCTTGCAAGGATCGACGTAGGTGCACAGCGCCAAATCTTCCTCGTCGAGCTCCAGACAACCCAAAGCCTGAGCTTCGTCGGTGTCTGTGATCGCCAATGCGCGAAGAAGAAGCGAAGGAATAATATCCATTGGCATGACGGAATCGAGGCTCGCAAAAGGAATGATTGCTCGCTTGCCGCCGTTCACTGCCGTGTTGAATACGCATTTTGCCTTCGAGACGATAGGACCAAGGAAAGTGCCGCTCACGGAGAACTTTCTGGCGCCAGGCATACACCATCCGAGGAATTCGCAATCGCGCCCCTCAGGAAGTACGGATACCTGGTTGAAGAAACGTCCAGCATAATCATGCACGCCCTCTGCGGTGCGTCCGTAAAGCACGGAACCCGAGATTACGCGCTGCTCGCCGTTTGCGAGGTTGCCAGCTACAAGTTCGGAAACCTTGGCGCCCATGACAGTGCGCACGGTTTTCGGACTCAAAACGCCAGGACCGCCGATTGCGACATAACGGGTCGTATCGAGTTCGCCCTTTGTGAAAAGATTGCCGATTGCGATTACATCCTGATAACCGATGTTCCAGAGCACGCGGTCAATAGCTGCGCCCTCGAGGAAATGCATGTGAGTTCCAGGAAGACCGGCCGGATGCTTGCCGACAAAGACTTTCTCCTGAACCTGAGACTGCTGGCTGCGCGGCAAAGAACCTTCGCCCTTGCACACATAGACAGGACCTTCGGTCAGACAGGTAAGAACGTCAAGTCCGGCCAAGAATGCATCTTTGTTGCTTTCGATGATCGGCTGAACATCGGCTGCCAGAGGATTTGTGTCCATTGCGGTCACAAAGATAGCCTTTGGCGAGGTTCCGATGGCAGGAGTCTTAACGAACGGACGCGTTCTGAATGCGGTCCACAAACCTGAAGCGACCAGCTGCTTTTCAGCCTGTTCGCGGGTAAGTTTGCTAAGAGCAGAAGCGTCATGCTTTTCAAAAGCAACCGAACCCGCATTCTCGTTTACCTCAATTACGAGGGAAAGGAACACACGCTTCTCGCCGCGATTGATCTCAACGATCTTTCCGCCGGCCGGCGCGGTGTAGACAACGCCAGGATTCTTCTTGTTTTCGAAGATAGGCTGTCCCTTCTTGACCGTATCGCCCACATCGACGAGCATCGTCGGGCGAAGTCCCGGATAGTCGGCTCCAATCAGCGCAACATGGCTGATCTTCGCTCCCTCCGTAACATTCGGACCCGGCTTGCCCCCAATAGGGAGATCAAGGCCCTTTCTAATCTTAATCATAGAAATTTCCAACTATGTTAATGACAAAACTCAAAACCGCCGGCAAATGCTGGAATTGCCGACGACCCAAAATATATAGAGTTACACAGATATTAATTTTAGCAAAAGCCAAGACTCTTAACCAGATCGCCAAGGTAGCAAAAAGGCCGCACGAATGAGACGGCGGCCTGAAGGACAACAATAATTTGCCAAGATATTTCAGCGAATAACCGACAAAGGCCACCTTGGAAAGACTTCTATCGCATTTCCCGCCCTGACTCCTGCTTTAAAACGCTGCATGCCCGCATACGCTATCATGGCGCCGTTGTCAGTACAAAATTCCGTACGGGGATAGTACGCTTTGCCGCCATTTTTTGAAACAGACTCGGAAAGGCGTTCTCTTAGCCTCCGGTTGGCGCTTACGCCTCCTGCCACAATGACAGAAGAAGCATTCGCCACTCTCATAGCCCGAGAGACTTTGGTCACCAGGGTATCAACCACAGCTTCTTCAAATGCCAAAGCGATGTCCGCTTTTGTCTGCTCCGAGCCGTCAGATTTTGCAAACGCCGTGGCGGCAGACGTCTTTAAACCCGAAAAACTGAAATCAAACCCTGGTCGATCGAGCATAGGACGAGGAAATTTAAATTTTCCGGCCCTGCCGCTTTGCGCAAGCGCTGAGAGTTTTACGCCGCCAGGATACGGCAACCCCAATAACTTGGCGGTTTTGTCAAATGCCTCGCCTGCTGCGTCATCTATTGATTCGCCCATAAGCTCGTACTTTCCGTATTCGCTGACCTTGACGATCATCGTATGGCCGCCCGACACGAGCAAAGCCAAGAATGGGTAGTCAGGTCTGTCGTCTTCTAGCATCGGCGCCAGCAAATGCCCTTCCATATGATTAACGGGCACTGCGGGGATATCCCACGCATAAGCCAGAGTTCTTGCTACCGTTGCCCCGACCATAAGCGCGCCGACAAGCCCGGGCCCAGCAGTGTACGCAACAGCATCTATGGAAGATCTATCTGCATTTGCGGACTTAAGAGCGGATTTAATCAACGGAAGAGTTTTTCTGACATGATCTCTTCCCGCCAGTTCCGGCACAACGCCGCCATATTCGGCATGCACGGGGATCTGCGTATACAATTCATTGGCTATGAGCCCCAATTCGTCGTCATAAATGGCGACGCCCGTTTCGTCGCATGAACTTTCGACTGCAATTATTCTAGTCATTGTTGCACTGCCCTATCAAATCGGTTACCGACGTCAATCGGAACACATGCTTTCCATTATAGCGGCTCTGCGGGCCATGCTCGTTTGGCAATCGTAGGAAACATCCAAGATATTTTTGAAAAAAAGGTTGCGATTGGCATTTTTTGATCCATAACTAGAATTTGTGTTGGAATTGCATGTATTGCCGGCCAACTGGAAAAGCATCTTGACACGGGTCTTGCCGATGCGTAGAATTGCGCACATTGTGACTTTAGTCATTGGAAGACCGAGTTATCTCGAGTTTTGTTTATTTTTTAGATATTTTTCCAGGGGTGAGTGGCTCATGCCAATTATTAAAGTACGTGAAAACGAACCGTTCGACGTTGCGTTGCGTCGCTTCAAACGTTCATGCGAAAAGGCTGGCATTCTTGCTGATGTCCGCAACCGTGAGTTCTACGAGAAGCCGACTACTATCCGTAAGCGCGCTAAAGCATCCGCTGCAAAGCGTCATGCTAAGAAGCTCGCACGCGAAAACGCACGTCAGAACCGTCTTTACTAAGACAGTCCGCGAGGTCGTACTTTATAACCTTTCTGCCAAGGAATCATTTTAATAATGGCTTCGAAGCAGGGCCGTAGTTGATACGGCATCAAATTCCACACTTTGCGGCGCAAAGTGTGGTTTTGTTTTCTTTGACGAGTGAGGATCAATTTCATGTCATTGCGCGAGACACTGAACAGCGAAATCAAAAATGCAATGCTTTCAAAACAAAAAGACAGGCTCGGAGCACTGCGACTTGTCCTCGCGGAAGTCAAAAAGAAAGAGATTGATGAAAAAGTGGTCGTCACCGATGACGTGATGATCGCAATAGCATCAAAAATGATCAAAGAACGCAAAGATTCTGCGTCGCAGTACAGAGCTGCGGAGCGCGCGGATCTTGCCGACAAAGAAGAAGCAGAAATTTCCGTTATCTCCGAATTTCTCCCTGCTCAGCTCAGCGCTGAAGAACTAAATGCCAAAATCGTCGAGGTTATTGCCCAGACAGGAGCCGCCGATGTCAAAGATCTCGGCAAAGTCATGACAGCGATCAAACCGATCGTGCAAGGCCGCACAGATATGGGCAAACTTAGCCAAATCGTAAGAGCAATGCTCGCCGACTGATTTAGTAGCGAAGAAGAAATAATCCCATGCAAGGGACTATACCAAGAGAATTCATTGCGCAGCTTTTGAGCAAAAGCGATATCAAGCGTTTGTTCGAAAGCCGCGGCATTGCGCTCAAAAAAAGCGGCCGCACCGAATTTGTGTGCCGCTGCCCTTTTCATAACGAAAAGACGCCTTCTTGCCACGTATATCCTGACGAGCAGCGCTATTATTGCTACGGTTGCCACGCAAAGGGGGATTCCATCGATTTCCTAAAAGAATTTGACAAACTTTCATTCGTAGATGCTGTCGAATTGCTTGCAGAGGAGGCTGGAGTCGATATTCCGCGAGTTGCCTCGCCAGAAGGCGCAGCACAAACCAAAAGAGCTACTCCGGGAGCATACGCCAAATTAAAAGCGGCGGCGGAACTTTACTCAAATGAGCTTCAGGGACCTGAAGGCCAGGCCGCGCGCGCCTACCTGTCAGGCCGAGGAATTACCGAAGAAACAATAAAGAAGTTTGGCATCGGATTTGCCCCTGACAGTTTCGATTTTCTTATCAAACATCTCGGAAAAACCGCGCAGGATATCGAAGAACTCGAAGAAGCCGGACTCATCATCGCAAGAGAAAACAGCTCGGGACATTACGACAGATTCCGCGGAAGAGTCATGATTCCCATAGTCGATCGAAGATCAAGAGTCATGGCTTTCGGCGGACGCGTGCTCACGGACGAAAAACCCAAATACCTAAACTCGCCGGAAACCGCGGTCTTCCATAAGGGCAAAGAACTCTTTGGCCTCGTAAATGCCATAGAAAGCTCAAGAAAGAACAAGCAAGAACTTAAAGAACTCGTGATCGTCGAAGGCTATATGGACGTCATTGCCCTCGCTCAGTCGGGATTTTCCGAGGCTGTCGCTTCTCTTGGAACGGCAACCACGCCAGAGCAAATGAAACTCATGCTTAATTACGCTCCGAGAATCATATGCTGTTATGACGGCGACGCTGCAGGAAGAAAAGCCGCATGGGCCGCTCTCAAAACCGCGCTGCCCGTCATATCCGACGAAAAGGAAATCTTTTTCTCATTTTTGCCGCCAGAACACGATCCCGACACCTATGTCAGAGAGCAAGGACCGGATGCGTTCAGAAAATATCTGGCCGAAGCCCAAAATCTCGAAGAGTTCATGTTCAGCCACTTGATATCTCACATGAACAACAAGGGTAACATGGCCGAACTTGCCAAAAATGCCGAAGAACTGATATCGCTTGTTCCGCAATCAAGCTACAGAAAAGAAGCGCTCGTGGCCAGAGCAGCCAGGGAAACAGGTTTCAGCCACGAAATGATTGCCCAAAGGGTTGGCATTTTTGCGACAAAAAAAATGGCGGCAAACGATCGTTCTGCCCAAAAACTCACTATCAACGAAGAAGACAATCTCATACACGTAACGACAAAAGACGGCAGAAGATTGGATCTTGAACTCACGCCGATACGCAAAGCATTGGCGATAGCGGTGCATTTCCCAGAAGTTGCCGTAAATGCTCTGACGCGCGAAAAAATTGTCTCTTATCTGGATCTGTTTGAAAAACTGAACATGAAAGTAAAAGGCACCGATTTGCTAGTCACTATCATGGAACTGATTGCGAAAGCCAAAAGCCAAATTCCCCATGCAATCAACGCATCAGCTTTTGCCAGGTATTGTGCAGGCAGCCAAATCGAGCCATGGATAAATGCCCTTATGGCAGTGGACGTATATCCAATCGGATATACTCCGACTCCGAAAGAAGCCGCCAACGACCTCGTGACGCAGCTTTTCAAGCTCAGCAGGGATTTTATAGACTCAGAGTCGGCAAGACTTCAGGCAGTCACCAGAACCAGATCGCTTTCTTCAGAAGAAAACCAATACATGCATCTTCTGCTGGCAGCCAGAAAGAATAATTACGCGGATAAACCGTTCTGACCGACATATCGGGACGAAAAGAATTGTTAACTTTGCATACAACCAGAGAGTAAATCAATGGAAGCCTACGAAAACGAAGCTAAAAACAAGCAACTCGGCGCGCCTACATCGGAGTCAGCCGTTAGCATCCTCTACAACCTCGGACGCGAAAAAGGCTATCTGACATACAATGAAATCGCAGATGGTATCCCCGACTACACGCCTGAAAAATATGAAGAAGCTCTCACCAATCTGAAAAATCTTAATATTAGAGTTCTTGAAACCAAGCCAAGCGATCCCGATGAAATACTGAATAACTACGACGGCAACGCACAGCTGCCCGACAGCACAGAAGTTATTGCCAACGTCGAAACTGAAATCGGACGCACAACCGATCCAGTCCGCATGTATATGCGCGAAATGGGCACGGTGCAGCTCCTAAGCCGCACGCAGGAACAAGAAATCGCCATGCGCATCGAAGACGGCCTCAACACGGTTCAGACATTGATCTGCTCTTACCCTGAGTCACTGAGGCCTCTTCTCAATGATTTCGAGCTCTATCAGAATAAAGAACTGAAGATTCAGGATCTGATTACCGCTTTTACCGACATAACCGAAAAACAGGCTGCCGCTGCCGCAGCGGCAGCCGCAACCGAAGACAGCGAAGAAATGGATCTGGACGAATCTTTCGACGCTGAGGACGATGTCAAACTTTCCGATGACGACAGCGACGGAGACAGCGATGGCGACGATGATGTCCAAGAAAGCAAATCAGGCAAGAAAAAAGCCAAAGCCGAACCTTCGGCATCGAGCGCGAACATGGAAGGCGAAGGCGATTTAGACGAAAAGGAAGCAATAAAACGTTTTACGGTCCTCAAAGAAAAGGCTGCCGCCGCAAACAAAGCGATCGACGAGTATGGCCGCACTTCTCCTGAAGCAAAAGAAGCGATTGCCTCACTGGCAGATTCTTTTAAACTGTTCAAGCTGACGTCAAAGCAATTTGAAAGACTAGTTGGTACTGTCAGATCTCTTAGAAACAGATACTATGAAATCGAAACCAACATGATGAGTTACTGCGTCAAAGCAACGCGCGGCGGCTTGGGCAAAGACAACTATAAACATTACCGAGAAAATTATTCTCATACTTCTGCGCAGTGGTTCTACGATGCAATTGCCGGCGGCAAAGGCAAACCTGAAAAACTCAAGCTTTATGAGAAGCAGGTTCTAGAAGACATCGAAAAACTGGCAAAACTCGAACGCGATGCCAAAATATCAATTCCTGAAATACTAGAGCTTTACAAGAACATTTCCGTCGGCGAAACCAAAGCAAAACACGCCAAGAAAGAAATGATCGAAGCAAATCTTCGCCTCGTAATTTCTATTGCCAAAAAGTATACAAATCGCGGCCTGCAGTTCCTCGATCTCATTCAAGAAGGCAACATCGGCCTCATGAAGGCGGTAGACAAATACGAATATAAGCGCGGATTCAAATTTTCTACCTACGCGACGTGGTGGATCAGACAGGCGATTACCCGTTCTATCGCAGATCAGGCAAGAACGATCCGCATTCCAGTGCACATGATCGAAACGATCAACAAACTTAATCGCATCTCCCGCACCATGCTTCAGACCATGGGCCGCGATCCGACGCCTGAAGAGCTCGCAAAAGAAATGGATATGTCGGAAGACAAGATCCTTAAGGTTCTGAGAATCGCCAAGGAACCAATTTCTATGGAAACGCCTATCGGAGACGACGAAGATTCGCATATCGGAGATTTCATCGAAGACAGCTCTCTTTCGTCCCCAGACGAGACGGCTACTTCCGAATGTCTGAAGGCGGCAATAAATCAGGTGCTCGGAGCCCTCACAGACAGGGAAGCCAAAGTTATATGCATGCGTTTCGGCATCGGCATGAACACAGACCATACGCTCGAAGAAGTCGGCAAACAGTTTGAGGTAACCCGCGAGCGCATCAGACAGATTGAAGCAAAAGCTCTGCGCAAGCTTCGCCATCCGTCCAGGGCAGAACCTCTCAAGTCATTCAACGACGACAACAGCTGATAAAATTTAGCGGGCGGCAATTTTGCATTGCGCCAAACCGCCCGCCGCTTTAGAGATCGGATATAACAAAGCATGATTTCTGCGATACGCGAAAATCATGCTTTCGTCATTTCAATGCATCCTGTGAGCAATACGCCTTGCCGATTGATAAAATGATTGCCCGATGCGGACGCAGTTCATGAAATTATGCCAAATTGCGCCAGAACGCAAACAGTTCGGCATGCCAGGACATATAATCGGCATATGAGCGACGATATCCTTCTGACCAATCCAAACGATGTTGCCGATGACTCGGTTTCATCGGAACAGTTTTCAAAAGACAGAGAAAGCGCGATAAAAATCGAGCGCGGCACGGCCATGCTTCAGGAACTGATAGCAAGGCATCCCGTGTGCCTCAAATCCATACTTGAGGCTATTGAAAACTCCCCCGATGCCTCGTGCATTGTCAACTACCACAAAACGTTCTGGGGCAGTTCAGAAAAAAGTCCGCAAGAGCTATGCGAGACTCTGGTCGGCCTTATCAATGAAAGACTTGAAAAGCGTTTGGACGAACAAACATTTATTCAACATTTCTGTGATTTCCGACTTAGCCACGATGTCATCGAAAATTGCCTCAAGGCCATGCATGCGGCAATAAAACACGGTCAAATTTCAGTTCAGACAGGAACTGATCCCGCATCCATTGCAGCCGAAGCGGCTAAAATCGCCTCAGAAGGACGCGACGAACTGCTATCAAGGCACAAGGCTCTTGTCTTGAGTTTAGCCCATAAAAAAGGCAAAGCGCTGTCCACCGAAGATCGCGAAGATCTCAGGCAGGAAGGATTCCTCGGACTTCTCGCCGCAACCGACCGCTACAACTACAGATTAGGCAATTGCTACATGACTTTTGCCTATTACCGCGTGCGTCAGAACATAGACAATTCGCTTTCCTTCCAGTTCAGAAACGTCAGGCTCCCGGTAAACAAACTTGCAAGCATTGCCAAGGCAACCGTTCGCGAAAGAATTCTTACTCAGAATCTTGGAAGAACGCCGACCGACAGGGAACTTGCCGACGATATGGAAATATCGCTGAAAGAGCTCAGCGAACTACGTATTCTCAAAGATAACGGCGCGCAATCAAAATATGCGCATTATTCTTCAACCGAACGCCCTGACGACGAATTCGAAGCAGAAAACGTGGCAGACAGCGATCAGAAGGAAATATGGCAGATCATAAACGATGAGCAGAACATGCGCCTCCTGGCGCAGCTTCTTGACAATCTCAAAGCAGGAGCCAGAACAGTAATAGAATTAAGATACGCATTGACGGTAGACGAACCGATGTCCAGAGATCAGATTGGAACCATTCTTGGCGTATCAAGAGAAAGAATCAGACAAATTGAAATCGATACCCTCAAAAAGCTGGCAAGGAGCCACGAAATAAGCGTTATTGCAGGACAGATGATGACCAAAAAATCATCATAAGAATTTTCTTGCCACTCATAATCGTTGATACATCTACCGCATTATCATATAATTGCTACGTTTTAGTGGCCCCTTAGCTCAGTTGGTTAGAGCAGACGACTCATAATCGTTTGGTCCCCGGTTCAAGTCCGTGAGGGGCCACCACTTCTACCCCATATCTATTATTCATTCAGAGAAATTCACGCGTTTCGCTTTTTCTTGCACCTGTTTTGCCCCATCCTTTGGACATAACTCTTCGCCTACGAGCGTAAAAAAACCGGCCTAAGCCGGTTTTGGAAGCTTTTTTTTGAAAATTGATTTTTAAATTTTTCTGAGCGCAGGGAAGAGAATTACATCTCTTATCGTGTGCGAATTTGTCAGAAGCATGACGAGTCTGTCGATGCCGATACCTTCGCCAGCAGTCGGAGGAAGACCATATTCAAGCGCGGTGACGTAATCGCCGTCATAATACATTGCTTCATCATCGCCCGCTTCTTTCTGAGCTACCTGAGCACGGAATCTTTCTGCCTGATCGTCGGAATCGTTCAATTCAGAGAAGCCGTTGCCGAGCTCGCGGCCGGCAATAAAGAATTCAAAACGATCGGTGAATTCAGGATGCTCGTCATTTCTGCGCGCAAGCGGTGAAACAGCAGCAGGATATTCGGTAATGAAGGTCGGCTGAATCAGATGATGTTCGCAAGTTTCTTCGAAAATTGCGGAATATACGTGGCCGAGTTCCCAGCTATCCATAAGTTCGATGTGGAATCTCTTTGCCACTGCTTTCGCTCTTTCAAGATCGCAGAGATCTTCTTCGGTAACGCCCTCGGCGTACTTAAGAATCGCCTCTTTCATGGTCATCTTCTCAAAAGGCTTTGAGAAATCAATCTCGAATCCTTCTTCGCCAGGTTTTGCATAACGGAACTTAGGAGTTCCGAGAACTTCCTGAGCCACGAACTTGAACATATCTTCCGTAAGTTCGATGAGATCATGGTAATCGGCGTAAGCCATATAGAATTCAATCATTGTGAATTCAGGATTATGGCGAACGTCAATTCCTTCATTGCGGAAATTGCGGTTAAGTTCGAATACGCGTTCGAAACCGCCGACTACCAGTCGCTTGAGATAAAGCTCAGGGGCAATGCGCAAGTACATATCGAGATCGAGCGCATTATGGTGAGTTATGAACGGTCTTGCCGATGCGCCGCCGGGAATTGCCTGCATCATCGGAGTTTCAACTTCCATGAATCTGTGATCGGCAAGATACTTGCGTATTGCCTGAATCGTTTTGGAACGGATAACAAATGTGCGGCGCGATTCTTCGTTGGCGATAAGATCGACATAACGCTGACGGCATCTTGTTTCCTGATCGGAAAGACCCTTAAATTTTTCAGGAAGAGGACGAAGAGACTTTGTCAGCAGTCTGATGCTTTCAACATGGACTGACAGTTCGCCAGTCTTGGTTTTGAATACATATCCTTCGCATCCGAGGATATCGCCCATATCCCACTTCTTGAACTGCTCGTTATAGAAACCTTCAGGCAGGCTGTCTCTTGTGACATAAATCTGAATCCTGCCGCCCATATCCTGTAAAGTTGCAAATGATGCCTTGCCCATGATGCGCTTGGTCATCATGCGTCCTGCAATCTTCACCGTCGGCTTTAACGACTCGAGCTCTTCGGCGCTCATATCACCGTACTTCTGTCTGATTTCGTCGGAAATCGCATCACGGCGGAAATCATTCGGATAGGCATTTCTTTCGGCCTTGATAGCCTCAAGTTTCATGCGTCTTTGCTGCATCTCGTTGTTAAGGTCCATTTCTGGGGCCGCATTGTTCTGTTCGGTCATATTCTTAAGTTCCGTGTGATAGAGCCGGGATCAGAGCCCGGACTTGAGGCTAGCCTCGATAAATTGATCCAAATCGCCGTCGAGGACTTTCTGCGTGTCTCTCGTTTCGACTCCGGTGCGCAGATCTTTTATTCGAGAATCATCGAGGACGTAGGAGCGAATCTGGCTGCCCCAGCCTATATCGGCCTTATTGTCTTCAATTTCCTGCTTCTCGCTGTTGCGCTTTCGCATCTCCAGTTCATAGAGTTTTGCTTTGAGCTGCTTCATCGCCTGATCACGGTTGGCAAACTGAGATCTTTCGTTCTGACAGGTCACCACGATGTTTGTCGGCAGATGGGTTATGCGAACCGCAGACTCTGTTTTATTGATATGCTGGCCGCCCGCGCCCGACGAACGGAACACGTCAACTCTCAAATCGGCAGGGTTGACCTCAACTTCAAAACTGTCGTCAACTTCGGGATAAACGAATGCGGAGCAAAAAGAGGTATGACGGCGATTGCCAGAATCAAACGGCGACTTGCGGTCAAGCCGGTGCACGCCGGTTTCGGTTCTCAGCCATCCGTAGGCATACTCGCCCGTAAACTTC
>JAZQPH010000197.1:0-7617 GCA_045628385.1 Succinivibrionaceae bacterium
GAACATCTCGCTGAGGAACAGTTTTACTTGGCTTTTTCCAATGATGAGATTGTGAACGCAGCGTTCACAATCTTAATTAGACTCAATTTAGAACTCTCTTACGAATTTCCGAAGATGCTAGATTATGGAATTTAAATGAGACTTCAAAAGAAGGATGCAGTTCAAGAACATTGGCACGCAATATTACAATAGACTTTTAAGATCTCCTCAAAAAGAAATTGTAGATAGGAGCAATAACTCTCTTCTGAGGAGAGCAGAGTCTCTCATAGATACTTATTCTGCGTCCTTCCTCTTCCTCATTTCAGCAAACAGTTTCTTCGCCGCCTTTTTCAACGCCACAAAATCCGTCTTGGCCATCCAAGTAGCAAAATCCTTCAAAAACATCTCGTTGTCAGGCTCGATCACGATTCGTCTGAATACTGGCGGAAGGCCTTTTTTGTTCAACAAAAATACTCTCTTTGACATAGCCGATGCCAGCCACGAATTGTTTCTTGCAGAAGAGAAGTCCCCTACGGCTCCTTCGAATTCGGAGATAGATGATGCAAGCACCTCATTGGCATCGTCGTTGGCATAAAATCCGTTGACGAGCGCAAATCCATTCGGCACGTTTTCACCAGTCTGAGCGATAAGTTCCAGCAAATATCCGCCGGTTGCTCCGCCAGCAATGATTACATTGGCTTTTTTGTGATTGCCGATGGTGCCAAGAGCCGCCGCAGCGGTTGC
The DNA here is from genome assembly GCA_045628385.1 of Succinivibrionaceae bacterium. Lineage (GTDB taxonomy): Bacteria > Pseudomonadota > Gammaproteobacteria > Enterobacterales > Succinivibrionaceae > JAZQPH01. The sequence goes on from JAZQPH010000197.1 coordinate 724, forward strand.
TTTAAATTCTTCGCCTGCCTGGGACTGGCCTTCTTCCATTCCCGGGAATGTACCAGATAAATCGCTCATCGGCAGGAATATGAAAGCATCAAACCCAGCGCTCGACGCAATGTTTGCAAGCGGCACCATCGAAGGCATTCCCAAAGTATCAGGAAAGAAGAACGCATGTCCCTTGCATTTTGGTTTTGCCGATTCAAATTCCAGGTAATAGACGCCGTTTACGTTGCGAAAATGCGGGTTTTTGGACCAAGTTTCGATAAGATGGCGCCTTCTGGCTGATTCTTTTTTTTCTAGATATTCGGAATAAGACTCTTGGGGAACAGCGGCTGCAGGCGAGGCTTTCTTTTCGGCAGATCCCCCTTCTGCAGGATTTTCAGAATCATCCTTTGCCTCGGTTCCTTCTGAATCGTTCTCTTCATCAGATTTTGCGTCGGACTCTGCGGCTTCTGCATCTGCTTCCGTGCTGCCGTCTTCGGCAATGGCAAATCTGGCAGGCATCGCTATAAGCATAGCTGCAAAAAAGAGGGCCAGGATCCAGCTTAATTTCATGATGATGTGCGGTCTTATGAATCTGCGGGAAGCTTCGACGGAAGTTTTTCTTCCATCCAGAATTTAAAATTGTCAGGAACAGGGAACGGCGGAAGCACGCAGAAACACAGCCGCTCGCCCGTGGACGGATGATCGAAGCTAAGTTCCCCTGCATGAAGATATAAATGCGGAGCTTTTGGCGTCGCATGCGGCTGACCGTACCATTTGTCGCCCAAAATCGGGTGGCCGAGTTCTTTCATATGAAGTCTCAGCTGATGAGAGCGTCCCGTAATCGGCATGAGTCTCACGAAACTCCTGTCGTCATCGGCATAGAGTCTCAGAAAATCGGTGACAGCGCGTCTGCCGTTTTCAAAATCGATGCGCTGCAGAGGCTTGTTGTTGATATCGTGCGCGATAGGAAGATCGACCGTGCCCGATTCGCGTTCCATGCGACCGTCGATCCAGGCGTAGTAGCATTTATGGACGGTGCGCGCCTGAAACTGTTTGCCGAGTTCGCCAGCGGCCGCTCTTGTTTTGGGAACGACAATAATTCCCGAAGTGCTCATGTCGAGTCTGTGCGCCGCTGCCGCGAATGGATATTTTTTTTGAATGCGCGTCAGTATGCAGTCGAATAAGTGCTCTTCTTTTCCCGGCACGCTGAGGATCCCAGAGGGCTTATTGACCACGATAATCGCGCTATCCTCGTGCACTATGTCAAGGTACGGCTCTTTGGGCGGATTGTAGTCAGTGTGCGAGAGCATCAATGAGCAAGCCTATTATCAGGGAAATTAAGAGACATCAGCTCTTTTGCCTCGGCTTCCATGTCTGGAAGGTTAAGGTTCTGATAGCTTTCGATCATGATTTCGAGTGCTTTTTCTGCAAATTCGGTGTCATGGAAACTGTCGAGGATTCTTTTAGCTCTGTTTGCCGAAGCTATATATGCTCTGCGGTTGAAGTAGTACTGGGCGATGCTCAGATGGTAGCGGGCAAGGCGGTTTTTCAAAAAGAGCATACGGAGTTTGGCATCTGCTGCGTATTTGCTCTTGCCCATGCGCTCTACAATGAAGTTGAAGTCTCTGAAAGCTTCTTCGGCGTATGAAGGATCGCGATCGCTTCGATCCATCATGAAGAGTGAATGAAGAAGATAGGTATCCTGCTGCATGAGCACGAGACCGCGCATGTAGTAGACGTAGTCCAGATCTTTGTGCGTAGGGTTGTTGACGATGAATCGGTCTGCGATCTGAATGGCCTTAGTGTTCTGCTCGTCTTTGTAATAGCAATAAATCAGATCGAGCAGCGACTGATTTGCGTATTGGCCGTATGGGTAGCGGGTATTGAGCGCCAGCAAAAGTTCGCTTGCGCGCATGTATTCGCCTTCGTTGATCTTGTCCTGCGCCAAGTTATACAGATTTTTCGGGGACATATCCTCGACTGTATCCGGGGTGGTCGGCGTACTGTTCCATGAGCATGCCGAAAGTCCAAAAGCCATGGCCATTGAGCAGATTAGCCCGGTAAGCGGCGATAATTTTGCAGACATTGATCAATCCGAATCTTTAAAAATTAACGAATAAGTAAGCGCATATTATATAGCAAGCGGCGCGAGCGCCGATGCCTATATGCTTTTTTTGCCTTCTTTTCAGTTATCATTGGCGGGGAAAAACGGAGCGTAAGCATGCAGATTATTGAATTGGACGGAATTATTCCTGCGGAATCACACGGAAAAAGACTCGATCAGGCGTTAAGCCAGATGTTTCCAGAGTACTCAAGAAGCCGCCTTAAGGATTGGATTATTAAAGGTTCGGTGACGGTTGACGGAGATGTCGCCACCGTGCCGAAGTTTCTTGTCGAAGAGGGCATGGAAATCGAGTTGTCGGCGGAAGTTGAAGAAGACATGCGCTTTGCGCCTCAGGATATACCTTTGACGGTCGTATACAAAGATGACGACATCCTTGTCATCAACAAGCCGGCAGGACTTGTGGTCCATCCAGGCGCAGGATGCAAGGAAGGCACTTTGCTTAATGCTTTGCTTTTCCATTTTCCCGAAACTGCGGATTTGCCGAGAGCCGGCATCGTGCACCGCCTTGATAAAGACACTTCGGGACTCATGGTGGTGGCGCTGTCCGTAAAAGCTCAGGACCGATTGGTAAAAGCCATAAGCAAACACGATGTCGTGCGCGAATACGAAGCCGTGGTTTGCGGGCATATGACGGCAGGCGGCACGGTTGACGAGCCGATAGCTCGCCATCCGCGTCTTAGAACCTGCATGGCGGTAGTGCCCGAGGGGCTCGGCAAAGAAGCGGTCACCCATTACCGCGTGCTTGAGAAATTCCGCGCCCATACCAGGCTGAGACTGAGACTTGAAACCGGCAGAACGCACCAGATAAGAGTGCACATGTCGCATATCGGACATTGCCTAATAGGCGATTCGCAGTACGGTTTCACGGGCGCAAAACCGATAAGGGCCGCGGCTCCCGAGTTTACAAGATACATCGCGACCTTCCCTCGCCAGGCTTTGCATGCGGTAAGACTTGAACTGGATCACCCGGTCACCAAGGAACCGATGAAATTTGATGCCCCTGTGCCGCAAGATATGACGGAACTTGTTGAAACGCTGCGCGCTGAGACCGCTTTGCATCCGGACGAGATCGTGTGGAACTGACAGATATTATTATTCCGAATTGGGCGGCACCCGAATCTGTTGCAGGATGCTGCACGACGAGACTGGGCGGCGTGAGCAATGGACCGTATGCAAGTCTGAATCTCGGTTTGCATGTGGGTGATGGTAAAGAGTGCGTCCTTCGCAACAGGGAACTACTTGAAGAAGCCATAGGTCCCGGCGTGCGGACTTTGTTTGTCAATCAGGTTCACGGAACTGAGGTGGCGGAGGTTTCGGACGATACCTTCTTTTGCAAACTTGCAGATGCCGACGCAATCGTCACTAGAATGAAAAAAGTTGCCATAGCGATTATGACGGCCGACTGTTTGCCAGTTCTTTTTTGTTCGAAAGACGGAACTGCCGTCGGGGCGGCTCATGCGGGATGGAGGGGACTGCTAGCAGGAGTTCTAGAAAATTGCGTGTCAAAACTCGGTGTTCCGTCTGAACGCGTTGTTGCGTGGCTTGGGCCGCGAATAGGCGATTCAGCTTTTGAGGTCGGCGCGGAAGTCCGCGAGCAATTTGTCCAAAATGACAGCGACAACGCCAAGTTCTTTAAACCTTCGCGCAATGAAGGAAAGTATCTTTGTTCTCTTACCGGCATTGCAAAGCAAAGGCTTGTAAAGATGGGCATCCTATCTTCAAACATTGCCGATTCGAATCTTTGCACTTACTCGGATCCTGCTCGTTTTTATTCATACCGACGGGATGGGCAGACGGGAAGAATGGCTACGCTTGTATGGATTCGCGGCTGAACAGTTGCTGATAATTTTTTCAGATCAGCATTCAAATTATTCTTGAAAAAATAATCTCCGACTCCATGTATCTCTTAGCAAAGCTTAAAAAGCTAGGAGATACATATGGACATCAACAAACTTACGACAAGTTTCCGCGAAGCGCTTGAAGAAGCGGAATCGATGGCCAGCCGCCGCAACAATCCGATGATCGAACCGATCCATATCATGGCGGCTTCTTTTAAATCCGACAACCCGATTTCATCAGATATTCTGTTAGCTGCTGGCGTTGACATCAATGCATTCAAAAGAGATGTTTTTACGGCTCTTGAAAAACTTGCGACGGTCGAAGGCGATGCGGTAAGTGATATCCAATTTTCATCGCAGACTAAAAAAATACTTTCTTTGGCTGGCAAGATTGCCGAGCAAAAAGGCGACTCGTACATATCCGTTGACGCATTTATGATCGCGGCTCCTCAGGATGTTGGCGAAATCGGAACTATCCTGAAAAAATATGGACTTACCGAGAAATCTCTGGATACGGCGGTTGATTCCGTAAGAGGTGGTCAGGCAGTCACGCAGGAAAATTCCGGCGAATTGCGAGGCGCTTTGAAAAAGTACACGATTGATCTGACCAAGAGAGCGGAAGAAGGAAAGATCGATCCTGTGATCGGCCGCGACGACGAAATCAGAAGAACCGTGCAGGTGCTACAGCGCAGAACCAAGAATAATCCTGTAATCATCGGCGAGCCGGGCGTCGGCAAAACTGCAATAGTCGAAGGGCTCGCGCAGAGAATTGTCGACGGCGAAGTTCCGATCACTCTTCGAAACAAGCGCATTTTGTCTTTGGACCTCGGCCAGCTGGTCGCGGGCGCTAAATACAGAGGTGAATTTGAAGAAAGACTCAAAGCGCTCCTTAATGAACTCAGCAAGCAAAACGGCCAGGTAATTCTTTTCATCGACGAAATCCATACCATCGTGGGAGCTGGTTCTGCCGAAGGCAGCATGGACTTGAGCAACATGATTAAGCCAGCGCTGGCGCGCGGAGAACTTCACTGCATCGGCGCGACTACGCTTAACGAATACCGCAAGTACATTGAGAAGGATTCTGCTCTTGAGCGTCGTTTCCAGAAGGTGCTTGCCGACGAGCCGACCGTTGAAGACACGATTGCGATATTGCGCGGATTGCAGGAAAAGTACGAACTGCACCATCACGTGGAGATTACGGACCCTGCAATCGTGGCTGCCGTGAATTTATCGCAAAGATACATCACCGACAGAAAACTTCCGGACAAAGCGATTGACCTTATCGATGAAGCGGCGGCGAGCATTCGCATGCAGATGGATTCAAAGCCCGAAGTTCTCGACAAACTGGATCGCCGTCTGATTCAGCTCAAGATGGAGCAGCAGGCGTTGTCTAAAGAGCAGGACGAAGCATCCCGCGAAAGACTGAAGGTAATCACCGACGAGATTTATGCAAAGCAGACCGAATACGATCAGCTCGAAGCCAGAGTCAAGCATGAAAGAGCTGGCGTTGAAGGCGTTCAGGGACTTCGCGACAAACTCGACAAAGCACGCCAAGAGTTTGCCGTTGCGCAGCGTTCTGGCAACCTTGAACGCATGAGCGAACTTCAGTACGGCACGATTCCTGAACTTGAGCGCCAGCTTTCTTCATTGTCTTCAGGAAGCTCCGAAAGCAACGAACCTCAGTCGAGAATCGTAAAGAACAAGGTTACCGACGAAGAGATTGCGGACATCGTTTCTAAAGCAACGGGTATTCCTGTCTCCAAAATGATGGAGAGCGAGAGGGCAAAATTGCTCAGAATGGAAGAAGAATTCCATAAGCGGGTGGTCGGTCAGGAAGAGGCTGTCACGGCGATCGCCGATTCGATCAGAAGAAGCAGGGCTGGATTGTCCGATCCACAAAAACCGATCGGTTCGTTCTTGTTCCTCGGTCCTACGGGTGTGGGTAAAACGGAATTGTGCAAAACTTTGGCTGAATTTTTGTTTGATTCGCAGGATGCCATGGTTCGCATCGATATGTCTGAATTTATGGAAAAACATGCGGTTTCGAGACTGCTGGGTGCTCCTCCGGGATATGTCGGATACGAAGAGGGCGGCTATTTGACCGAAGCCGTTCGCCGCCGTCCATACTCTGTGGTGCTTCTTGATGAAGTCGAAAAGGCGCATCCTGATATATTCAACATTTTGCTGCAAGTTTTGGATGACGGCAGATTGACCGACGGTCAGGGCAGGACGATCGACTTTAAGAACACAGTTATCATCATGACCTCGAACCTAGGCTCGAATTTGATCATGGAAAAGGCCGGTGCAACGTTCGAGGAATTAAAAGACAGACTGATGGAAGTGCTGAAAGAGCAGTTCAGACCTGAATTCCTGAATCGTATCGATGAAACGGTAGTGTTCCATCCGCTCGATCACGAAGCGATCATCGGCATCTGCAAGATTCAGGTTAAGAATTTGCTCAAGCGTCTTTCTGGCAACGGATACGACATTGAACTTGACGATTCGGCCTGGGAGCATCTTTGCAATGTGGGCTACGATCCAGTATTCGGCGCGCGTCCTCTTAAGAGGGCTGTGCAGCAGGAGATCGAAAATCCGCTATCAAAGGAAATTTTGTCAGGCGCGGTCATGGTCAAGCGCCCGTATGTCATCGGATTTGATTCTGAAGGCAAATTTACTGTCAAATCAAGAAATTAAATCTCAAGACATTTCGGGAATGTATTAAAAACGAGCGGGCTCAAGTTTTTGAGCCCGCTCACATTTTGTCCGAACGAATTAAAATTTAAAAAAAATTTCAAAAAAAGGTTGTCAAATATAAAAGTTCCGGTAATATTACGCCTCGTTGTCACGGCGCAAACGTGACAGGCTCATTGAAAAGACGATAACGACAATCTGTGTGGGCACCGTCGGAAAGCAGAAGAAAAATCTGGCAATCCGAATGGTGACTAAGCATAA
>JAZQPH010000198.1:0-10021 GCA_045628385.1 Succinivibrionaceae bacterium
ACATTGCGGGGCACAGCGATATCGCTCCCGGTCGAAAGACCGATCCGGGCCCTTATTTTGACTGGCAAAAGTTCAGATGCAGCTTGTCAGAACTGTCTCATAGATATGAGATGTGCCAAAATTGATTAGAGTATTATTCAATATTTTAAGAGATATGAAGGACAATAGCAGAATATCGTCGTGGTCGGAATTAATTACAGCACCAAGATGAAGGATTACCAGTGCCTGATCGAAAAACTCGGCTGATGCGGGTTCAGATTGCGAGATGTGGCTTCGGTATTTCGCCAGGAGAAAAATCTTCTTCAGATATGGGGAGAGCCGCTGAAGCTAAGCTGGTAAATACCGCCGGCAAATTGGTCAAGCGTATCAGTTCATAATTCGGCCGCATGCTAGAATGACGATGTTTCTGAGTTGATGGGGCTATGATATGGGCGATATTATAAATCCTGTCTCAGGCAATTCTTTTGTGGAATTGGTTGAGGCAAGACATACAAGAATATTTGTCGATAAAACGGATTTTATCGACCGCACCAATGCCCTTCTCAATACGGACGGAAAATTGCTGGCACTGACCAGGCCGCGCCGATTTGGCAAAACCATCGCGGCGGATATGCTTCTGGCTTACTATTCAAAAGGCAGCGACGGACAACGCATTTTCAAAGAACTAAAAATTGCCCAAAAGGACAGTTATTCCAAGCATCTGAATAAGTACGATGTTATATACATCGACATGAATTCCGTCAGAGACGATTATATTTCCTACATGGCAGACGAGGAGCTGAAGGTCAACGGCATTGAAACGATTGTCGATTATCTGCAGTACTCCATAATCGAAGAACTCAGGGAAAACGAAATCTTTTCCGAACTTCTGGCCAATAGCTCAAAAGTTGGCAAGAAGAATCTCGCAACCGCTTTAAAGACAATATGCGATGGCACCAAAGATAAATTTATTCTTATCATGGATGAATGGGATTTAATTTATCGGGAATATCGCGACGATATAAAATTGCAAGAGTCGTTTATTGATTTATTAAGAGGACTTTTTAAAGGCAAAAAGGGCCAGTCAAGTTTTGCTCTTGTGTATCTTACGGGCATTCTTCCCATCAAAAAATATAATTCTCAGTCGGCATTGAACGGTTTTGACGAATACAACATGCTTGCTCCAGGCGACTTTGCTCCTTACTTCGGCTTTACCGAAGATGAAGTGGCAGAAATCGTAAAATCGCTCAATTGCAAAGTATCGCACCAAGAATTAAAGGATTGGTACGAGGGTTACAAATTTAAAGGCATCGACATTTATAACCCCAATTCCGTAAGCAAGGCTGTGGCAAGAAACGAATGCATAAGCTACTGGAGCGGAACTTCATCAAACGAAGAAGTCGTGCGCCTTATAAATATGGATTTTGACGGTATCAAAGAAGACATCGTCAATATGATTGAAGACGGAAAATCAACATTCTGTAGCGCCAAATTTCAAAACGACATGGTCAGTATTAACAACAAAAACGACGCATTCAGCCTTTTGGTATGTCTCGGATATCTTTGCTGTTCAGAAGCTGACGAGGACGGCTACAGACAAGCATACGTTCCGAACAAGGAAATAAAAAATGCATTGAAAGCAATCGTAAAAGACCAAGATTGGCTAGAACGCATGGAAACCGTCAGGCGTTCCGAACAGCTGCTCAAATCTATGCTGGAACTTGACGAACCGATGGCCGCAAAGCTTATTCAGGATGTCCATAATTCCCCCGCGGTATCTCTTCTTGATTACAACGACGAAGAATCGCTTACATATTGCGTAATGACTGGTTTGATGTGGTCAACTCTGGGCAAATACATCTGTCACAGGGAAGAACAGGCAGGAAAAGGCAGAGCGGATCTTGTATATGAACCAAGAAACGGTACTTTGCCGCTTATTCTGATTGAATTCAAGCATGATTCTTCCGCCGAAGACGCAATTGCCCAGATAAAAACGAAAGAATACTTCAAAAGATATGAAGGACAATATAAGAATATCGTCCTGGTCGGAATTAACTACAGCACCAAGATGAAAGAGCACCAGTGCAAAATTGAGAAACTCTCTTAAAAAATTTTGTGATACGGAAATAGCATAAGTATTCGGTCTGCTTATGTCGAATAACTCTGTTTTGATTTCCGGACAGTGCATCCAATAGTTTACGTCATTTGACATCCTGTTTTTGACAGTGGCACTGCTGCTTTCAGAGCATAACATCAAAGATAAGCAGACGACGCTCGGAGCGTCGTTTGCGTTTGAGTGAGTCCGTTTTTGCAAATTTGTTCAAAGATCGCTCGGTCGTGAGCATTTTTGTGTGATATGAGCGCTTTTCTAAATCTCCGATTTCCTATACTAGTTTCGATGCCGTTCCTTCTTTTCAAGAAAGGATCCGCCGATGCCAATACAGTTCATTCGAACTGATCGGATGCTGAAATTTGAAGAACTTCGAATGACGATTCTCGAATATGGCAAAGTGCGCGGCACTGCAAAAACATTAGCATCAACAGTTTAATAGGAGATAGCCGAATGTCTCATGACGAACTTTACCAGCAATCCCTGGAATACCATTCAAACCCTCCTGGAAAAATGGCGGTAATGCTGACCAAGCCGGCAGATACTGCTCATGACTTGAGTCTTGCGTACAGTCCGGGAGTTGCTGAACCAGTTCGTCAGATCGCAGCCGATCCCGACAATGCCTATAAGTACACGTCAAAGGGCAACTGCGTTGCAATTATTTCAAACGGCACGGCTATTCTCGGTCTTGGAAATCTCGGACCTTTGGCATCAAAGCCTGTCATGGAGGGCAAGGCTCTGCTTTTCAAGCGTTTTGCAAATATTGACGCCGTGGACATTGAAGTTAATCATGCGACTGTCGATGACTTTATCCGCACCGTGGAAAACATCGCCGACACCTTTGGCGGAATAAATCTCGAAGACATCAAGGCACCTGAGTGCTTCGAGATTGAACGCGAACTCATCAAGCGCTGCAAGATACCGGTATTCCATGACGATCAGCACGGCACGGCAATTGTTACGGCTGCGGGCATGATGAATGCCTGCCAGCTGCAAGGAAAAAAGATTGAAGATTGCCGAATTGTCTGCGTTGGCGCTGGCGCGGCCGGTGTCGCATGCATGGATTTGTTGTTGGCTGTGGGCGCAAAGAAAGAAAATCTTTATATGTGCGACAGGCATGGCGTCATTCGTTCTGACAGAACAGATTTAAATGGCGAGAAGCCAAGGTTCATCAATGACGGCGGAGCCAAAACGCTTCATGAAGCTTTGACTGGGGCAGATATTCTCGTCGGCGTGTCTGGACCAAATCTCATCAGCGAAGAGGAAGTCAAGCAGATGGCTCCGAATGCAATAATCTTTGCATGTTCGAATCCTGAGCCTGAAGTCAGTCCTGAACTTGTCAAGCGAGTCCGTCCTGACATCATCATGTCGACGGGCCGTTCTGATTATCCAAATCAGATAAACAACGTCATTTGCTTCCCGTTCCTGTTCCGCGGCGCTCTCGATGTCCGTGCAAGAGTCATAAACGTGGAAATGATGAAAGCTGCCATGAATGCTATACGCCTGATTGCTCAGGAACCGGTTCCTGATGAGGTTGTGAAGGCAGCGGGCGAAACGCATCTTGAATTCGGCAGGGATTACATTATTCCGAAACCGATGGATCCGCGTCTTCTTAAGCGTGTTGCCAAGGCTGTTGCGCAGGCCGCAATCGATTCGGGAGTGGCGCAGATTCCTATGCCAAATGGCTATATGGAATAAGAATCTGTCAATTTTCGCCTAATAGAGACCGCCGAACTGCAAAGATTGGCGGTTTTGTTTTGGCAGGGATTCGCAATACATAAAAAAGGCGCGGGTCTTTTTTATGAGTTCCGTGAGTTTCGGCATTATTCAATTATTCGAAACCTTCTCCGTCCGATATGCCTATGTTGGAATATCCTTCGTTTCGGGCGAGGTTTCTCAATTTGGCGAACATTTCCGGAGATCTTTTTCCCGACAGGGTGTTAGCAACTTCCATCTGAAAATCCAGTTCGTTCATCACGAACTCATTTTCGGTAATCTCTTCTTCGCTGAGTTCTTTTTCCTGCTGCGTCTCCAGGAATTCAACCAAACAGTTTACGGAGATTTCGGATGCTTCGAGAGACTCGTCTCCCGAGTGCATCATTACAGAAGCAATTACGGTTTCGAAGGATTCGACCGCATATTTGGCTGCTGTTGCCCCGAATGTTCCGTCCGCGGCCGGCTTGAGTTTTCCGAGAGTGTCCTTCATCGGCGTAAGATCGGTTTTTTCGGGGTGCGCGCAAAGATATTCCCAAAGAGAATCTTCTATTTCGAGAAATGCATCGATGCGGCGGTTGCCGCCTGGCATCGACGAATAGAATGCGACGGCGTTTGCTGTCTGGCGCGAAGCCAGAGTTAGAGCAAACAGCGCTTGCTGCCAATTCCTCAATTTTTTGATCTTGTCATAGAACTTCGGTCCGAAAATTCCCATGCGATGCTCCCAGTAAAAAATCTTGATGATTTTATCGCAAAACCAAACTATTCGCCCGGCAAAGCGTTCGGAGAGTGCCGGTAGGAACGGAGCGTGCGTCGGTTTCGGCATATTCCTTTGCAGATAGTGCTCTTCAAATATCGCTGATCGGCGTGTCTTTTGTATAATTGGGCGGCGGTCGCATTTGCTGCTGCCTAATCTATAAGGGGATGAAGGATGCTCGAGTCCGGCGAAAATTACTTGGAAACGATATTGGTGCTTGAAAAGCGCAACGGCGGCAGAGTACGTTCCGTAGATCTTGCTACCGAACTTTCATTCAGCAAGCCAAGCGTGAGCCGCGCAGTAGGCATACTCAAACAAAACGGATATCTGACTGTGGAAGACAACGGCAACCTTTGCCTTACGGAAGCTGGCAGAGCAAAAGCCGAGCAGATTCTCGAGCGTCACGAAGTGCTGACGGTATTCTTTCAAAAAATCGCCGGCGTCGGCGCAGAACTGGCTGAAAAAGATGCTTGCCGCGTCGAGCACGTGATAAGCAATGAAACTTTTTACGGAATTAAATCATATTTAAGCAAGCTTGATTCTTAAATATAGCGTCTGCGTTTGGGTTTTGCGGCCTGAACCGAGAACAAAAACAAAATGCCTGTCGTGATATCCTGCGGCGGGCATTTTTCATTTTTCCGGTAAAATTCCGTTCATAAATTTTTTCGTTTTCGGCGTCGCTGTTTGTGCGTGATGCCGTTTATTTATGGGGATAAATCATGAACGTATTGGTTATCGGCAATGGCGGCCGTGAACACGCGCTAGCCTGGAAACTTGCACAGTCCGAGGCGGTTGAAACCGTTTATGTGGCTCCCGGCAACCCTGGCACCGAATCCGAAGAAAAAATGAAGAATGTCGCAATCAAAGCGACCGATCTCGAGGCTCTTGCCGATTTTGCCGAAAGCAACCGCATCGACCTGACTGTCGTCGGTCCTGAAGCTCCGCTTGTCGCGGGCGTTACCGATCTTTTCAAATCGCGCGATCTTACTGTTTTCGGACCTAGCAAGTCAGCGGCGCAGCTCGAAGGTTCGAAGTCTTTTACCAAAGATTTTCTTTCAAGGCACAATATTCCTACGGCGGCCTACGGCAATTTTACCGACGCTGCCGCCGCATGCGCCTATATAGACGAAATCGGAGCTCCGATCGTTGTAAAGGCTGACGGTCTTGCAGCAGGAAAGGGCGTCGTGGTTGCAATGACCGTAGAAGAGGCCAAGAATGCGGTCAATGACATGCTTTCGGGAAATGCTTTCGGCGAAGCCGGATCTCGCGTGGTCATCGAGGAATTCTTGGAAGGCGAGGAAGCGTCTTTCATCGTCATGTGCGACGGTACGGACGTCCTTCCGATGGCAACGAGCCAGGATCACAAGAGAGTGGGCGACGGCGATGTAGGTCCAAACACCGGCGGCATGGGTGCTTATTCGCCGGCTCCTGTCGTAACCAAGGAAGTTCACGACAAAGTCATGGAGCGCGTGATATGGCCGACGGTCAGAGGAATGGCTGCCGAAGGAAACCCGTATGTAGGCTTCCTGTATGCCGGTCTGATGATCGACAAGAACGGCGATCCTAAGGTGATCGAATTTAACTGCCGTTTCGGCGATCCTGAAACACAGCCGATCATGATGAGAATCAAATCCGATTTTGCTAAGTTGTGTCTTGCAGGCGCCACGGGGCTTCTTGGCGGTCTTAGCTGCGAATATGACGAACGTCCGGCTGTCGGCGTGGTTCTTGCGGCCGAGGGATATCCTGCGTCTCCGAAGAAAGGCGACGCAATATCGGGTTTGGATGTGTCCGTTCAGGATGCAAAAGTATTCCATGCCGGCACCAGCAAGAATGCGGCAGGCGAAGTTGTCACGTCTGGCGGCAGAGTTCTCTGCGCCACGGCTCTTGGCTCGACTGTGGCCGATGCGGCCCAAAAGGCATACGAGCTTGCAAGCAATATTTCATGGGATGGCATGTTCATGAGAAAGGATATCGCATATCGCGCCATCGCAAGAGAGCAGGCAGGCAAGTGAAATTCAAAGTATTTGCCGTAGATCTCGACGGCACGCTGTTTGATTCAAAGCAATGCGTGTCGGATGCCAATGCTGAAGCGCTCCGCGAACTTGAATCCAGGGGAACCGTGGTTGCCATAGCCACGGGGCGTCCGCCCGAGGTTGCGGAGGAAATTCTCGAACGCGTTGGCATAAAGAAAGGCGGGGTTGTCGCTCTTAACGGAGCGGTCGTAAAACTTGCGGGAAAAGAGCTTACGCACGAAGCTCCGTTGCTGCCTGAAGGGTTTGGCTCAAAAATTAAGGCTTTGGCGGACAAATCGGGCGCGGCTTTGCACGGTTTTTCACAATCTTTAGGACTTATCTACGACGAGTACAACGAACTCAATTCGCTTGAGACTTTTGGCGGCAGAATTTCTTATCAGGTGATTCCTTTTGCAGGTCCCGCAGATATCGGCAGAATGCGCAAAATCGTGGCTTGCGGAGCTCCTGCCGCGCTGGACGCGTTGCATGCTTCGTTCGACGCAAGCGAAATTGCGGGATCTGCGGAAGTTGCAAGAACTCTCGATTGGCTCATGGAATTTCTGCCGCTCGGATCGAGCAAGTCTGCAGGGCTGTTGAGACTTTGTCGGGCAGCGGGCGCCGATGACTCGTCCCTTATGGCGATGGGAGACGGCGGAAATGACATCGACATGCTAAAAGCGGCCGGATTTTCCGTGGCGATGGCCAACGGCTCAGACAGCGCAAAGAATGCTGCCGACGCAGTCTGCGAATTTACGAATGACGAAGACGGCGTTGCAGCGGCGGTCTGGAAATATGCGCTGGACTGATATTCCTGCGCAGCTTCTGTTTTTATACGGCGGATTCTTCCGCCGCATTTTGTTTGATGCGTTCTGCGGCAAGCGCGGGGCGCGGGATATTCGGGAGATGCTATGTCAGGTACCGATGCGCAGATGACCAGAATGGCTTATATGCGCCGACTCTGCGGTCTTGTTTTCCCTTATTGGCGCACAAGAGACAGCATTGTCTCTTGGAAATTGCTGTTTGTTATCGTGCTGTTCAGCGGCTCTGCCGTATTTTTGGCCAAGCAGTTTAATGCCTGGTACAACGATTTTTACAATGCGCTTCAGGAACTGGACGTAAATTGTTTCTGGTCGCAGATGATAATCTTTGCCGTCATGGCGGCGTTTCACGTTTTCATTTCGGTAACCAATGCCTATTGCAAGCAGAACCTCATGATTGAATGGCGTCATTGGATGAGCTCTCATTTCATGGACAGGTGGCTTGCGGACGGCGTTTTTTACCGAATGAATTTCACGCAGGGCAAAACAGACAACCCAGATCAGCGAATTGCCGAAGACCTCAACGAGTTCGTGAGTCTTACGTTCATGCTCACCGTGGGAATCCTTACGGACATTGCGATGCTGGCAACGTTCTTTATGGTTCTTTGGGGGCTGTCCAAGGCAACAGTTTTTGCCGTTGGCGATTTTGAGATGTCGCTTCCTGACGGATATCTGTGCTACCTTGCGGTAACTTATGCGGCAATCGGCACGCTCCTTACTTTCATCATCGGACGTCCTCTCATAAAACTTAATTTCAGACAGCAGCGTCTTGAAGCTGACTTCCGTTATTCGCTCGTGCGGGTGCGAGAAAACGCCGAATCGATTGCGATTTACGGCGGCGCCAAAGAAGAAGGGAAATATCTCGAGGAACGTTTTGTCGGGGTCGTGAAAAACGTTTTCATGACGATGAAAAGATCCATGTATTTGGGATTTTTTACGTTTTCTTATCACCAGGCGTCAGTGCTGTTTCCGTTCATAGTTGCGTCTCCGATGTACTTTGCCAAAACCATAACATTGGGTGCGCTGATACAGATAAGTTCAGCATTCGGGCACGTTCAGGATTCCTTGTCCACGCTGATTGACAGCTTTACGTCGATCGCAAGATGGAAGTCGGTCGTCGATCGTCTCGTTCAGTACACTGACAACATGGATCAGGCAACCAAAATCGGTTCGCTGCCCGCTGCCCGAGACGGAAGCGAATTCGGCGTTGCCGATTTGTGCGTAGCAAGGCCAGACGGAGAAAAACTCCTGATTAACGGCGCATGGACGCTGGGCCCGGGAGATGCGATGCTGGTCCGCGGTCCGTCAGGGTGCGGCAAGTCGACGCTGTTTCGCGCGCTTGCGGGGCTGTGGCCTTATGCTTCAGGTTCTGTGTCATACCCTGAGGGTCAGGCTCTGTTTCTTAGCCAGAAGCCATATTTGCCTCTGGGCACGCTAAGAAGGGCCGTATGTTACCCAGATGCGCCATTGCCGGATCACGTGATTTTGCCGTATTTGCGTCTTGCGGGACTTGATAACCTGGCTTCAAGTCTTGACGTCGATGCGCCGTGGTCTCAGATCTTAAGTCTCGGAGAGCAGCAGAGAATTGCATTTGTTCGCGCGCTCATCGTCAGACCGCAAGTGCTTTTTCTTGATGAAGCTTCGTCGGCCCTTGACGAAGAAATCGAGGAAGTTCTATATGCCGAACTTCGCAGAGTATTGCGAAATTCCATCATCGTGAGCGTCGGACACAGAAGTTCGCTTAAGCGTTTCCACGACTGCTACCTTGAATGGCGCGAAGATCTTGCTTGGGAATTGGTTCCCGGGGAGCAGTTTATTGAAGACGGCGAGTGCATTTCCGAAAGCTGCGTGCGGGTGCCGGCGGTAGACGACAACGAAACGCTTCTAGACAGATTCAGACGCGCCTATGCAAGGCCTGGCGAAGCCGTCGCCAAGCGTTTTGGAGAGAAAATCAAAGAAAAACTCTCATTTTGGAAAAAAGGAAAATCCTAAATGGAACTTGAACATGCGATCAAAGCGCTGAAACTTGCAGATTATGCCGAAGCTGCCAAACTGTTCCGCGACGCGGCAGATAACGGAAATCCCGATGCCTGCGATTTCATGGTGCAGCTTAATCTCATGAAGCTGTGCGGCGATGTCACCGACAAAGATGCTCTCGAGTATGCCATCAAAGGTTATGAGCTCAAGTCCAAGGATTCTTGCCGCAATCTCGGGCTGATGTATCTTAACGGCTTCATGGGAGATCCCGATTACGGTAAAGCCAGGGAATTCTTTCTGGAAGGCTGGGAATCCGTTTCCGATTTGGAATGCGCATACCGTTTGGGTGAAATGGCGCGTCTCGGTCTTGGCGGAAAAAGCGATGCGGATGCTGCCGTAAAATATTATGCCGAAGCGGCATCAAAGAATCACTATCCTTCGCAGTTTGCTCTGGCGGTCATGTTTGAGCGCACGGTGAAGGATTTCTCGGCGACGCTCGAGTTTTACAGAAGTTCTGCCGACGCCGGGCATGCCGACGCAGCTCTCAGGCTTGCCAGGATTCACGAAAAAGGCATCAGAGTCGAAAAGAATGCCGAAGAAGCATGCTATTGGTATGCCAAAGCCGCAGAGATGGGATCTGAGGAAGCGGCAATCA
>JAZQPH010000199.1:0-2682 GCA_045628385.1 Succinivibrionaceae bacterium
AAAGCAGAAGCGTCCAGAAGTCTTCGATATCGTGATTTTTCAAATCGCCGTAGCAGAGGGACGGTCTTATCGAGGACGTGATCGAGCCGCCGTCGACGAGCGTCTGCATCATGCCGACATCGTCGGAATCGATATACCCCATGTATTCTTCGATGACGTCGTTGCCGCTTGAGTTTATCCAGTAATTGCCGGCGGTTATCCTGGCATTCTCTTTGTTTGCCTTTTGATAATTGCTTTTGCAGAAGTTCATGACGTCCCACGGACAGTACATATGGACATCGCCGAAATAGTACCCGTCGTAGTTTTGGGTAACCAAATCGGCATATTTTTCCAAGCCGTAATACTCAAGAACCTGCCGCGTTTCTTCTTTGGTAAATCCTATTCCTTCGGACATGGCCTGATTGCCGTCTTCGAGGATGGAACAGACTTCCAGATTGTTAAGTCCCGTGAAGATGCTTCCTTTGGCGACTTTGAGGCATCCCGTCAGCACGGCTCTGCCCAAATACGCATTGGTTTTCAGCGCCTTGCTCAGCAAGCCTCTCATGAGATTCACCATTTTGTCGTAATAGCCGAAATGCGCTGCCTTGCCGAGGGGCACGTCGTATTCGTCTATGAGGAGTATCGGGTTTGCGCCGTGATGCCGGCTCAGGCATTCGCATAAAAATTTGAGCGAGCTCTGCAGAGAATTCTGGATTTCGGCATCATCGTCTTTGGCATCGTATTGATTGGAATTTAAATCGTTCTTATAAGTCCCATGCGAATAATAACTTTCTTTGCTTAATTTGAGCAGTTTGCATTTTTCATAATCGTCCAGCATGTCGCTGGAAGACAGGTACTTGAATTTTCCCCGTATTTCCGTGCTTAAGATTTCTGCTAATTGGGCGTATGCAAGCTCATAGGTGTCGCCGATTACGTCTTTGAGAGTAATGAATATCACCGGGAATTTGCCCATGTATTCATGGCAAAATTCTTTGTCTTCGAAAATCTTGGTGTCTTTGAACAATCGCTCTTGATAAGAGGTGTCTTCGGGATTATTCGGGTTGGCAGGGTTTATTCTCAGAAACTCATGAAACGTGCTCATGGCCAGAGTTTTGCCGAAGCGGCGCGGACGGGTTATGAGCAGCACTCTGGCGGCATCTTCGTCAAATACTTCTTTGATGAATGAAGTCTTGTCCACGTAATATCTGTTTTTCAGAATAAATTCCGAAAACAATTCGTCGCCGACATTGATTTTTTTCATGATTCGCCTTGAGTTTTGCCAGTCCCATTTAAATAATATGTACTCTTGCCGTTTATTTCAATTTTTCTTCAAACTTGATGTCACAGAGTACGACATCGGCAGAAAGTTTGCAGCAAAGAGACGAGATACCAAAATATCGTAGCCGCTTCATTATTGGCATAAAACCAACTGCTGTGTGATTGATTTAGAACCTTTTACGAAATTTTTAATTTTTTGGTCCATTCGTCCAAACGGGGCTCATAACTTAAATCTTCGCAATGAGAGCAATCGTCCCGCCGCCCGCCGATTTAGAGAGCATCCAGCTGCATAAGCCGAAACTTTCCTGAGTGTTCCGCAGCCTGTTGAAATTTATTTAATCTCGGTGCATGAGTCGGAGTTAAAGTCTTGGCTGCGAAATCGCCTGTCAAATCTTTTCAATCGGGCACCGGCGAGCTTTGGTTTTAGAATTGCAGTCGATGCCGACGACTATGATATCTGCATGCCGCTCGGCATATCGTTTGAAATTGGTTTTCGAACAATAAATAAACAGATGCCATATCCCTCTTAAAACTTAAGCATCTTTGGATGTCTGATGCCGTAACCCGTTCGAAAATCATGGCCGTTTCGGCTTAACATTTAGTCGACGAGATCAGAAACAAAAAGGCACCGAACGGTGCCTTTGTTTTCTTGAACGTTTTTGCGCTCTGACATCACGCCATCGACATGAACATCACTATCGACCTTGCTCCTATACGGTATGTAGAACGCTGATCGAAAACCTGTGCGTCTGCTCTTGCCAGCGTCACATCATTAGGGGGAAGCAAGCCTGTATCCAGAATTCTGACCCATTTTTTGTCCTTTCCGTTAGGGATATCAGGAAGCTCGATATATAGAGGTTCCCAATAAGAATTGATGTACACATAATTGTAATCATGCGCTCCCGGCCAGTAATAACGGATGCCTATGGAATGCGAATCATCCGACAGATCCGGCTCGTCAGCTCTTACGCCGTGAAGTGTAACCAAGCTTACTTTCAGTCGATCGCTTAACGAAAGCATCTGATTTATCTGAGTAGTCTCTTGGATTGACACAACGTGCTTGGCCGTCGAAAGCATCGACGTAAAGCGAAGCATTTCCTTCTGCATCGGAGTAAGATTCCAATTCATGTAGGAAATCGCATTATCCTGGCAATACGGATTATTATTACCTGCCTGCGACCTTAGAATCTCATCGCCCATCAGCATCATGGTAGTGCCGATTGAATTAAGGTTAAGGAACATCAGATTTTTAGCCTGCTGTATCCTCAGACGGTTAATCGCAGGATCTTCCGTCTCGCCTTCGGCTCCGCAGTTCCAGCTAAAGTTTTGATCGGTGCCGTCTCGGTTTTCTTCGCCGTTCGCGTGGTTATATTTTTGGTTGTAACTGACGAGATCCCACAAAGTGAACCCATCGTGGCACGTAAC
>JAZQPH010000200.1:0-3088 GCA_045628385.1 Succinivibrionaceae bacterium
ACGTATTTTCTTTTGTTGCGGTTGCCAGAACTCCTTTATGAACGCCGATGGTCGGCAAAAAGAGCTCCACTACCGTTTCGCTAAGCTTCGCGATTCTACGACCACTTAACTTAAATCCGGTCTGAAGAACTCTTCGAATCCCGGCAGTATTTGATAGAGAGTGCTTGGAGTAAAGTCAGGTTCCGGATTGATAATCCTCCTTGCGAACTTGCCGAATCTCGTGAATGCTCTTTTAATGCCTTCGGCAATCGCGTAACAGGCAAATTCAGGTACTTCGCTTAATCTTTGAGAGAGGGTTTGGAGGTGTTCGGCAAGGACTTCACGCTTAACATGTCGACCGATCCATGTTGTCGCGAAGTAAGTTGTCGCAAGAACGATAGATGCCATATTTCTAATCCCTTGATACGAATGTACTCGGATGTTCTCGAACTTGTACGACTGCTTGACGAAGCGTATTGTTTCCTCGATTCGCCAACGACTTATGTAACCCTCGACAACACGCCACTGAGACTCAAAAGTTCCTGAAACGGGAAGTGAAGTAAGAAGCATCATCGGATCTTTCCCAAAGCCTCTTACGACTACCATATGAAGTTGTTTCTCGGGGTGCATCGGAAGCTTAACCGGCATTGTTCCGAATTTGATCGGTATATTACATTCCTTCCCGTGAGAGTCGAATAAGACATGGTGAGAATGTTGCATAGTGCATTGTGCGGCAAGCTCATGAATCTCATGCAGACCTCTCCAGGAGATTACGCTTCGAGCCTTCATGCGAACGATGAAATCATACGAGTTGTCGATAAAAGCCTTGTAAAACGCGGGTCTGTCGCCTCCTCGGTCATAAACGATTATGCCTCTTCCTTGGGTTGCGTTCATTACTCGAGATATGATTTTAAGGACCTCATCGTTCTCTCCTTTGAAGCCAGGAGCCCTAGATGACCAAAGGTCGAGCGCAAGCGGTACGGTCTTTCGTTTTCCGGATTGACAGGCTACGACCATGCATCCATGATATCCCTTGACCAACACCTCGCTACCATCCTTCGACGCGCGACTCGCGTCTCGTACCATTGTCACATACTCCATGTGGTTTGCGAACTCCTTACGTATTTCGGTTGGGTCAACGAGGATGAGAGTGTCATCCTTAACATGCTTTGCGCCTTCATCAAGAATGGCTTCGTTGATGGACGTAGAGAGCTCTTGCGAAGCGATATTTCGGCTGAGACGTTTTTCAATCGCGTGCTTTTTGTCCGAGTCATCGTTAATAGCTCTCATGATCGACGAAAGCTGCGTATCTCCGGAGGCCTGAATTCCATAGAGCATATCGAACATAAACTTCTGTGCCGGCTTACGAAAATGGGTAAACACTTTGCCCAAAAATTTTGCAAGTTGCTCTTTCGCTCTGAACGCAATTATGGTATCATTCATGTCGTGGCTTTTTTGTTTTGTTTGGTTTAGCAACCTGTATTGTACAGGAAAACAAGACGAAAAAGCCACATTTATTTTTGTGCGATGCGGTTGAAAGATCGCGAAGCTACGCGGAACGGTAGTGGAGCGCATTTTGCCAACCATCGGCGTGTAATTCTCGGCTTGAGCGGGCAAAATTCGATCAAAGCCAAAAAATGGGTAAACTTTTATGAGAGGTCTTGTCAAGGGGGGACCGCCTAGGGCGGTCATCCATTTCCTCGAACGCCATTCAACCACGCTTTTATCCGCAATCAGGCCGACCTGCGACCGTTGCACATTGAGATCCGTCTTCGAGCTGCTATCTCCAGAACGCAAGCGTCCACATGGAGTTGCCAGTTTACCGCCGCAGTCATCGGGACGGGGTTTTAGCTGTTCTTGGAAACGATTAGCGCCAGGCGCACTGCCCTTGACGGGCTCCTTTCTTAGTCGTTTCTGCTACTTTTAGTTAAAGTGACTGATTGCAGCGTCGGGGCGCCCGGCCGGCCGAGGGGCGCCTCCGGGCAAGCCCCTCGGTATTATGCCGGGTCGACGCGCCGCATTCGCAGAATGTCTTCATTTCGTCTTCACCTGCCTTGAGGCCTCGATGATGTCGTCATGATACGGCTTTCCTGTCCGAAGTAGGGCTGCCATTGTCACGGCGAGCTTGCGTGCCAGCGCGACTTTCGCCTTCCGCTTCGCGATCTTGCCCCGGTTGCCCCAGACGCGCATGCCGAACTCCTTGAGTTCCGAGTTCATTGTATTGCTGCGCATGATGTTGTTTGCGGCATTCACCAGCAGATGCCGCACGAACTTGCTTCCTTCCTTGGTGATCTTCTTTGGCTCGTCCTTGTCACTTGACTGGTCGCGACCTGCGGTCAGTCCGAAGTATGGCCCGACGTCACGTGCATGACGGAACCTTCCGACATCGCCCACGAACGCAACGAAAGACGTACTGTTGATCGGCCCGATGCCGGGGATGGACTCGAGAAGCTCGCACTCTTTGCGGAAATGCTCGTTCCTGTGACGTTCGATGAGTCTGTCGTATTCCTTGATGGTCTCGTTCAGCACGCGCAGCAACTCGAGTTGCGGATTGAACAGCTTCATGAGGTTCTGCGGAAGCGTGTCCATCAGAAGGGCAAGTTTCTTATGGAACGCGTCTGCGTCGCACTCCCCGATGCGCACGCCATTGGCCTTCGCCATCCCGCGCACTGAATTGATGGACTTGGTCCTCTGTTCCATGACGGTTTCACGCATCTTCACGAGTTGGACGAGGTCTTGGTGGACCCCGTCGCGCAGGACGACGGGATGGAAGTGTCGCTTGTTTCCGTGAAGGAGGTTGGCGATTTCCTCCGCGTCACGCATGTCGTTCTTGTGCGTGTTGCCGAAGATGGACCTGAGCTTGTGGGCGTTTCCGACATAGACATTGCATCCGCACTTCCTGGCAAGGAAGCTGATCCATCGGCAATGGGTTCCGGTCTCCATGCCGATCGTAGATCCCTTGTTCTGAAGGAAGAAAGCCTCGAGTTCCTCCGACTTGTTCGGGATCCATCGGCGAAGAATGACGTTCGCGTCCTTGTCGAGTCCGATGACGGCGTGCTTTTTGTCGCCCAGATCGATTCCAATTGTGGTACAATGTTGCATGGCCTGT
>JAZQPH010000201.1:0-5619 GCA_045628385.1 Succinivibrionaceae bacterium
ATGTTCATATGTTCAAAACTACAAATAAAGAATTTTCAGATTATTGTTGGGCTTGTCTCAACACTCAGCATAGCCGCAATTGTCGCAGCACGCGCTGTATGGTTCCTGGGAAACATGGCTTGATAGTCTGCCCGGATTGCAATAAATGCAAATGCTGCCCTTTTGGCAGAAAACCGGAAGACCGTCAGCCTAGAGTAATTATCTATAACGATCCTACTGAACTTGATAATGATGGCTATTATGATGATGTAGATGTGCAGTTAGATCTTGAGATTATTACTGAAAAGATAAAACACAAAAATCAGCTTATTGCAGAAGTGTTTAGTCTCTGTATTGCCTATGGCTATTCAATTTCTGAAATCGCCGGCAAATTAAAGATGCCCGAAAGAAAGGTGCGTTACTTAATGGAACAGGCAAAGGAAATTGCCAAAAAGGTTCTTGATTAGATAAGTAGGGAAATTAGGCAGACAGCAAAAGAAGCAGTCTGCCTTTTTTTCTTATTTCGCGCCTTTCGGATAGCGGTGCGAATAGGATGTTGCCC
This sequence comes from Succinivibrionaceae bacterium, assembly GCA_045628385.1. Lineage (GTDB taxonomy): Bacteria > Pseudomonadota > Gammaproteobacteria > Enterobacterales > Succinivibrionaceae > JAZQPH01. The sequence goes on from JAZQPH010000201.1 coordinate 542, forward strand.
CAGCGAACATATCGCTCATATTGGTAACATTTGAAGTATCCCAGCCGCCGATAGGCTGGTTGAAGGATATTGCATTTAAGAACATACATTTCATTTCAGTAACATTGGAAGTATCCCAATCCCCTATTGGCTGGTTAAACGATGTTGCACCATTGAACATATCTGACATATTAGTAACATTTGAAGTATCCCAGTCGCCGATTGGCTGGTTGAACGATTTGGCATTCTCGAACATGCTACTCATATCGGTAATATTGGAAGTCTCCCTAAGATTCACATATTCCAGCCACTTCATATCGGCAAAAGCGGCTGCGAGAGAATGAACGTTCCTTCCGAGAATAATTTCGAATTCAATACGCTTGAGACTGTGTTTCTCATTGGCTGCATAAAAAGGATTTGTTCTACACTGGTCTTTTTTCCACTTATCCCGATCATGCATCGATATACTTTTTCTTGAAAACTCATAGTTGATGGTCAGAGAATCCAAATTGTTGTCGATTATTCTCTGGATTAAATCGTCCGTGATGTCATCGGGAGAATTCAGAATTGGATTTCTTTCTCGATACCTGATGTAATCAGAAAGTCGCGTGCCACAGAAACCGCAGAACAAAGAGTCAGACAGCACAAGTTTTTCACATTTCGGGCATTCAGTTTTTAATTTAACACCACAATAATTACAAAAAGAGTATTCGTCAGAAATTTCTTTTCTGCATTTGTTACAAATCATGTCACCCTCATATAATCGTAATAAAACAAGTTCCGTTAATACGACAGAAGAAACTGCCCTAGACCAAGCAAGCATCGCGAGCATACGATTGTTGTATTGAAAGCTCTATATGCAAAGTTGATAATAAAACTTTAAGCACAACCCCAAAATACCGACTGAATTCTGCTGTATCTCTTCGGGATAATATGTTCCAGCGTACACCAAAAGTGTTATAAGTAATTCAATTCTCAAAAAGTTAAAATTTAAAAACTCTTTGAAATCAAAGGGTTTAGGAGAAAAACTTTAGTTTCTTGATAGCAAAACTACGGTCTCGACGTGTTCAGTATTCGGGAACATATTATAGGCGGACCACTTTCGGATAACGTATCCCGATTCTCTGAGCTTTTTGAAATCACGAACGGCTGTTGTAGGATTGCAAGATACATAGACTATTTTGGGTACTTTTAATTTTGCCAGCATTCCAACTGCTTCATTTGCTCCGTTTCTGCCTGGATCGAGCAGGGCGACATCGATTTTTTCTTTGAAGAAATTCGGCTTGTTCTTTTCGTCTGTGAGATCAAATTCTTCGAATGTCACGTTTGTAATGCCATTTGACATGGCATTGGTTCTAGCTAATGTCACCATTTTTTTTACGCATTCTACGCCTATGATTTTGCCTCCCGTTTTGGCCATCTGAAGGGCAAAATTTCCGACTCCGCAGAATAGATCCAGTGCTGTTTCGTTATTTGTGACGTCTGCGTAGGTAACGGCTTTTCTAACGAGATGCTCGTTCATCGCACCGTTAACTTGGATAAATGATTCTGGATCGAATATGTAGGAAAGACCGTTTGATTCATACTTCGGATCGGCAAGATCGCTGCGAATTCTTCTCGGGGAATTTTTTCCCTCGATGACGTACAGATCGATGTTTTCATCTTGAGCAAATTTGCTGATGATCTGTTCGTCATTTCCCGTGAGTCTCTTTCCGTGCCTTAAAGTCACAAGGGTAAGGTTTGAGGCTTTGGTCAGCTCGACATGACCTATGAATCGTCTTGATTCAAGGGTGTTAAGCATAGATTTGATTTTTGGCAGCAACTGTTCGAGTTCATTTACGAGTATCGGACATTTTTCAATGTCGGCGATTTTGTCAGAACCCTGCTCGCGGAAACCAAGCTTAAGGACTCCGTCTCTTCCCGTATATGTCGACAGGCGGCAAGTGCGTCTGTAAGCGTAGGCTTCGCCTTCCATAACTTCGTCAGGCTCTGGAAGATCGATTCCCGCATTCTTTCTGAAAGTCTGCTTTACACCTTCCAATTTTGCTTTTAGCTGTTCGGAATTTGGAACATGCATGCAAGGGCATCCGCCGCATTTGCCATGCATCGGACACTTTATTTCAGCTCGGCTTGGGGACTTTTCATAAAATTTTTGTACGCTTGCGGTGCCCGTGTTTTTGCTTGCCTGCATCGTTTCCGCGCGCACTTTGTCTCCAGGCATAGTTCCCGTCACGAACCAAGTCTTTCCGTTGGCTTTGCCGATACCGCGGCAATGCGCATCCAAATCGGTTATCTCTAAATCGAAATACCTGTTGGTCTGTGATTTTTGCGGTTTGAATACGATTGGCATTGCTGACTCCGAGATGTTGAATTTTCAAAATTATATCAAACCGAATATTGCGGCAATCGGATGCGTGAGATGACGCGTCACATGCTTTTTCGCGCTTTGGTAAAATCGCGCGGGTAATCATTATGTCGGATGCAATTCATGAAAAGATATAGCCTCAGGGCGCGAGTAATCATTTACACGTTGCTACCTGTTCTCGTGACGGGATTGTTTTTTGGTGGTTTTTATCTTTTCAACAGAGTGACCCGTATTGACACGGACATGGTCGAGTACGGCACGGGCGTCATAGAGCCGCTATCGCAATCCATCGAAGAAGCGTTCCTTAACGATGATTTTGATTCGGTGCGTCGGACAATCACATATGTTCAAAGCAAGAACGCCCGTATTATTGAAAGCATTTCGGTATATACGGCGGACGGTGATCTGTTTGCTACTACTAATTATAAGTCGACCTTTTCTGAAGTCGATGAACTCAACAAAAGACCGCTGACTATTGAGACTGAAGTGCTGTATGGCCGCTCGGCCATCATGATTCGATCGCCGATATTCAATGAAATGGCGATAACGCATGGTAGCCACAGAGCTGTCGATGAGACGGAACCGCATTGGCCGGTATCAAGAAAAAACAATGTTCAAAAAGATCCTCTGAGACCTGGAATAGTGGGTTTTGTCACTATCAGATTCAATACCGATGACGAGGCTCTGTCGGTATACGGCGATACCGCGCTGACGCTTTTTGTTATTTTGGTAGGTTTGGTCGTAACGCTGATTTTTTCGAATAATCTTATCAATGACGTCGTCGATCCAATCGACCGCATGGTCAGTGCCATTTACCATCTCAAAGAAGGAAAACTTGAGACCCGCGTTTTGGGCACCATGTATGGCGAACTTGATTATCTGAAAAACGGCATTAATTCCATGGCCCGCTCCATAGCCGCATATCATAATGAAATGCAGCAGAGCATCGATACCGCAACCAAAGAATACAAAGACACGCTCGAAGAATTGGAGCAGCGCAATGTGGAACTGGAACTTGCCAGAAAAAGAACGCAGGATGCTTCGAAACTTAAAACCGAATACTTTGCCAATATGTCGCATGAGCTCAGGACTCCGCTTAACGGCATTATCGGTTATGTAGAAGTATTGAAAAAGAGCCGCCTCACGCCAGCTCAATTAGAGTACATAGACACAATTGACGGCTCGGCCCACAATCTTCTTGAGATCATCAACAGTCTTCTTGACTATACCCGCCTCGAATCAGGAAAAATAGAGATTCAGAGATTCCCGTTCAGCCTGCGCGAAACCGCGGAAAAAACTGTGCAATTCTTGTCTCAGACGGCTCACAGAAAGGGTGTGGAAGTATCTCTCGACATCGATCAAAAGTTGCCGCCTCTTCTTGTGGGAGACGCGCTTCATCTAAACAGAATTATTACGAATCTTGTCGGCAATGCCATAAAGTTTACGGAGCATGGCTCCGTAAATGTATCGATAAAGGTCGCGGGAAGCAACGACCAGCCTGTCAAGACATCAGGAACTGTCCAGATAGAATTTTCTATCCGTGATACGGGCATAGGCATAAGCGCCTCGCAGCAGAAAAAGTTATTCAAGCCTTTCGTTCAGGCAGATTCTTCCATATCAAGGACATTTGGCGGAACTGGTCTTGGTCTTGCCATGACGCAGAGACTTGCCGAACTCATGGGCGGCGGCATCAAGGTCGTTTCGGCGATCGGAAGAGGGTCTGAGTTTGCGATGACATTGCCATTTGAAGTCTCAACCATGCCTATCGAAGAAAATCCTATTTTGGCAAGGATTGCGGGTTTGAACGTTCTTCTTATAGATGGCAACGAATGGTCAAGAAAATCAGTGTCCTCAATGCTTGGGGGGTGGGGCATGACGGTATTTGCCGTTCCTGATGCTGATTCGGTAGATACTTTGCCAAAGCAGAATTACGACATAGCTTTCGTATCGGCGCCAGCAAGCGAAGCGCTGGATTTTGTAGGTTCAGTGGCAGCGGCTCTTCCCGAAGGCGTTCCCGTTGCAAGTTTGTCTTGCCACCTTGACGAGAGCGGCTTGCATTACATGGATGTGCTCGGGGCATTTTGCAGTCTGGTAAAGCCAGTGTCGGAATCAGATATGCTGGCAAAATGCATGGTGCCGTTTGTTGCGGCTCTCACTGGAGAAATCCTGCAAAGGCCGAAGAAAAAGATGCGGCCGACATCTCCCTTTCAGATGGGACAGAGCATTGCTGCTGACGGGGCATCTGATGCGCAAACAAATCAGATGGAGAAAGAAACTAAGCCATTCTCGCTGTCGGCCCTTGCTGTCGACGACAATCCGGTAAATCTCAAATTGATAGCCATGCTTTTGGGAGGATTGACCAAAGAAGTCGAAACGTGCACGGGGGGCGCAGATGCGATTCAGCTATGCAGAGGCAGAAAGTATGACATTGTTTTCATGGATATCCAGATGCCGAATATTGACGGCATCGAGGCCATGGAAACGATCAAGAAAGACCCAAGCGGACTCAACCATGACACGCCGATTGTTGCGGTGACGGCGCTTGCGATGCCTGAAGAAAGGGCGAGATTGCTTGATCTTGGAATGAGCGGATATGTGGCAAAGCCAATTGCCGAAGAACATTTGAGGAATGCTCTTGAAAATGTCGTAAATGAGCCCAATGCTTCGGTCACCGTCGCTGCGGAAATCGATGCTCAGGGAATTATGGACGAATTGTTCACAGGAGCGTCGGCCA
>JAZQPH010000202.1:0-4831 GCA_045628385.1 Succinivibrionaceae bacterium
GCCAAGGACAAGAACGATCCGTTCCGTCTCATGGGCTTTGGCCACCGCGTCTACAAGAACTACGATCCGCGCGCCACGGTTATGCGCGAAACCTGCCACGAAGTTCTGCGCGAACTGAACATTCAGGATCACCCGCTTCTCGACGTGGCCATGGAACTCGAACGCATCGCGACCGAAGATCCGTACTTTATCGAAAGAAAACTCTATCCTAACGTCGACTTCTACTCGGGCATCATCCTGAGCGCAATCGGCATCCCGGTCAGCATGTTCACCGTAATTTTCGCCGTTGCGAGAACCATCGGCTGGATTACCCACTGGTGCGAAATGCAGGAAGATCCTTCTTCGAAGATCGTCCGACCGCGCCAGCTCTACACCGGCGTTCCGACCCGTCACGTGCAGCCGATGTACCGCAGATAATAAATTTGCAGATTTATGTCAAAAAGGCAGCCGAAAGGTTGCCTTTTTTGTATATGCGACCTCTTCATCATGCGAAAATCATCATAAAAGATAGTCAGATTACCCGAGGCCCACCATGAGCAAAGTCATTTTAAAGAATGCGGCAGTCTCGCCATCCACATTGTCCGAACGCAGCTTGCATGATTACGGCTGCACCGATCGCGGAAGCAGCGTGCTTCCCGAATGCTGGTTCGCATCCGACGCTCTTTGCGACATCATGATCGATAACGGCACAATCTCGGCAATAGGCAAATCCGGAACGCTGCCCTGCAGCGGCGCCGAAGAAGTTGATTGCGCCGGGCTTGCAGCGCTTCCAGGGTTTATCGATCTTCAGGTCAACGGATGCGGCGGCGTGACATTTAACGACGCTCCCTGCGTCGACACTCTCATGACAATGCTCCGCACCAATGAAAAATCAGGAACTGCGACATTTTTGCCGACGCTCGTGACCTGCGAAGATGAAAAAATCGTGCAGGCGCTCGAGGCTGTAAGGGCATTTAAAAAAGAATTCGGCCCCGGGGCGTCGTCGCGCATACCGGGCATTCATCTTGAAGGACCTTTCATCAGCCTGGCAAAATCGGGAATTCATGATCAATCGCATATCAGACGGCTCTCTGACAGGTTTTTGAAGGTGCTTCTCGAACACAAAGACGATCTTGCGCTCATCACGCTGTCGCCCGATGCCGCCGAAAAAGAACATACCGAGGCATTGCATAAAGCAGGAGTAGTCGTTTCCATCGGCCACACCGCCGTCGAATACGAAGAAGCCTCCGGTTACCTTCAGTCCGGCTACACCTGCGCAACGCATCTTGGCAACGCCATGACGCGTGCAAAAAATGCCCGAACCCCTGGAGCATTGGAAGCGGTTCTTGAAGCCAACCTCTTTTCCGGGGTGATCGCGGACGGCTGCCATGCCCACCCTGCCCTCGTCAAAATCTGGCACCGTCTCTTGGGCGACAAACTCTTCCTCGTGACCGACGCCCTCGCGCCCGCAGGATGCGACGAAGAAATGGCAGACTTCATGTTCTGCGGCAAAAAAATGAACCCGCGCCAAGGCAAGTTCTGCGCGGATTCGGCAGGAACTCTCGGAGGATCCATGCTCACGATGGACAAAGGCATCGAAAATCTCATAACTTTGTGCGGATACACCCCGTGCGAAGCCGTCGCGGCCGCCACAAAGGTCCCGGCAGCCGTTCTCGCGTCATCGGGCAGAACCGTTGCCAAAGATCTTGGCTGTCTTAAACAGGGCGCTCCCGCGCACATAGCCATTTGCGATCGCATGATGAAAGTCAAAAAGATTATTGTCTGAGCGCAAAATATGAATAGCCGCCTCAGAAAACGCCAAACAGGCTGAGCCCCGTTTCGCCATCATTTCAAAAGACGCAATAAAAAAGCGAACCGCTGCGGTTCGCTTTTTCGTATCGAAGGACATTTTGCGAACCTGATAGAATATTCCAGCCGATAGCGTCCTTGATGAAAACAATTGAGCAAAGATAGATAACTGTCATGATCGTCCGAAGATGCGGACGCGATGGCATGCGATGGGAATTTTCGCGAAAAGTCCAAAAACATCTGCGATATGGCATTCCAGTTTTCCTCTTCATCCCGATTCTTCTTACATATTTCGAGGCTCGGCAACGGCGAATAAGGATTGCGGGCTGACCGTCATATGACTAAGCCTCCGATAGTCCCGATGTTGTGTGAACATTCATGGATCCATATCCCATGCAGGCTCACAAAATAATATCTATGCATGCGTGACTTTTTGCAATAATCGCAAGTGTTGCATTTGAACCGTCAATTCCGAATTGCGAAATCATGACCATAAGGAGCATACATTGACAGACATAAAGCTTGTCAGGCTGACGCCAGAGGATCGCGAACAATTCATAAACGATAATCAAGAAGCATTCAACTATGGAGCTTTGCAAGAATTTGGCTGCCGGTGCGAGCAATTTGAAGAAGATGCTCAAATAATTTCCCGCAGCACCATCGAGCACGCCATCGACAGCGGAGAAGCATATCGCATAGTTCATAATGATATGAAGGTCGGAGGTCTCGTCCTCAGGGTTGACGGAGAACGAGGAAATCTGGAATTGCTGTTTGTTTCACCCCGCCTTCACAGCAAGGGAATTGGATATGCCGCATGGCGCGCCGTAGAATGCATGTACCCCGACGTCAAAATCTGGGAAACGGTTACGCCGTATTTTGAAAAAAGAAACATTCATTTTTATGTTAACCGCTGCGGCTTTCATATCGTAGAGTTTTTCAATAGCCACCGCCCGGACCCCAACAATCCTTACGGCACAAATGAGATCGACGGAAGCGATACCGATGAAATGTTCCGTTTTGAAAAGATAATCGAGCACTGACCGCGCGCAAAATACGGACAAACGCAGAATTACAAAATACGCCAATATACCGCAATTGTTACGCAATCATCGACCCACGCGGGCCAAGAGCGCGCGGCAGACCATTATCCGAGCCACAAGATTACCGATTAATCATCTATGCGAAGAATTATCAAAATAGACACACGGATGCAAAGGTTGTATAGAAATCGCGGCTGATTGTCTTTTGCCGCGCAAACTATTTAGCAAAGACCATGAAGTTTGACAAAGCTTCTGACTTTTTCCAGATCTTCTGCCGTATCGACGCCGGCTGGCGGCTCGTTATCGGCGATCATTACATGAATTTTGGCGCCCATATACAAGGCTCGCAGCTGCTCGAGTTTTTCCAAGGACTCGCATACGGGCTGCGGCTCTTTGACAAATTGCTTCAAAAATCCAGCGCGATAAGCATAGATTCCCAAATGTCTCAGATATATTCCGGGTTCGGTATTCTTGCCGTCGCGATCTGTCGGAATGGAAGATCTTGAAAAATACATGGCGTTGCCGAATTTGTCGAGCACCGTCTTTACGGCATTAGGGTTGGATATTTCCGAGGCATCCGTGATTTTGACAGCCACAGTCGACATTTCGGTACCTGATGCCTCAAGATCCCGGGCAACGTCTCTTATGAGTTCAGGGGGCATCAAAGGTTCGTCTCCCTGGACATTGACCACAATGGTGTCGTCGGAAAAACCAAGTTTCTCGCAGACTTCCGCAATTCGCTCCGATCCCGATGAATGCTTTTCCGATGTCATGCAGACTTCGACGCCTTTCATTTGTATCTTTTCAGCGACAAGTTCGGAATCGGTTGCGACGACGACTCTGGAAGATCCCGACTTCAGAGCCTGAGCCGCAACCCACTCAATCATCGTTTTGTCGCCGATCACCGAAAGCGGCTTGCCCGGCAGTCTTGAAGAAGCATATCTTGCAGGAATTACTGTAACAAAATCCATCTTTGTCCTCGACTTCAAATTCGGCGCCCGCAGGCAGCCTGCAAATTATTTATTGAGACTCAAATCTATCTGATATCAATGATGCCAGATCCATGCTTAATTTGGCACTTACGGGAATATAGAACCAATCATGCTCGGCAAAACCGTGGCATTTGACGGCATCTTTTTCTGTCATCACGAGAGGCAATCCCGGGTACTTGAGAATCTTATTGATCGTTACGGCATCGTAGGCTGCATGATCCGGCATGCTGATTTCTTGCTCGATCACAAGCCCCATATCCCGCACGGTCTTAAAAAAGCGGTCAGGATTGCCGATGCCCGCCATGGCTGCGACTTTGCTGCCCTTTTGCACCGAAACGGATGATTCGTCGCAGCCAAGCTTGTTTACGGGAACGATTCCTTCAGGAACCAATTTCATCGCAATTTCTTCGTTGCCAGCAGAATCTCCGTTAATTATGACGGCATTTACCGAATTTAATCTCGAAGGAGACTCTCTGAGCGGTCCCATTGGCAGCACGCATCCGTTGCCCAAACGTCTTTGACCGTCAATAACGACTATTTCAAAATCTCGGGCCATCGCGTAATGCTGAAGCCCGTCGTCGGAAATTACAATCTGCGCCCCCATTTCGGCAAGTTTTGCCACGCCGCGCGGTCGGTTCGGATCGACGCACACTAAACAGTTGAGTCTGTTTTTGAGAAGGAGCGGTTCATCGCCGCATTTTCGGGGATCGGAATCTTTTTCGACGATGAACGGATATTTATCGGCGTGCCCGCCGTAACCGCGGCTCACGATGCCGACTTTAATATCCATGGCGGCAAAATCTTCGGCAAGTCTGGCAACCACCGGAGTCTTGCCGTTGCCGCCGACCGAAATATTTCCCACGACGACAACGGGAATTTTCGATTTAATAATTTTTTTCAGGCCATGACGGAACATTGATCGCCTAACCGCCGTCGCAAGATAAAAAATAGCAGCAAAGGGCGCCAAAGCGAAACGCCAAAGGCTTTTTCCGTACCAGATTTTGTCTAGAA
>JAZQPH010000203.1:0-3041 GCA_045628385.1 Succinivibrionaceae bacterium
CTTCAAAACTGTTTAATTTCCTTGGCATGACGGTCAGCTGCAACCTTGCGGGACTCTCTGCCCAGGAAAAGCAGGCGGCCTATGCTTGCGATATCACCTACGGCACCAACAACGAATTCGGTTTTGACTATCTTCGCGACAACATGGCATACAGCAAGGAATCGCGCGTGCAGCGCTCCTTGAACTACGCCCTCGTTGACGAAGTTGACTCCGTGCTCATCGACGAAGCAAGAACTCCGCTCATCATTTCTGGCGCCGCGCAGGATGCCACCGAACTTTACATGGCTGTCAGCAAGCTGATACCTAACCTCAAAAAGCAGGATAAGGAAGATTCCGACACCTATCAGGGAGACGGTCATTTCACCGTTGAGGAAAAATTCCGCCAGGTTCACCTGACCGAGCGCGGCCAGATATACATCGAAGAATTGCTGATAAAGAACGGACTTCTCGCAGAAGGCGAAAAACTGTTCGACAACAAGAATATTCAGCTTCTTCATCACGTCATTGCCTGCCTGAGGGCTCATGTGCTCTTCAAGCGCGACATCGATTACATCGTCAAAGACGGCGAAATTCTGATAGTCGACGAGCATACCGGCAGAACCATGCCGGGACGCAGATGGTCTGACGGTCTGCACCAGGCAATCGAAGCCAAAGAAGGAGTCAAGATTCAGCAGGAAAACCAGACTCTTGCCTCGATTACTTTCCAGAATTACTTCAGGCTCTATGACAAGCTTGCAGGCATGACGGGCACCGCCGACACTGAAGCTTACGAATTCCAGCAGATATACGGATTAAATACCGTGGTGCTGCCGACCAACAAGCCGATGATAAGAAAGGACGAACAGGACAGCGTTTATCTGTTCGAAGGTCCTAAGTATGACGCCATCGTCGATGACATCGTGGATAAGGTCAAGCAGGGCCGTCCGGTGCTTGTCGGCACGATTTCGATCGAAAATTCCGAAAGACTGTCAAAGCACCTTACCAAGGTCGGAATCAAGCACTCGGTGCTCAATGCAAAATTCCATGAGCAGGAAGCTGCTATAGTTGCGGGAGCAGGCGCCCCGGGCGCAGTTACCATCGCGACGAACATGGCAGGCCGCGGCACGGATATCGTTTTGGGCGGCAGTCTGCAGGCAGAAATTGCCGCTCTTGCCGATAAGTCCGAAAAAGCTGTCGCCGAGGCGACTGCAAAATGGCAGGAACGCCATGATGCGGTGGTTGCGGCAGGCGGTCTTCACATCATCGGCACGGAACGTCATGAATCACGCCGCATAGACAATCAGCTCCGCGGCCGTTCTGGCCGACAGGGCGACCCCGGTTCTTCGCATTTCTTCCTGTCGCTTGACGACAATCTGCTTAGAATCTTCCTTCCTACCGATCGCTTGCGCAAACTTTGCCAGAGAACGGGCATGAAGGAGAACGAGTGCATCGAAGCGGGCATGGTATCGCGCGCGATAGAAGGCGCACAGCGCAAAGTCGAAGAAAGAAACTTCGATATGCGAAAGAATCTTCTCGAATTCGACAATGTCGCGAACGAACAGCGCCGCAACATTTATGAACTCAGAAATTCGCTCCTCGATACGACGGATATGGACGCCGAAATCGACCAGATCATAAGCGATGTCATGGCATATGCGATGTCTTCCTATATCGCTCCTAATTCGATCCCTGATACTTGGGATATCGAAGGTCTGGAAGCAAAGCTTCGAGCCGATTTCAATCTTGAAGTTCCTGTTTCCGAATGGGTCAAGGCTGATACTTCGATTTCCGAAACAGACATCGCCGCCAAGATCTCCGAAGCTGCGATTAAAGCTTTCAAAGATAAGGTTGCGCCTCTTGGTCACGAAGGTACTCTCAATCTCGAGCGCACGGTTCTTCTTCAGCTGCTCGATCAGTTCTGGAAAGATCATCTCGCATCGATGGATTGCCTGCGTCAGGGCATCCATTTGCGCGGTTATGCCCAAAGAAACCCTAAGAATGAGTACAAGACAGAGTCTTCCAAGATGTTCGGCGTGATGCTCGACAGATATAAGTATCAGGCAGTATCCGTGCTTCAGCGCATTGAAATCCGTACAAGACAGGAAATCGAGGCTATGGAGGCCGCCCGCCAGCGCGAAGCGCAGCTGGCACGCGACACGTCATCCGAGACTCAGACCGAATTGGAAGGCGTGCCTGGCGACGAAGTTGCGGCAAGAAATGAGCAAAGAGCCGCTGAAGGCAATCGACTCGATTCGCGTCCTGCCTCAATGAAGCTCGCGGGCAAAAAGGTCGGACGCAACGATCCGTGCCCATGCGGTTCCGGCAAGAAATTTAAAAATTGCTGCGGCCGAATCGGCTGATAACGTCATCTGAGTACAGAACAAGGGGGCGCTACGCGCCCCTTTTTGTTTGCGCCCCAGATTTATTCAAGAACGTTGCGAATCTCAGGTTTAATCGTCCGAATGTCGGAAAAAAGCGGTTTCGTATATGATATAGGCGAAAAATACTGGGGAAAGATTCGTCGTGAGCGCAAATAAAGAGAAACTGTTAAATAATCCGTACGGAAGAGTAAGTTATGAAACATTCTGTGCCAAAAAATTTGCCTTTGCCGATAAAAGCGGATTCATAAAATATCTTGATGATGAAAGCTTGACCGCATATCCCGTGCTCCTCCGGCCAAGACGCTTCGGCAAAAGCACCTTCGTCCAGATGCTGAAATGTTTCTACGATATTTCGTACAAAGACAGATATGAAGAAATATTTGCGGGCACCGATATCTACAACGAAAATTTAGAAAGCCACAACTCCTATCATGTGGTAACTTTTAATTTTTCCGGGGTATCAGGAGTTAAAGAAACTTCTCTGATAGAGAATTTTATTGTTGCGGTTGATGTAGGTTTAAGCAATTTTAAAAATCGCTATAAAGATTTTATTTTTAATCCTACTAAAAGCGAAAAAAAATCACCATCGAGCTTTTTAAAATCATTCATTAAAGCGTATGATGGCTATCCTTCAAAAAAATCTCTTTATGTGATGATTGACGAATATGACAATTTCGCCAA
>JAZQPH010000204.1:0-1517 GCA_045628385.1 Succinivibrionaceae bacterium
GATAGTTCCCCTAGTCCGTCTCCAAGCATCAATATGCCGTCGGCTAAGATTACCGTAGCTGCGTGCACGCGATAGTCGCCTGGCTCGGCCTGCTGTTCGCCAAGATTGTTGAGGCAGAGACAGTCGGGATCGATCATGTACAGCGATTCGTTCATCCATATTCTGTTTATGGTTTCCCTTGCCAGCTGCATAATCCGTCCGCGTTTTCTTTCGATATCGTCGGAGACTCGCATGGCGTGGCAAAGGCCGAGCGAAGGCCACATCGGGGCATTGCATCCCAATATGATTGTGTCTTCTCCGCAGGCTTCATGAATGGCTTGCATTCCAAGTCGGTAATTTTCTATGCGCGTCGCATTCGGATTGCTGAATCGGTAGCCTTTTATCGCTCCCCAATAGCAGGCGTCCAATTTGAAATACTTTATGCCCAATTCATGTCTGTAGTATGCAAAAACTTTTTTGATGTATTCGATGGATGACTGATTGGTAAAATCGAGTGCATGCCATGGCGTGTCTCGCCATCCGCCGTAGGTAAGTTTTTCCGATACCAGCGGATTGCCGGAATCGTCTTTTGCAAGCATCTCTCGGTGTTCGCGCGCCAATTCAGAATCGGCAGAGGCGATGAACGGAGCAACCCATAGCGCCGGTTCCTTGCCTTCGGTCTTGATACTTTTGACAAGCGGCGCAAGTCCTCCCGGAAATTTTTCCGTAAATGTCAGCCAGTCCCCCATATGCGTCTGATAGCCGTCATCAATCTGAACAAACGACAGAGCAGGATTTTTTTTCATTTCGCGGAGATTTTCCATAATGAGAGCGGTGCTTATGTCGGCGTAATAGCGATACCAGGAACACCATCCGATGGGCGCGCATTCAATTTTTTTCGGAGGATGATTTTTGGCGATGAGATCTGAAAATTTTTTTAGTGCTCTCTGTTTGGTCAGCGATTCGAGAATGCAAAATTTTTCGGTGGCATAGAATCCTTCAAAGTTCGGGGCAGAGTTTTCAAAATCTTGAGAAATTTTGATTCTGCCGTCAGGATAGGCTCTGATTAATCCTGAAAAACGAAAGCAGGACGTAAAGCCGAGAAGGACCCATCTTGATCTGAGTTCCAGAACTATGAAATTGTAAAAGGTTCTGAAGTTTGGAGAAGGGTTGTGCTCATACGGCATTCTGTCGTCGGGACATCTGCCGATTGAGACGGGATTTTCGAGAGTTCCTTCCGTCTGAGAAAGCATCTGAAAGCCTTCTGCATAGAATTTTGTTGACGAAGGAACGCGGACGTCGAAAAGGACAAGTTCATTTGTTTTTGCAAGGTTTTGGGGTGAGATCTTTGCTACATATTCTCCTGAATCGATAATTTCGGCGATACCGTTTTGAGAGGCCAGCGTTGAAATCAAATTTTGAGAGAATAGTTCTAAACTCATGCGAGACTCCGTTTTGTCGGTGCCAGAAACTTACAGTATCAAGAATGCTTTACATATGCGTTCAACGATAATAACCGATTAGTCTTACATATTCTG
>JAZQPH010000205.1:0-5779 GCA_045628385.1 Succinivibrionaceae bacterium
GCCGAGAAACGCGGAATTCTAAGTTCGCAATAAATCTCTTGATGAGAAAACACGGCGCCGAGGCGCCGTTTTTCTTTATCCTGACGCCAAAGCAAAACTCATATTGTTGCCCCTTGTTGGCAGACAAACGATTATTTTTGCTGATGGCTTCAAATTGATTAATACCAAATCTGATATGCGGCAAGTGTAAATGCTATTGTTGTTTTAGTTCATTCACGCTGGAGAATCATATGAAAAAACTGGCAAGCGTCCTGGCAATCGCGGCATTATGCGCTTTCGGAGGCGCATGCGCGGAAGATCAGCCAAAGAACGCGGATCCGAACATGGAAGAGCAGTCTGCAGCCGATCAGGTGGACGGCGTGACAGGAGCAAGTTCCGACATAAAAGGTCCATGCGAAGGAAAGGTTCACTGCCCTCCTCCGCACCGCGGACCGCACGCGATGCCGCCTATGGGACATCACCCAGGAATGATGCCTCCGATGGGTCATGAAATGGGTCAGCAGCCTATGCTCATGGGTCCTATAATGTACCGAGCAAACGGTTACGTCATCATCATCGTGCCTGATCAGGGCTATCCGCAGATGCCGATAGGTCAGATGCCTGGCATGATGCCGCCTCCTGCTTGGAACCACCCAGGCATGCATCCCGGAATGATGCCTCCTCCGCCAGGCGCAAAATTCGGTCCTAGACATCACGGTCCAAAGCATTGTTTCAAATTCAATCCGGATACCGGCGAAAGAAATCCTGACTGCAAGGATGGCGACCGCAGGCACGGCGGCAAGGGTCCACACGGCCCAAAGCATGACGGCAAAAAATAAATTGAAAGACTTTTAGCTGGCGGACATAATCAAATATGTCCGCATATGTCCCGCCATGACGAAAATCGCGGCGGGATTTTTAATTATTCCCTTTATTGACAAATAATGCGAACAAAAACTCCCTTTCTTGCTAAAATCACGCTCTAATCAAACTTCTTGACCGCAGCCGCACTAGGAACATTCCATGGATTACGCAAAGGTAATGGGCATAATCGCCGAATTGCAAAATACCGCATCAAACAAAGAGAAACTGGCAATCCTCAAAAACTATCAAGATGTCGAAGATCTCAGAACTTTATGTAAGTACGCATATGACACCGTCAACCATATTTACGGCGTGACGTACAAAAAAGCCATGGAAACCGAGGTGTCGGTGGCAGCCGAAGATCTTTTCGCCGAAGCGGAAGATTTTGAAAAAGTTCTGGCAGCTCTTTGCTCCGGAGAACTTACGGGACACCGAGCGATCGCCACGGTAAAAAAGCTGAATGAGTCTCTTTGCGAGGACGGAAAAGCGGTTCTTAAAAAAATACTCGATCACGACATCGATGCCGGCGTTTCCACTTCCACCATCAACAAAATCTGGAAAGGACTTATTCCTAAGCCTAGCTATTGCCGCTGCTCGGTATTCTCACCCAAAGCTTTGAAAAAAGTTTCATTCCCCGCGATCGTGCAGCTTAAATGCGACGGAACATATCGAGAAGCTTACGTTAACGACGGCAGAGTCACTTTCAAAACCCGTTCGGGCGAACCGTCCGAGAATCCCGTAATGGCAAAAGAAATGGCCAACGTTCCCGACGGCTATTACACGGGCGAATTCACTGTGGGAAAAGCGACGGAAGCTGCAGACCGCCAGACGGGAAACGGACTCATCAACTCGGATAATCCGCCGTTTGAAGAAATCTGCTTTACGGTATGGGATCACCTGACCGAACAAGAATATTTTTGCCACGGCGAATCAAGACCGTATGCCGAACGCCTCGAAGAGCTTTCGCAGATCATGAGCCGCGTCAAATCAGACAGATTCATGCTGGTGCCGAGCCACACCGTCGAAAACATCGAAGAAGCGATGAAAATCAGCGCCATGTACATGGAACAGGGCCTCGAAGGCACAATTCTTAAAGATCCCGGCATGATCTTCAAAAACGGCACATCGACGCAGCAATTCAAAATCAAACTGAAAGTCGACTGCGAGATGCGCATAACGGGATTTGCCGAAGGCAAGGAAGGCAAGCGCGCAGGCGGCATCGGATCCATCAAATTCCGCAACGACGAAGGAACCATCGAAGGCCAGTGCTCGGGATTCTCCGATGAGATCCTCGCACAGATGAACGCAGATCCCGACGCTTACATCGGAAAAATAATTTCCGTAGAGTTCAATGACCTCATGAAAGGCAAAAACTCGGAAACATACGCGCTGAGCCACCCGCGTTTTATCGAATTTCGAAACGACAAGAACGAAACCGACACGCTCGAAAAAGTTTTGCAGATGCGCAATGCGGCACGCGCCCTTTCCTGAAGGCAAAATAATTTTCAGGCAAGAAAAAACCCCGAAAATTTTTCGGGGTTTGCCGTTTTAATGCTCTGTCTTAAGAACGCTGCCAGCCCGTTGCTTCCTGAACGCCGCGGCCGATATCGGCAAGCGAACGCACGGTAAGAACGCCAGCCGCTTCAAGAGCCGCATACTTCTCGGCCGCAGTGCCTTTGCCGCCTGCGATGATCGCGCCCGCATGGCCCATGCGCTTGCCTTTTGGCGCAGTGGCGCCAGCAATATACGAAACGACGGGCTTCGTGACGTTGGACTTGATAAACTCCGCCGCGGCTTCTTCGGCGGTGCCGCCGATTTCGCCAATCATGACTATGGCTTCCGTCTCGGGATCATTCTGCAAGAGTTCCAGGATGTCGATGAAATTGCTTCCCGGAATCGGATCGCCGCCGATGCCGACGCAGGTTGTCTGGCCGAAGCCATAATCCGTCGTCTGCTTGATGGCTTCATAAGTCAGAGTTCCCGAACGCGAAACTATTCCCACCTTGCCTTTTTTGTGGATATAGCCCGGCATGATGCCGATTTTGCATTCTCCCGAGGTCACGATGCCCGGGCAGTTTGGTCCGATCATGCGAACGCCTGCTGATTTGAGAACCGGTTTGATCTTCAGCATGTCGATCGTCGGGATGCCTTCGGTGATGGTTACGATGAGTTCGATGCCTGCATCAATCGCTTCCAATATCGCGTCTTTGCAGAACGCTGCGGGAATGAATATGCAAGAAGCCGTGGCTCCGGTTTCCTTTACCGCTTCGCGCACGGTATTGAACACAGGCAAGCCAAGATGCGTCATGCCGCCTTTTCCCGGCGTCACGCCGCCCATAAGTTTGGTGCCGTAGGCGATCGACTGTTCGCTGTGCAGAGTTCCCTGCGCTCCCGTGAATCCCTGGCAGATGACCTTGGTGTCTTTGTTGATTAAGATGCTCACAGCGAACCCTCCTCGGCTGCCTTGACTGCCGCCTCTACGGCTCCTTTCAGATCGCCGACGGCTCGGATATTCATGCCGCTTTCTTCAAGCAGCGCAAGACCTTTTTCCGCGCCGTTGCCTTCAAGACGCACGACAACAGGTATTTTTATGCCGACTTCTTTTACGGCGCCCACGATGCCTTCCGCGATGAGATCGCAACGCACGATGCCGCCGAAAATGTTGACCAAAACGGCTTTCACTTTCGGTTCCGAAAGGATCAGTTCAAACGCTTTGATGACGCGCTCTTTGGTCGCGGCTCCGCCGACATCGAGGAAATTTGCAGGATTGCCGCCTAAAAGTTTGATGGTATCCATCGTTCCCATGGCAAGTCCCGCGCCGTTTACCATGCAGCCGATGTTGCCGTCGAGCTGAACGAAACTAAGGCCATTGCTCTGCGCTTCCGCCTCTATAGGGGTTTCCTGGCTTTCATCGCGCATATTCAAGATATCTTGATGCCTGAACAAAGCATTGTTGTCGATGTTCATTTTGGCATCGAGGCAGACAAGATTGCCGTCTTTGTCGACTACGAGCGGATTGACTTCAAGCAAAGAACAGTCGCATTCGCTGTACATCCTGCACATGTTGTCAAAGAGTTTTACGAACTGCTTGAAGGTAGCGCCCGAAAAACCGAGCTTGAATGCGATCTCTCTTGCCTGATACGGCATGCCGCCGTTTACGGGATCGATTACTTCTTTATATATGAGTTCGGGAGTTTCGCTCGCGACCTTTTCGATTTCGACGCCTCCGCACGGCGATGCCATGAACACGATTCTTTCAAGAGCTCTGTCGATCGTCATGCCGATATAAATCTCGCGTTCGATAGAACCGCATTCCTCGATAAGAACTTTGCTTACCGGCTGTCCGTCGGGCCCCGTCTGGAATGTCACGAGGCGCTTTCCAAGCATATTATCGGCAAACTGGCTTGCTTCTTCGGCGCTCGAAACGAGCTTTACGCCGCCTGCTTTGCCGCGGCCGCCCGCATGCACCTGGCATTTGGCCACCGCTTTGCCTTCTGCGGATTTGAGAGTTTCATATGCTTTGGCCGCTTCTTCGCCCGATGAGCAAGCAACCCCTTTCGGAACTGGCAGCCCCCATGCGGCAAACAAAGATTTGGCCTGATACTCGTGAATATTCATGCTTAGATCGCGGCAGTGCCAAAACGGTGCCGCGTCCTCCTTTTAAATCTCATTGGCATCGTTCGCCATATCAATGACCGAAATTGAAAAATACGGAACCACGATATAGGCAAACTTAATAAAAATAATACATAGCATATATTAGACTTAATTTTGTTATTTTTCAAGACTGTTTTTGTTAACAAAATTAACCATATATTTCACGTTCCATATAGAAACTTTTTGCCCCGAGAAAGCACCTAACATGCTCTAAACAAGGGCAAAAATTCTCCTAAATCTAAGCAATTGCGGCAACGCCGTTCATACCCTATAATCAGAGAAAAGTGATATCAGATAAGCGGGATTTCCCCGCCCTTGCGGAAAGGATCGATTCCCCCGCACCGACAAATAAGGTACCAACAGCTATGAACGAGAACGTAAAGAAAGAGGAAGGAAAAGCGACCGTCAAAAGAATCGCGATTCTGCATATCCCTGGGCAAGAGCCTATCGAGCTTCCTATTCTGACGGGCACAGAAGGCCACGACGTCATCGACGTGAAAGAACTCGGAAAGCACGGTTATTTCACCTATGACCCAGGTTTTTTGGCAACCGCATCCTGCCAGTCCCGCATAACTTTCATCGATGGCGAAAAAGGCGTTCTTCTGCACCGCGGCTATCCGATTTACGAGCTTGCGATGAATACAAGCTATCTTGAAGTATGCTACCTGCTTCTTTACAAAGAGCTTCCTGATCAGCAACAGCTCAACGAATTCAAATCGCGCATCAGCCACAACACCATGGTGCACGAGCAAATTACCAAGCTTTTCCAGGCATACCGCCGCGACTCACACCCTATGGCGATCATGTGCGGCATAGCAGGCGCGCTCTCTGCCTTCTATCATGAGCAGATTAACAACAACAGCAGGCAGGACCGCGAACTTGTCGCGATCAGACTTCTGTCGAAGATCCCGACGCTCGCCTGCATGGCTTATAAATATTCCGTCGGCCAGCCGTTCATGTACCCGCAGAACAATCTGAGCTATGCGGCAAACTTCCTTTATATGATGTTCGCGACTCCGTGCGAGCCATATGTGGTAAATCCGGTTATTGAAAAGGCCATCGACCGCATATTCATCCTGCATGCCGACCACGAACAGAACGCATCTACTTCTTCCGTGCGTTTTGCAGGCTCGACCGGCGCAAACCCATATGCGTGCATCGCAGCGGGCATTGCGGCCCTTTGGGGTCCGGCTCACGGCGGCGCGAACGAAGCTTGCCTTCGCATGCTCCATACTATCGGCACCGTCGACAGAATTCCTGAATTCATCGCAAGAGCCAA
>JAZQPH010000206.1:0-2346 GCA_045628385.1 Succinivibrionaceae bacterium
AAAAGTTTTGTGTTCGAATGGCTCAAAGATACGCCGTGCGTGATGGCGGCGCATCATTGACCAATGCAGCACGGAGGTCCGGGAGCGGTTTTTGCCTATATACGCAAAAACGAAACCGCCAGAATCGCAAGCCAGAAATTGTTCTCAAGCTAAAGGAGAAGCACCGATGAAAAAATTATCCAAGCTGATGCTCTGCTGCGCTGCCTGCCTATGCACGGCGCAAATGGCGCAAGCAGCCGAAATAAACGCCAAGACCCCGACTATTTCCGTAGTCGGCTCCGCCGTTCTCAAAGTAGAACCGGATCTTGCGACCATCAGTCTGGTCGCCGAGGTCTCCGAAAAAGACGCAGACAAAGCTAGACAGAAACTCGATTCCGCGATCGGGGACATTGCGGCTGAGTGCCAGCGTCTCGGCATCGCAAAAGACCGCATCGTCGCCGAATCGTCGAACATCCATCCGCAGTATTCCTATCCTGAAGCACCCTCGAAAAACGCCCTGCTATTACGGGCTACCGCGGTTACAGAAGCGTAGAAGTAACCGTAAGCGATTTTTCGCTCATCGAAAAAATCATCAATTTCGCGTCAAAGGACGGCAGCGCCAGCGTAAGGCACGTATCCTATTCTCTTGCTAACCCTCATGCTTATGCCCAGCAGGTGCGCGAAATGGCCGTAAAGGACGCTCTCGAAAAAGCACGCGGTCTCGGCGCTCTTATGAACGCAAAAGTAACAAAGCTCAATTCCGTAAACTACAGGCAGAACAGCATGCTCGAAGAAACAAATGCCGTTCCGATGATGGCAAGGTCGGCAAAAGCAATGTCGAACGACGCATTCGGCGGCGACGAGCCTGCATTCTACTCGCATAACAAGATCGTTCTGCGCGATGAAATCGATGTCGTATTCGACGCCGAGGCCTCCGCGCTCCAAGAATAATCATTCATGGAACTGCGAATTATAAAGACGCCGCGCCTTGCGGCGTCTGTTTGCATGACCTGATTGAAAGCGCATTCAGGCCGAATGCAAAATTGCATCATTTGAACGTCTTGGGATACGATCCAATGCGCTTTGCAAATAATAAATTTTTTTCATAAGCCTTTTCATGCATGCTGATATTAAAAATCGGTCATGCGCAAACTTGGAACAAGCATATTAGGCAATTTGTAACCTGGTAAACCATGCCCGAAACAGATAATTTTTTAATTCCCGCACCTTCATCGGGAATCCACCGCACAGAGCTAGTAATCAAGCGCAGCAGGTTTATCGCAAGCGTCGCGCACACAGCGGGGACGGACGAAGTAAAACGGTTTCTGGAAAAAATCAGAGCTGAATTTCCCGATGCGCGCCACCATTGCTATGCATTTAACGCGGGAAAAGCATCATCGACCGCTTTCGTCGGCTGTTCCGACGACGGCGAACCGAGCGGAACAGCAGGACAGCCAATGCTCAATGTGCTGGTTCATTCGGGAATCGGCGAAATCACGGCGGTAGTCACCCGCTACTTCGGCGGTACTTTGCTCGGAACCGGCGGTCTTGTCAAAGCTTATCAGGACAGCATCAAAGAAGTTTTGAAGGAACTGCCGGTTAAAAAATTCGAAAAGCAGACCAAGTTTACGATTGCCGTTCCCGTAATGCATGTCTCGCAGGCAATACGCATCATAAAAATGTTCGGCGGCTCGGCGCGCGATCCTGAATTTTGCGATGACAAGGCCAAATTTGAAGGATGTCTGAAATCCGATCTCGTCCCTGCTTTTAAAAACAATTTAACCGACATTACCAAAGGCAAAATCGAATATTCTTTTGAGGAATAGACGACGCAAAATAAAATTTTTCATAAATTGTTCGATGCTGGGGCAAAATACGAAACGATCTGATTGTGATTGCTGCCGAAGCACACAAAAATTCGGATTTAACAAATATAATCCAGAAAATCTGGATTTAGCAAAATCGGTCTATATCGGGGATAACATGGATTTTTCAAACGAGCCAAACGTTACTGTCTTCACTCATCCTCTTATCAAACACAAAATTTCTTTATGCCGAAATAAAAAGACAAACACAAATTCGTTCAGGAAATTAATTGAAGAAATTTCGATGCTCGAAGCTTATGAGGCACTTTCCGACCTCAAGACAGAACTTTTTGAAGTCGAAACCCCGATCGAAAAATGCATGACACCCATGCTTACCGGCAAAAAGCTGGCTATCATACCTATCTTAAGAGCTGGTTTGGGAATGGTTCAGGGAATTATTTCTCTGGTTCCTTCGGCCCGCATCGGACATATCGGACTGTATCGCGATGAAAATACCCGTAAACCGGTTCATTACCTGTGCAAACTTCCAAATAATCTTAAA
>JAZQPH010000207.1:0-3131 GCA_045628385.1 Succinivibrionaceae bacterium
TAGGTCAGTTCTTGGGGCGGCGTTGTCTCGTAAAATTAGTTTTTAACTGCCTTGACCCAACACAATCAATAATAATATTTAATATCTGCTGGCTGATAATATTAAGGCAATTGGCTTTGGAGATGAGTTTATGGTTCATGCATGCCCCGATGATGATTTGACGGGAGCCCCCGCGCAAGATTTCCGACAGTCCGTCGAACCCATCGGCATCATGGAATCCCCTTATAAAGAAAAATTCGGCGTTCCGCGCCAGCCGCGTCTTGCCGCGGCCGTCGTCTCGCGCATCCGCATGCTGAAGCCTTATTCCGATCCGGCTGCTTTCCGCGGCATCGAAGGCTTTTCTCATCTATGGCTTATTTTCGGTTTCAGCCTCGTGGGGAAGAGGGATTTTCGTCCTATGGTTCGGCCTCCGCGTTTGGGAGGCAATGCCAGAATCGGTGTGTTCGCTAGCCGTTCTCCGTTTCGCCCGAACTCATTGGGGTTGTCGGCGGTGGGATTTTCGGGCATCGAACGCGTGGGGACGGAGACTTTCGTCAAAGTGACGGGCGCCGATCTAGTAGACGGAACGCCCGTTTATGACATCAAGCCGTATATCGCCTTCACCGATTCGATAGAAAATGCCGACAGTTCTTTTGCATCCCTGGAACCCGTGAGAATGAGGGTGGAGTTTTCAGAAGAAGCCGAGTCGTTCATGGCAGGCCTTGACGAGAAAAAGTATCCGTATCTTCGCGAGCTGCTCTCGGACATTCTGTCGAATGACGCGCGTCCCGCATACAAAGCCAAGCTGGACGATGCGGGCGCGGAATACGGAGTCAGGCTTTACGACTTTGACGTCAGATTCGCGATTTTTGAAGGCTCAGTCCGCGTTCTTCGGCTTGAGCTCGCATGATATCGCATCCAGCAGATCGGGATGTTTGAATATAAAACCTGTCTTGATGAGGCGTTCCGGGCTTCCCCGCTGGCTTGAGAGAACCAATTCGCTTCTTGAACCGTAGACAATTTTGATCGCGAATCTCGGTATGGTCAGCGGATTTATTTTGTCCAGCACCTGAGACAGCGTCATGTTCATTTCCTCTTGCCTGCAGGGATTCGGAGAACAGAGATTATAAGTTCCCCTGCACTCGGCGTTTTCGACAAGATGAATGATGCCCGCGACCGCGTCGTCGATATGTATCCATGGAAGGTATTGCTGTCCGTTGCCGATCCTGCCGCCGACATGCCAGCGGTGGAGTTTTGACATCGCCGACAAAAATCCTTTCTTGGCTTCAATGACGGTTCCCATGCGCACGACGATATGTCTGTCGACCGCCGATTCGATTTTTTTTGAGTTGTTCTCTACCTGGGTGCAGACTTCCTGAAGAAAACTTCCTGAAGATTCCTTTTTGCTTTCTTCGGTCAGAATCTCATCGCCGCAGTCGCCGTAATAACCCATGGCGGAAGTCGTAATCCATACGGACGGCCTTGTTTTGTTTTGCTGGCAGCGAATGTAGATGTAGTCATTGCTTAGAATTCGGCTGTTCAGTACTCTTCGTTTTTGTTCTTTCGTCCAAGGCCTGATGATGGGGGAGCCCGCAAGATTGATGACGGCGTCGATGCGATCGCCTTGCCAGCCGCTTTTGTAGTCGCAGAACTCAATTTTATCCGCATAAGCGGCAAAAGACTCGGCGGCGTTTTGCGTGTTGCGAGTCAGGATGACGAGTTCATGATTGTTTTCGAGCAGTCTGGGCGCAAGCTTGCGTCCGATCTGTCCGGTTGCGCCGGCCAAGAGGATTTTCATCTGTGTTTGCTTTGCTCCGCTCATGTCTGCCGATCGTTCAAAAGATCGCAACTTGCCCATAATTAGGCAAATTATAAGACTGCCGTATGATTTTTTTTTTCGGGTCGCCCGTAAAATCTGAAGGTAAATTATGCATGCCGCCCGAAACACGGACAGTTCGGGCGAAACCCATAAAGGAGATCATCCGATGAAATCCATCAATAAACTGCTGGGCGCGGCTTTGGCTTGCGCAGCCGTTATGACAGGATGCGGCGATGACGCCGAAGAGCCTGCATCCGCCCAGACCTCGAAGGTTGAGCAGCAAGCTGCACAGCCATCGACCCCGTCTGCGGCCGAAGAAACGAAGAAAAAAAACTCTGAGCCCGAGCTTTCTGTTCTTGTCGAGGATGCCGACACCGAAATTTCGATTTATGTCGTAGATACATTCGGAAAAATGTATTCGTACGATGTCTGCATCGGCGAGCGATGCAACAAGATTCATCGCGACAGCAATAACAGCAATCAGTTTAAATTTGCCTGCGATAAATTAAATTCCAAAAAGCCGTGTTCGTCGGTGTATACGGTAAGAGCGTGCCATGACGAGACCAAAGTATGCAAAGAAAAAGTCATCGACTTTGCGGGACCTCTGCGCGCCAAGAAAATTGTCGTGGGCTACGAGCATGCCTGCGCGATAAGGCTCAACAATACCGTGGCCTGCTGGGGCCGACTCCGCGGTTACGCCGACAATGACGGCAGCAACTCCGCCCAGGGCAGGCTGGCAACCGACGTCGTGCTGTCAAAAAGCCAGGACGTCACCTGCATCATCGATCCTGAGCACAATTTTAATTGCTACGGCGCCGACTCCAAGCGATTCAAGCCTATCGAATCGCTCGTAAGATCCGCATCAGTTTCCATCAACTCCATCTGCTACGTCACCTTGGACGGAAAAGCGCATTGCCAGGACGCCGAGGATGAAGAAAACGGTTATGTCGCTTACACGAACCCCGATGGTTCGGACGTCACGAAGCTTTCCGACATCAAGACCATCGAAACCGATGAATTCTTCACCGTTGCTCTTGATTACAAGGGCAAACTGCATTTCTTGGGATTAAATCTCGATATCCCTCGTTTTACCGAATTGCGCGAAAGCCTGGCTTCCGTCGATGACATAAGTGGCGTCAAAGACTTTTCGATGGGCAATGATGCGATCTGCGTGGTAGCTGGCGACGAGCGCGAAGTATCGTGTTACGGTCCAAAGAAAAGTTTCGACTACACCATTGCGGATATCATCGGCACGCCCGATGCGTCAAAGGTGTCCGTCGGCAGCCAGAGCGCCTGCATTATCTATAAATCCGCTGATGGGCTCAGAAGAGTC
>JAZQPH010000208.1:0-3968 GCA_045628385.1 Succinivibrionaceae bacterium
CATGGAAGGCATGTTTGAAATGGCATTCGCATTCAATCAGCCTATCGGCGATTGGGACACTTCAAATGTCGCCTGTATGGACAGAATGTTCTATTGTTCGCTAGCGTTCAACCAGCCAATAGGCAACTGGAATACCTCAAAAGTCGCCAGTATGAAAGGAATGTTTAAGTGTTCAAGAGACTTCAACCAGCCTATAGGAAATTGGGATATCACGAGCGTTACCGATATGAGCGAGATGTTTATGAACACAGAATCGTTCAATCAGCCGCTCGACAGCTGGGACATAACAAATATTAAATCGGATGATACGTTCCTCGACGCGTCTGCATTTGACGAACGACGCCCTAAAAACGCAATTCCTGAAAATGTATTAATGGATAAGCTTTAAGCCTCGCTCAGGATTTTTAGCGGCATTTGAACGTAACTTTCGATTATTGAACCTGGCACATAGATTTTTTGTCCGAACGTAATAAGTAATAAGAAACAATTAACCATTTGTCCGAACATATCTTTTTTGAAAAAAGGAATTCACTATGCGATGCTTCCATTGCGGAAAAGTAATTTCAAAATATGCCGAATATTGCAAGCATTGCGGCAACATAACAGAATATGGCCAAAGCATTGACCCACTGAATGACGAAGCTCGAAATCCGGTCTTATATTGTCCGGAAGACATAACCGATGATTTAATAAAAAGAATAATCAAAAACGATTTAGATACATTAACCATAGATTATGAATTTACATACCCACACGACGACATCTTTGAGTCAGAGGAAGAGTGGCTGGAAGAACAAATTAGTATCAATCCTTTTGCGGCAGCCAACAACAAAAAAGACCTCGTGCGCATAGAATTCGAAGTCATCTTCGGTCCGAATGTCGAATCTCTTGCCTGTGCCTTTTATGGAATGCACTATTTGGAATACGTGAATCTGTCTAGCACGCGCGGCATTACAGACATGACAGGAATGTTTGCCGGCGCAACATCTTTCAATCAGCCTATCGGCGACTGGGATACTTCGAAAGTTACCGATATGAGCAGAATGTTCGAAAGGGCCGACTCATTCAACCAAGACATCGGAAAATGGGATACTTCCAATGTCGAGAATATGGCTTGCATGTTTGGAGGAGCAAAAGCTTTCAACCAGCCGATTGCAAACTGGAACACTTCAAAAGTAACCAGAATGGAATTTATGTTCCATGAAGCATCTTCATTCAACCAGCCTATCGGCAGCTGGAACACTTCGCAAGTTAAGACCATGGAAGGCATGTTTGCTTATGCATCCTCCTTCAATCAGCCGATAGGCAGCTGGGATACTTCCAATGTTAGCAATATGAGCAATATGTTCAGCAGAGCCGAATCATTCAATCAGCCTATCGGCGACTGGAATACTTCAAACGTCGTGGCGATGACTGGCATGTTTGGCTATACAAAAGCTTTCAACCAGCCTATCGGCGACTGGGATACCTCGCGCGTCAGCGATACGCGGGCAATGTTTGCGCACACAGAAGCTTTTAATCTGCCTATCGGCAATTGGAACACCTCTCGCGTGCGCACAATGTCAGCGATGTTTTGGAATTCAAAATCGTTCAATCAGCCGCTTGACGGATGGGATACGTCCAACGTCAGAAGCATGAACGGCATGTTTGGCAGCACTGAAAAATTTAATCAGCCTATAGGCAAATGGAATATCCGAAACGTAGAAGATATGACCGAGATGTTCTTAGATGCAAAATCGTTCAATCAACCGCTCGACAGCTGGGATCTAGCATTTGTTCAATGTTTTGGTATGTTCAAAGGGGCGAAAGCATTTACTGAAAAAAAGCCCAAAAACCTCTTAGACTAAATAACAGCGATAGCGCCTGATTGTCCAACTCATATCAAGTTAATCTTGAGAGCAACGCAGGCGCTTAAAGAAGATTTTGAACATCTTATTCTGCAAACAAATACTCTGTCCTGTTTAAACCCTGTCATGTTATAGATGAATTAACGCGGCAGACAACAGAACATAAATGAAGAAGTCCCCACAAGGATCATTGTTTAGACAACGAAAGCGATACAGATCAGAAATAAAAACAAAACTTGTATTTCATGTTAATAATAACGTTGCATTAAAACTATTGTAAAAATTCGAAAACAGGCACGATTAAATGGGCGGAATTTTAAATCCCGACAATGCGGACTTTTGCAAATTAGTCAATAAATCCCAAGAACATCTATTTATTGACAAAACAGATTTTTTATCAGAAATGATAAAAAAGACAAACGCGGAAGACTGCTACTATTGTTTTACAAGACCGAGACGTTTTGGCAAAACAATGACTGCAAAAATGCTGGCTGCATATTATTCAAAAGGCTGCGACAGCAAAGAGTTATTCGCCAACTTAAAAATAGCCAAAGATCCTTCATTCCCTGTTCATTTAAATAAATACAATGTTGTTTATATCGACATGAACAACATAAAAGCTGAATTTGAAGATTTTGAAACAACGGATTCGGTAAAAGACATAGTCGACTTTATTAAATTCGCTTCGATGCTTGAATTAAAGGAAAATGATGACTTTGCCAAAATAATAAATAACAATCCGCTAATATCTTCCAAATCTTTGTCCAAAGCATTATTAGAAATAAATTTAAAACTCGGTGAAAAATTTATATTCATTATTGACGAATGGGATTTGATATACAGAGATTATAAGAACGACACCGAACTTCAGGAAAAGTATATAAATTTATTAAGAGGTTTGTTTAAAGCAGGCAACAGATTTTCATTAGCATACTTAACAGGCATCCTGCCTATCAAAAAATATATTTCGCAATCGGCGCTCAATAATTTTCTTGAATACAACATGCTGAGCTCCGTTCCGTACGAACGCTTTTTCGGTTTTACCGAAGAAGAAGTATGCCTGCTCGCAAACGAACATAATATGGACTTTGCCGAATTAAAGCGCTGGTATGACGGGTATGAACTAAACGGCACGAGCATTCTGAATCCCAATTCGGTCATAAAGGCAATAACCAACAAGTGCATACAAAGCTATTGGACGGAAACTTCGGCCATAGATTCATTCAAGCTTTTAATCAATATGAATTTTCAAGGATTAAAAGATGAAATTTACGATATGGTCGTAAACGAATCGCAAATTAAATTTAACAGTTTTACCTTTAAAAACGACATGATATCCATAGCGCACAAGGACGATGTTTATTCATTGCTCGTATGCCTGGGTTATCTTGCGTCCCGCAGAACAGAATCCGAAAATGACAAAGAGCATTATGCTTACGTGCCAAATCAAGAGATACGGTTTAGCTTAATGAATCTTATCTCCAAAGAAGAATGGTTCCCGCAAATTCAAAAAATAAAAATGTCTCGGGAACTGTACGAAGCAACTTGTTCTTTAAATAACGGCAAAGTCGCTGAAATAATAGAAAAGATCCACACAAGTCCTGTTATTGCAGCCAACGCTTATAATAATGAATTGTCATTATCGTATTGCATTACTTATGCTTACTCGTTGGCATTAGAGCATACATACGATATCGCAAAAGAAATGCCAACAGGCAAGGGATTTGCCGACATTATATTTGAACCAAAAACAGATCCGAATCTTCCCGTGATTATTATCGAATTAAAATACGGCAAAGATGCGGCTGAAGCTTTAGCTCAAATAAAACAGCGTCGTTATGCAGATCGCTATAAAGACAATTACGCCAGAATATTGTTAGTCGGAATAAACTATGACAAAACAACAAAGAATCACGATTGTTTGATCGAGGAAATTAATACCATCTGATTTTAGAGATAATATTGCATATCTCTCTAGTCTTGAGGACTAAGGTCTTAAATCACCTCTAGAGAGAAATGATTAAGACATTTCATCTTGTGAACTCAATGGCTGCAATTTGACAAAGTTATGCGGGTTATATGTCCAAGCACACCAGTATTTAGAATAATATGTCGCCTTTC
>JAZQPH010000209.1:0-1994 GCA_045628385.1 Succinivibrionaceae bacterium
TGATAGATCATGCCCAAACTGTGCTGACACTCCGAGTCGCCGGCTTCGGCGCATTTCGTAAATAGCTGCAGGGCCTTGGTCAAATCCTGCTTTACGCCGGTACCGTTTATATATGACGAGGCAAGCGCCCGATCGCCGCACGAAGAGCCGCTTTCCGATGCAGAAGCAACAAGCGACACACCTTTTGACAAATCCTGAGGCACGCCCGCTCCATTCAAATACATGACGCCGAGGTTGCACATCGCATCGGGAAATCCTTGATCGACAGATTTTTGGTACCACATGGCTGCAGTCTGTTGAGATTCTTCGACTCCGATTCCGCTTGCATACATGACGCCAAGATTGTATTGGGCTACCGGGTGTCCTGATTCTGCGCTCTTTTTGAACCATGACGCCGCGGCGATTTTGTCGGCTTCGACGCCAAAGCCGAAATTGTATGCCGCTCCCAGATAAAACTGCGCTTTGGCGTTATTCTTTTCAGCCGCGAGCATCAACCACTTCAAGCCTTCTTTATAATCTTTTTCGACGCCGTCTCCGTACAGATAGCTATAACCGATATAAGCCTGAGCTTCGGGATTGCCCTGCTCGGCTTTCTTTAAAGTTTCAGAAAATTTCGCTTCGTCAATTGCAAGAGAATTCATGGATGCGGCAAATGCCAAAACACCTGCCAGAAAAAATTTTTTCATCGATACCCCGAGCATAGAGCCTTAAACGATTTGGATTATATCCGTGAAAAGGAAAGTTAAGAGCATGAGATTGTTTTGGCAGCCGCCGCGACAAAATTTTCATCGCGCCCGCAAGGAACAAAAAATACTTTTGACGAACTGCGCGGCGAATGCTAGCGGCAGAATTGTAAGAGACAGGCAGTTGGTCTTTTTTCTTGCGGCGAAATTAGCCGATACCGATCTCGGCATGCAAGAATCCCGGAGCATGCATGACCGTCGGCAATTCCGAAATGCCGTCAGACGAAATTCTTGCCGAGATTAGATGTGTTCGGCGCAGACCTGTCTCAGAACTCGGTTCGTCTGCCCTCAGCGGCGATTTTTATAAAAAGGCAGAAACAAGCGCATGGCGATCAGCAATGAAATCCGCGCGGGCAAAGGCGGCGCTGCTGTTTGTTTCTGATGAGCGGAGCAGGACCTGTCTGAGATTTAACGCTCGGCCGTTATTGAAACAGCCACAGCGCAGAAATTCGGATAAGCATGACATCGGGATCATTTGGATTGGTATCTCGAGCCGATGCGGCCGATTTATTCTATTTCGGGCAGCAAGGCAAATAACCGCCTTTGCACGAACGCTTGGCAAGTTCGTTTGCTTTAGCTGCATCCTTGAGTCCGGCCTCGCCGCTTCGGTACATCAGCGATAATTCGCACATGGCAGAAGCCGAGCCGTTTTCAGCGGCTGACTTGTACCACTTCAAGGCTTCTTTTTTGTTCTGCGGAATGCCTGATTCTCCGTTTTTGTAGATTTCTGCAATATTTTCCATAGCAGCGGCATCGCCGTTGGCAGCGGCTTTTTGGTACCAAACTATGGCTTCGGCATTATCTTCGTCAACGCCGTCGCCCTCGTCATACATAAGCGCAAGATTGAACATTGCTTCGGCGCTGCCGCCGTCGGCTGCCTTCTTGTATAGATCGATCGCAGCTTCTTTGTTCATGTTCATCGCAATGCCGGAATCAAACGCATAGGCGATTTGAAACTTGCAGCTGGCATCGCCGCTTTCGGCGCAAGAATTGAGCAAAGCAAAGCCTTTTTCGGTATTTTTTTCCGTACCCAGTCCGCGAAGATATGCCATTCCGAGAGCGGCCTGGCATTCCGATACACCAAGGTCGTAACATTTTTGGTAAAGAGAGAAAGCTTTTTTCTCGTCTTTTTGCACGCCTTCGCCGACTTCGTACAAACGCGCCAATCTGAAATAAGCTTCGCTGCTACCGTTTTCGGCAGATTGCTCAAAATACTTTGCCGCGCGGACTTTGTCGACTGGCACGCTGTCG
>JAZQPH010000210.1:0-2049 GCA_045628385.1 Succinivibrionaceae bacterium
CCCTCTTAGCCATGAGATAATTACTGTCGCAAATCCTCGGGTCCGGGGGTTTCACAATTCACGGGGAGCCAGACGCAAAGGCACGATATCTCGCGCTTGTTTGGCTTGACAGGTGTTGGCTTTTATCACGGAAACAAATTATGCTGACCACTCGCAATTGGAAGGCTCTCTTCTCTCTCGCTTTCGCGGGCATTCTCTCTTCCCAGGCAGCAATGGCCGAAGAAGAAAAAATTCTTTACGTCTACAACTGGAGCGAATACGTAACAGAAACCACTATCTCTAATTTTGAAAAAGAGACGGGTATCAAGGTTGTGTACGACGTATATGATTCCAACGAAATTCTTGAAGCCAAGTTGCTTTCAGGCAAGTCTGGATACGACGTCGTAGGACCAGGTTCCGACTTCCTGGCAAGACAGATCAAAGCAGGCATCTTTATGCCGCTTGATAAATCCAAGCTTCCGAACTACAAGAATCTCGATCCGAACCACATGCAGCTTCTTGCCAAGCTCGATCCCGACAACAAGTACGGCATCCCGTACCTTATCGGCACCACGGGCATCGGTTACAATCCAAAGACCGTAGGCGAAGCCCTCGGCACGGACGGTGAGGTCGATTCTTGGGACACTGTATTCAAAGCAGAAAATGCCAAGAAACTCAGCGGCTGCGGCATCGCGGTTCTGAATGCTCCGACAGAAATCATTGCCACAACGCTGCACTATCTGGGTCTTCCGGAAGCAAGCGTCAACGCCAATGATTACAAGAAAGCCGGTCAGAAGCTGATGGAAATTCGCCCGTATATCCGTTATTTCCACTCATCTCAGTTCATTACCGATCTCGCAAACGGAGAAATCTGCCTTGCAATCGGCTGGAGCGGCGATATTCTTCAAGGCGCCGACAGAGCCAAGGAATCCGGCAACGGAGTGACGGTAAAGTACGTTGTTCCTAAGGAGGGCGGTCTCGTATATTATGACATGCTCGCAATCCCTGCCGATGCCAAGCATCCCGACAACGCGCACAAATTCCTGGACTATGTAATGCGCGCCGACGTCATGTCCGACGTTTCGTCATATACCCACAATGCGGTAGCGGTAGTCCCTGCATATCCGCTCGTAGTTGACGAAGTCAAAAACGACCCGAACGTCTACATTCCAGAGGACAAAATGGCTTCCAAGATGTTTGTTCAGCAGGTTCTTCCGACAAACATCAACAAGCTTATGACCCAGCTTTGGACCAAGATTAAGAGGGGCAAGTAATACCCTGCCCTCACACGCAGAAAACCCCGGAAATTTCCGGGGTTTATTTATTTTTATCAACGGCGAAATTTATTACTTTTCGCTCTTCCAGTTCTCAAGGCCGTTGCGAACCGTGTTCATATAGATCAAAGCCAGACGTTCTTTGCCTTCAAATATATGTTTCTTGGCTTTGGCAACGAACGTATCGTATATGTCATATTCCTCGTCGGCATT
This sequence comes from Succinivibrionaceae bacterium, assembly GCA_045628385.1. Taxonomy (GTDB): domain Bacteria; phylum Pseudomonadota; class Gammaproteobacteria; order Enterobacterales; family Succinivibrionaceae; genus JAZQPH01. Next base: position 1,467 of record JAZQPH010000210.1, read on the forward strand.
TTGAATCGCTCCGACCATCTCGACCGTACCGTCAGGGTATTCGACAGCTCTTGTGACATTCGCATAATATGTCATCTCGCCGTCGGCACCCTCAAAACTGAACGATTTGCCGTTATATTCAAAACTTAGATCGCCTTCGTGACCAACAGACATAAGTTTTCCGACATCTCTTCCGAAATATCGCTTTATGGCGTGGCGCACGTATTTTTCGTCAATCGTAAACTTGCCGCCAGATGCCTTAATGTGGGTTTTGGCGTTATTAATCCAATCGTGGCGGATGGCAAAATGGATCAGATCATAGAGATCGGGATTTGAGAAAAGGCTGTCGGCGTCGGCATTAAACATCCTGACCTCGGTGAAGTTTGAAAGAAAAGTGCTCATCGATTTAAGCGTCTTTTCATCAACAATTCTTTTGCCGCCCGCATTGCCGTGGCAGAGAACAAAATCAATGCCCATGACGCAGCCTTTGTACATCGGACCGCTGCCCCATTGCTGAGATTCGCCGTCAAGCCTTGTGCCTTTTACGACAAATTCGGCATTTTCACCGGGGAATGCCGCAATCTGCACGGCCTTTGCGGCAATC
>JAZQPH010000211.1:0-2972 GCA_045628385.1 Succinivibrionaceae bacterium
GGCCAAGGAGGTGAACTGGTGTATTGTCTTCCTAAGACCGCTTGGCCTCCGACTTAGTCTTTTTGAGCGTTCTGTAGGCCGCAAGCGTATCAGGGCACTGAACCGCAAAAGTGCGCGAAGGAACAACCTGGAAAATATCGCCTCGTCTGATGTTGCCTTTTAGCTGCTCAACGATGCCGCAGAATTTGTCGTCGCTGATGTCTGGAACGATCTGGCCGGAGATGGAACCGTTTGCAGGACGCGGCGCGATGTTCTCGGCCGCAGTTTCGGCGCACAACTTTTCAATTTCGGCGACTTTTGCGGAGATTCTTGCGGAGTCGTCATTATCGCCCGTGAATGTAATGCCGGAAACAACGGCTGTCTTGTTGATGTGATCGATGTTTACGACCGTTTCAGCCAAATAAAAGCAAAAATCAGGGCAGTCGTTCGGACTTACTCCGACTTTTGGCAATTTTTCGAATGCGCAGACGAGATCGTAGGCGAAGCATCCCGCAAGAAGGATATTTTCTTTTCCCTGATCGCACGGAACGTTGTTGAGAACGGAGCGGAGCGCATCAAAAACCGAAACGGCTTTGAGACGGGAATCTTCGTCGATGCCTTCAGGCTGCTCAGGAAATTCAGCCGTCAGCGTGAAGCCTTGCTCAGAAATTCTTGCCTTGCCTTCTAGCGCTTTGGCAAGAGATTTGTTTACGTTGAGGCCGTTTTTGCTGAGCGCCTGCGAAAAAACGGTTTTCCCGAGGCAGGTTATGCGATTTGCTGCTGACGCAACCAAGAGACTTTTGGTGCCGGCTTTGGAGTTGATTTCGGCCGATTCCAGCAAAATAGTGTTGTCATATGGCCGCGTGGCTTTTTCGAACAGGTTCTGCGGCTCATGCACATAGGCCGCGTCCCTGACAAGTTTGGTGCTTATATTTGTCATACGGTTGCCTCAAAAATTTATTGCCCTGAGAAGGCGAAATTTTGCTCCGATGTATGATTGGTTAAAATAACGGCTTTTGGACCGAACCATAAAAAAACAAAACCCGTCACAGCGGACGGGTTTGAGAAAAATCTGATAAAGCAATAACCGCCCGCTTAGATGCGAGAGCGCCACCAACGAAAAGTAAGTGAAAATGCTTTATCCATAAAATCCTCTAAAGTTTTTCTTATTCTAATTTATTGCCGCGTGGTTATCAACAACCGCGGGCGCAGTTGTTCAAATTTGCACAAAAATATTGATCTAAGTAACAAATGGGGGCTTGGCACACATTCATTTAATATATAATCCAATGTAATTTGAATAGGCAATTGGAGAATTGTATGTCCTTCGGTTTGGTAGGCGATATCGGCGGAACAAATGCCAGATTTGCAAAATGCAATCTTGAAACAGGCGAGCTTTCCGATTTAAAAATTTATTCGGGTCTTGATTATGAAACTCTCGAAGATTGCGCTAAAGCATATCTGAAAGACACGGGTTCGACGGTTGATCATGCTTGCATCGCAATTGCTTGTCCAATCACCAGCGATTGGGTACAGATGACCAATCATACCTGGAAGTTTTCCATCAAAGCGATGAAGGAGAGCATGGGACTCAAGACTCTCGAAATCATCAATGACTTTACCGCTGTTTCGATGGCTATTCCTGCTCTCAAAGCATCAGACAGAGTTCAGCTCGGCGGCGGCGAGCCTCAGGTAGACAAGCCAATTGCGATTTACGGTGCGGGCACCGGTTTGGGTGTTGCCCATCTTATTCACCACGCAGGAAAGTGGATTCCTCTTCCTGGCGAAGGCGGCCATGTGGATTTTGCTCCTCACAACGCGAAGGAAGATTCGATTCTTGCAGAAATGCGCAAAGAGTTCGGTCATGTTTCCTGCGAGCGACTGCTTTCCGGTCCTGGTCTTGTAAACATTTATAATGCACTGGTTCGCGCCGACGGCAGAACTCCTGAAGCTCTCGAGCCAAAGGACGTAACGACCCGCGCTATCGACAAGACTGACGCTGACTGCGTCAATGCTTTCGAAACGTTCTGCATTCTTATGGGAAGGTTCGGCGGCAATCTCGCTCTTAACATGGGCACGTTCGGCGGTGTCTATATCGCAGGCGGCATCGCTCCGAGATTTGTTCAGGAATTTGTATATTCAGGATTCCGCAAAGCTTTTGAAGACAAAGGCCGTTTTGACAAGTATCTGTCTCAGATCCCTGTATATCTCGTAACGCACAATTGCGTCGGTCTTCTCGGAAGCGGCACGTATCTGCGCCAGGCTTTAGGCCAGTCGGTTTAAGTTTTGGTTTTTCTTGTCAAGCCCGTCTCTGACGGGCTTTTTTATTCAAGAATGCCGGTAAAGAGCATATCGGTCGGACAATCGCAGTCATGGCGGGTTCTGAGCTATTTTCTTCGCCAATAGATTCTCAATTCATAGTTTCGGAACTATCAGGAATTTGTTCAAAATTTATGTTTGCCGCGATGGGTTATAGGACTTACTTTACCTAATAACTATCCATCTGCCGTCTCGTCTGCTGCCGATTCGCTCAATTTTTCCGAGTTCATGGAGTCTGGACGAAGGCTCTTTCGACAGTTCGCTTTCTATTTTTTGTTTCTGGGCTATCTGTGATGCCGTTTTATCGGGACTCTCCATGATGGAAGACAAAACTTTCTCTTCTGATGTCTATAAACCGCTATTTATACCGTCATTAGGGGGAATGGCGAAATTCAAACTGCAACTTCTATGTTCCATCACCACTTTATTGATAGGAATAACGCAACGGACATATTGTTCGGTGACATCAGATTATTTTGATAGGGTCTTGTTCGTTGCAAGGCGTCACATTTTGCTATGCAGTCGAATCGCAAAGTAAATTGCTCTGAGCGAAAATCTTAAACAATTCGATTAATTAAAAAAAGAAGTGAAGAATAAAAGAAATTAGAAAGACTAGAAATAAAAATGGTGCGTCTGATAGAACTCGAATCTACGACCCCCACCATGTCAAGGTG
>JAZQPH010000212.1:0-5160 GCA_045628385.1 Succinivibrionaceae bacterium
AAAATTGAACTGGAGGGTTAACAGTGTTCCTCAAAACTTTGCTGGATAAGATGGCCCCCCTTTTCGAAAAGGGTGGCAAACTGTCCAAGCTGTACCCTCTTTACGAAGGCACGGCATCTTTCTTTTTCACCTCTGGTGAAGTAACAAAGTCAAAAGTCCATGTGCGCGACGCCGTCGATTTGAAGCGCATGATGATTTTTGTATGGTTTGCGGTCATACCGGCAGCTATCTGGGGTATGTTCAACGCAGGCTGCAACTCCATTCATCAGATGGCGCTTGATCCGAGCGTTACGTTTGAACTCATGAGCGGCGACTGGCGTCTTGCCATTTTGCAGATGCTTGGCTTCAGCGTGGCAAAGGACGCAGGCTGGTTTAGCATGCTGGCGCTGGGTGCATCGTACTTCCTTCCGATATACGCTGTGGTATTTGCCGTCGGCGGTTTCTGGGAAGTTCTGTTCTGCATCGTCAAGCGTCATCCGATCAACGAAGGTTTCTTCGTAACGTCGCTTCTGTTTGCTCTGATTGTGCCTCCGACAATTCCATTGTGGCAGGCTGCTCTCGGCATTTCCTTCGGCGTCGTGATCGGCAAGGAAATCTTTGGCGGCACGGGCATGAATTTCATGAACCCTGCTTTGGTGGGCCGCGCGTTCCTCTTCTTTGCATATCCTGCTCAGATTTCCGGCGACCGCGTCTGGACTGTTGCTACTTCCGCTTTTGACGGAAGCACAGGCGCAACTCCGCTCGCTCAGTTGGCTGCCAACGTCAAAGTTGATGCGATTACGAACGGCGTGACCGGCGAAACCATCAGCTGGTTTGACGCATTCCTCGGTAGAATGCCAGGCTCTATCGGCGAAGTATCTACTCTTATGATCATCGTCGGTCTTGCAGTTCTGCTTCTTACCCGCATCGCTTCATGGCGCATCGTTCTTGCGATCGTTATCGGCATGGCGTCAACGGCAACTCTGTTCAACATCATCGGTTCCGATACCAATCCAATGTTTGCGATTCCGTTCCATTGGCACCTTGTGCTCGGCGGATTTGCTTTCGGTACCGCCTTCATGGCAACCGACCCTGTTTCTTCGGCATATTCGAATGCAGGCAAGTGGATTTACGGTATTCTCATCGGCGTGCTCGTTGTGCTTATCCGTGTGGTCAACCCGGCCTTCCCGGAAGGCATGATGCTCGCGATTTTGTTCGGCAACATGTGCGCTCCGTTCATCGACTACCTCGTGAAGTCACGCAACATCAAGAGGAGACTTGCCCGTGGCAAATAAGAATGATTCGGTCTTAAGGACCTTTGCTGTCGTTGTCGCGCTCTGCCTTGTCTGTTCTATTTGCGTCGCAGGTACCGCTGTATCCTTGCGCGGAATTCAGGAAGACGCCAAGGCGCTCGACAAGCAGACCAATATCGTTATTGTTTCATCGCTTCCTTTCGACGCTGATAAGGACGATCCCCGCAAGATTTATGCGGACAAGATCGAAGCTCAGATGATCGATATGCAGACCGGTGCTGTGAAATCGGATTACGATTCCGCAAAATCCGCAGCTTTCGATTACGTTGCCGAGTCTAAAGGCGCTCACAAGCATGAAATCTCCAAAGACATGGATAAGGCCGGAATCAGATTCCGTTCCGATATCATGCCTGTTTACGTAGCGAAGGATAACGGCAAAGTCGTTTCATACATTCTTCCGTTCTACGGTCAGGGTCTTTGGTCCACTCTGTACGGATTCATCGCTGTTTCTCCTGACGGAAAAACCGTCAAGGGAATCAATTTCTACGATCATGGCGAAACCCCGGGTCTCGGCGGAGAAATTTCTAATCCGAAATGGACCAAGCTCTGGATTGGCAAGGAGATTTTCAAGGACGGCAAGCTTGCGCTTAAAGTCACGAAAGGTCCTGCTCCACAGGGCGACAAAAACTTGGTCGACGGCATTTCCGGCGCAACGCTTACTGGCGACGGCGTAAATGGCTGTGTCGCTTATTGGCTGAGCGCGGACGGCTACGCTCCGTTCCTCAAGACACTGTCTGGAGAGTAATCAAATGGCAGAAGAAAAGCTTAACCTTAAAAACGTCCTGCTGAACCCGCTCCTGCAGCATAATCCAATCATGCTTCAGGTGCTCGGCATATGTTCGGCTCTGGCCGTTACGAGCAGCATGAAAACCGCAATGGTCATGTCGCTCTCCGTTACCGCGGTTCTTGCCATCTCGAACCTGGCGGTTTCTTCGATCCGCAATGTTATTCCGAGCAGCGTGCGCTTTATCGCGGAACTGACCGTTATAGCATCGCTCGTTATTATCGTTGACCAGCTTCTGAAGGCGTTCAGCTTCCAGCTGTCCAAGCAGCTTTCTGTTTATGTCGGACTGATCATCACAAACTGCATCGTGATGGGCCGCGCGGAAGCTTTTGCCATGAAGTATCCGCCAATTCCGTCGCTTGTTGACGGTTTGGGCAACGGTCTCGGTTACTCGATAATATTGCTGTCCGTCGGCACCATCCGTGAAATTCTGGGTTCCGGCACTTGGTTCGGCATAACTGTTCTTCCTCTTGCGAAGGACGGCGGCTGGTATGTGCCAAACGGCCTTCTCGTGTTGCCTCCTAGCGGTTTCTTCCTTATCGGTCTCTTTATTTGGGGGCTTAGGAGCATGAAACGCTACAAGGCGCAGGTTGAGCCGGCACAGTTCACGATCAGCCACGAATAAGGAGAAATCATGGAACACTATATTAGCCTCCTGGTTAAATCCGTATTCATCGAGAACCTGGCTCTTTGCTTCTTCATCGGCATGTGCACATACCTTGCGCTGTCGAAGAACGTTAAGACCGCTATCGGCCTCGGCATCACCGTTATCGCGGTGCAGACCCTGGTTGTTCCGGTGAACAACATTATTTACAACTACGTGCTGAAGCCAGACTCGCTCGTTGAAGGGATTAACATCTCGTTCCTCGGCTTTATCACGTATATCGGCGTTATCGCTGCCTGCGTTCAGATCCTCGAAATGGTCTTGGACCGTTTCTTCCCGGCTCTGTATCAGGCTCTCGGTATCTTCCTTCCGCTCATCACCGTTAACTGCGCTATTTTCGCAGGCGTTTCCTTCATGGTTCAGCGCGAGTACGACTTCAGCGAATCCATCGTGTATGGCATCGGTTCCGGTTCCGGCTGGGCGCTTGCGCTCATCTTGATCGCGGCCGTTCGCGAAAAGCTTAAGTACTCAGATGTACCTGCAGGACTCCGCGGCTTGGGCATCACGTTCATTACCTCGGGACTTATGGCAATTGCCTTTATGTCCTTCTCAGGTATTAAGCTTTAAGCGGGGGCGTTAATGAATACGATACTTTTGGCGGTTGCTGCGTTCATTGCCATAATTTTGGCTCTTGTGATATGCATCTCCATCGCTAAGGCGATCCTCGTCAAGCACCAGGACGTCAAAATCACTATCAACGATGATCCGGACAAGACCGTGACCGTCGGTTCCGGCGACAAGCTGCTCGGAACTCTTGCCTCCAAGGGCATCTTCGTTCCGTCGGCATGCGGCGGCGGCGGTACCTGCGGACAGTGCCGCTGCAAGGTGAAGAAGGGCGCGGGCGAAGCATTGCCTACCGAACTCAATCACCTTTCCAAGAAAGAAGTCAAGGAAGGCATGCACCTTGCCTGCCAGGTTTCTGTTCGCGGAGATATGGATATCGAACTTCCTCCTGAGGTTCTCGGCGTCAAGAAGTGGGAATGCACAGTTATTTCCAACAACAACGTCGCAACCTTCATCAAGGAATTCAAACTGCAGATTCCTGCTGGCGAAGAAGTTCCGTTCCGCGCTGGCGGTTACATTCAGATCGAAGCTCCGGCTCACGAAGTTCATTACAAGGACTACGACGTTCCTGAGAAATACCGCGCTGAATGGGAAAAATACGGCATGTTCGACCTTTCTTCCAAGGTTGATTCTCCTATCACCCGCGCTTATTCCATGGCGAACTATCCGGGCGAAAAGGGCATCATCATGCTGAACGTCCGTATTGCTACCGCTCCGTTTGACAAGTCAACCGGAAAGATTAGCAAGACCATTCCTAACGGTAAGATGTCTTCCTACATTTGGAGTCTCAAGCCGGGCGATAAGGTTATTATTTCCGGTCCGTACGGCGAGTTCTTCGCAAAGGAAACCGATGCGGAAATGGTGTTTATCGGCGGCGGCGCAGGCATGGCGCCTATGCGTTCGCACATTTTCGATCAGCTTAAGAGACTCGATTCCAAGCGCAAAATCAGCTTCTGGTATGGCGCGCGCTCGCTCAGCGAAGTGTTCTATGCCGAAGAATTCGATCAGCTTGCAAAAGAGCATCCTAACTTCGAATGGCACCTTGCTTTGTCCGCTCCGCTTCCAGAGGACAATTGGACAGGTCTTACAGGCTTCATCGCCAACGTGCTTTACGAGAACTATCTCAAGAATCACAAGAGCCCTGAAGACTGCGAATTCTACATGTGCGGACCTCCGGTCATGAACAAGTCGGCAATCGATATGCTTCACTCGCTCGGCGTTGAAGACGAAAATATCATGCTTGATAACTTCGGTTAGTATCTAAATTGCCAGTAATGATGAAACCCGCCAATGGCGGGTTTTTTATTGCGCGGCGTTTGTGAGGATTTGGATATGTGGGGAGCTGGCTATAAATTCAAGAACGCATAAATTGCGTTCCGATGATTTTTGTCAGATGTGTTTGCCGATTCGCTACATGCGTTTGAGGCGCATAAACGTTTCGTTAGGTCGCACAAATTCGCCAAAATAAGTTGCCTTTCCTATGCGAGGGGCATTTAGCCACTGATCTTTTTGTTTTCTCCACCTGCGGTGCTGCGTCATGTACGTATCGTACATATTGTTCATGAGTATAGCCTTCAGTTTTCTTTGTTCCGAGTCTAATGGGTAGGAGACATATTCAAAACTGACATCATCAGGCAGGTTTATCGCATGTTCGAATTGAGGAAGCCCCTGGCTTGTAGACGCATCGCCAAGATACAGCGGTCTTTCTTTCGGCGCATGCACGGCGTACAAAAGGATTTCGCATTCAGGAACCAATTCTTGCGCGGCTTTAATTACCATCATCCCGGCTGCGATATGATCGGGATGGCTGTCGAGCCAAGGATTGGTGACGGCTATCCGATCAGGCGCCACGGATG
>JAZQPH010000213.1:0-3076 GCA_045628385.1 Succinivibrionaceae bacterium
CATGGCTACGATCCGACTTCAGTTCTTGCCGAAAAAAATGAGGCGGCCGCTCAGACGCTCGAACTCATAAATGAGTTCCGCCGCCGCGAAAGCCTTATGAACGAAGCTGCAGAAAAATATAAGACCACGTCAGACGAACTGTCGAGGCTGAGTGACATCCGCGCAGCAAGAACCGCCGATGAGGAACTGCTGAACGATTACTTCAGAATGAACGGAAGCAGTCAGGAACTTGCCGAACTGAATCGCCATGCGCAGCAGCTTGAGCGTCTCGAAACTTCTATACGCGACCTTGAAACAGACAAGAACGAAATAGAACTGAGCATCAGAAAGATCGCAGATTGCGTGGCGCAGCTTAAGCAGGACGCAGAAAAACGATTCGCCGAAAAAGCCGAATTTCTTAACACTGCCGTCGAACTCAAGGGATTTGACGAGACTATAAACAGCAAAGAAGCCGAACTGGCCTCGCTTGTCAAAGAATTGCAGACGGCTAAGTCAAAACGTGACAAAACCAGAAGTTCGCTCGAATGGGCCATAGGAGAAAAAGAACGGCTTTTGCGGGAAATTGCCGAGATTGGCGCTTTCTTGAATGACAACAGTTCGCTTGATATGGGAATTGCCAGCATAGAAGAAGCCAAAACGCACATCGCGGAGTATTTTGCTGCGCAAAAAGAGGCAGCGGATCTGAGGCGCAGGGCGGCTCAGATAGACAAGGCAGGCATCGAACTTGCAGAAAAGAAGCTTCACCTTGAAAACTCAACGCGTTCCAACAATGAAAATCTTGAAAGATTGGTGCGCGAGCGCGATGAGTTGAACGGGTTGGACCAGGGTGACCGCATCAGGGTATCAGAACACATCGGCTCGCTAAAAACAAACATGGCTACGCTCAGGATGCTTTTGGCCGAGGCCGAAAAATTTAACCAAGACATCGACGGATTCGGCGAATGCTGCGTCCGCTATGACGAGCTCGTTGCGCAAATTGCGCATCTTGAAACGAAGTGCAAAGACCTGGAACTTGAGCTTGATAAGGTGCAAAGTCAGTTTGACGAAGCAACGTGCGAACTGCAAAAGGCGGATCATGAAGGGGTGCTGTCTGTTCTTCGCGGCACGCTGACGGAAGGGATGCAATGCCCGCTGTGCGGTTCAGTTCATCACGATACCGAAAGTCTCGAAAAAATCAGCGAAGGCGCTTCTGCCGAATGCAAGAAAAAACTTTCGGCTCTCAGGATAAGACGCGACGGTTTAATCGAACTGAAGAACGAAGAAACCTCGAAGATGAATAATTATTCCGGCGAGCGCAACGCCCTGTCGGCAAGAATCAACAGCGAGAAGAAATCTCTTGCGGACGTTAAAGACCGTCTTTTGGCAAAGATTCTTGCATCCGGCATCGAAGCCCGCGGAATAGACGGATTGCCGATGAAGGATTTTGCCTCATCGGCCATCGACATGCTCGAAAAAGGTCTCGACGAATGTCTGGCATCCATAGCGCAGAGCGAAAAAAGGCTGAAAGATCTGGCTGAACGCGATTCGAAGCTTGCCGAACTCGATTCGCTGATAGAAGAGCTTCGCGTGACTATAAACCGCGATATGTCGTATGAGACCGACCTGCATAAAATGCAGAACAGCAACACAGTAGCCAGAAGCGAATGCGAACTTGAAATCCACAAGCAAGAGTCGCTGATGAAAGTTGCCTCCGATGCGGTGCTGAAGATCGCATCGCCCGAAATCGGGCAGAGACTTGCGTCGGGAAGCCTGGAAATCGAAATACGGCAGCTCGTCGAGCAATGGGAAAGCGATTGCAAAGCTTATGAAGCAAAAAAGAACACTCTTTTGATAGCAAAACAGAAACTCAGCGATCGCGTTACCGAAATCGCCCGCTGCGAAGTGGAAACTAAAGAACGCGATGCGGACGTCGAAAGACTGACAGGCGCAGAAATCAAACTTACCAATGAACGCGATGAGGCAAAAAGCCTGCGCAGGCAGAAGTTCAGCGGCACGGGCATTGACGAAGAATGCGAACGTCTTGCAGCCATTTGCGACGAGGCAAACAAGAAACTCGAGGCTGCGACGGAACAGTTTAACGAAACGCAAAAACAGTTAAGCGGCATCGAAAGCCTGCTGGCAAAAGATAAATCGGAACTTGCCGATACCGAAACCAGCCTGGCTATTGCCGAAGGAACTTTTTCCCGCACGCTTCAGCGCCTTGACGTTTCAAAAGAACGTTTTGAAGAGGTCGTCTCGGTGCCGCAGAGCCGCATTGCCGAACTGAAGGCGGAGCTTGATGCGCTTGACGACAGGATGAATACGTTAAAAGGCGCCGCCGAAGCCGAACATATGGCGATGGAATCAGCCGAGGGAAAATTCCGCGAGTGCCTGTACTCGTTCGAAGAGGGCATCAGGGAATCCCAATTTGTCAGCCAGGAGTGGGAAAACAAAAAAATCGAGGAAAAGAAAGCAATCGAGCGCGGCATTGCCGATGCCGAGCATAAGATCCGCACGTGGAAAGACGAACAGGACAAAATTGCCGAACTTGACGAAAAGATTGCCGAGGCAGCGAAAACCGCGGAGATTTTCCAAGGCATCAGCGATCTCATAGGCTCGGCTAAGGGTGACAAATTCAGAATCTTCGTGCAGAGACTAACCTTGAGAGCGCTCATTGATTACGCCAACGTGCATCTTTCAATGATGTGCGGAAGGTATCGCCTCGAGAATGTCGAAAACGAAGCGCTGTCCGTCAGGGTGATTGATCTCGACATGGGCGGCGAAAAGCGCCCGGTAGAATCGCTGTCCGGCGGCGAGATGTTTATTGTTTCTTTGGCACTTGCATTGAGCCTTGCCGAACTTACCAACGTCAGCGTCAGCGTCAGGACGCTGTTCATCGACGAAGGCTTTGGTTCTCTTGATCCGCAGAATCTCGACATGGTTCTTAAGGTTCTCGATTCTCTTCAGCACACGGGACGCCAGATCGGTCTTATTACCCATGTCGAAGAAGTTATCGACAGAGTTTCAGTCAAAATCAGGGTAAACAAAGGCCAGGTTCATTCGACAGTCGTGGTTGACTGAAGGAGCCGCTGCTGTC
>JAZQPH010000214.1:0-2910 GCA_045628385.1 Succinivibrionaceae bacterium
GCGCTTATGTTGGGGGTGACTTGAATGGATGAAAAACTCAATGGATTTGGCGTACCGCCGTTTCATACAAATTTCCTGGCAAAAAAGCTATTCGAAGGAGAGAGGACCGTTAGAGACGTGGCTATCGCCAAGTTGGACATATGCGGCGGCGGACCGACCGAATTACACACGCATCAGCATGATCATCTGTTTGTGGTTGTAAAAGGCGAGGCCAAAATCATCCTTGGCGAAGAAACGGCAATAGTCAGGGAAAATGAAAGTTTTTTGGTCAAGGGAATGATTCCTCATTCGGTATGGAACAATGTAGATTATGAGACAACGATGATCGGCATAACTTTGGAATAGATGCCTATATCCGATGATCAAACTAAAAGCGCACCGATTGGTGCGCTTTTTCGTGTTAAGTCATGGAAATGAAGGCGAATTACGCTTTCCAGTCATCGCAGAATTCAATGTTGCCGTCTGCGTAGCACCAGGTAATCTTGGAGTACGTGAACGCCACGGTTTCCATGTCCTTGTATGGCTTGTTCTCTGGCAGGAAGGTGGTAGGAGTATCAGCACCCATCTGGACTATGATGGCATCTTCGAGCTTGATGGTGAAGTACTTCTTTTCTTCGCCAGTGTCCGCGATGCGGTAGAAATCAAGTTCTACTTCGACGCCTTCGCCTTTGCAGCATGCCGAATACAGCTTAGGAGTCGCGACGTCCTTGGCTTTGGTGACTACGAGAGGGTGGTGGATGCGCTGTCCGGTAGGCAGACCGGTGTGGTTGTCGCGAGGGATTTCGACTTCGTGGTTGTATGCGTATACGAGCATCTTGTCTTTCTTGTCGCCGCCCTGATCGCAGCTGCCTTTGATTTCGCCCTGGGATTTGCCGGTTACCTTCATGTACATTGTCATAGCCATTTTGGACTCCTTTGGCGGACGTGCCGCCTTAAATCTGAAAATCAAAAAATTTTCTGCGGGAGAGTAGATTCGGATTTATTTCCTCATCTGCGTCCTTTCTGCCTACTATGAGCGCAGACGGTCGGCAAAAGTTCCGAAAAAATTAAAAAAATTTTTTGAAGTTGGCAGAAGCAAGCTGTTCTGAAATATCAAAGCGTGTCACTTTTCATCAATTTCAGAGCCCGCGCCGCTCAAAAAGAATTCATTAAGAAGGTTTTGATCGAGCTGACCGTTTTTGGCCATGGATTGCATGATTTCCATGGCTTTTGATCTGCTAAGCGGTCTTTTATATGGTCTGTCGAATGCGGTAAGAGCGTCATAAATATCGATTATCGAAAGCAGTCTGACGGGGGCAGGAATTTCTGCTCCTTTTAATCCATCAGGGTAACCGCTTCCGTCCAGCATTTCGTGATGCATGGACGCCCATTCGACGACATGGGAGTAGTTGTCTGTAAAATTGATTGATGACAGAAGTTTTTTTGTGAGGGTGACGTGATCCTGCATCACTTTGCGTTCCGAGTCAGTCAAAGTTCCGCGTTCAATCGTAAGGCACTCGAGTTCATCGGGTTCGATAAGCAGTTTGTGCCTGCCGTCGATATCGGTGAATGACAGATTTTTAAGGCTATCAAGCAGCATTTTGTCATGTTCGGTGATAGGTCTTCCCGGATTCAGATCTTTTGCAAGATTTCTTAATGCGTCGATTTTATCGGCCCAAGAATCCTTTGTCTGACGCTGCATTCTTTTTTCGGCGCAGGCCAGTCTGTTGAGCAAATCCACGCGATCGAGTTTTGCCATCAGTCTGTCAAACTTATCGCCCAAACGAGTGTGCTTGTCCATAACTTCGATCGGCGTGATGAGTTTTCCCGTGTCATGAAGCCACACTGCCATGAGAAATTCATCGCGCAAGTGTTCTGTCTCGAAGAATGGCCGATGCCACTTGTCTCGCCAGTAGAGAAAATCTTCTGCGTAACGCACCATATGTCTGGAATGACCGAGATTGTATGGCGTTCTGGCATCGATGCCCGTAGATATCAGCTGCACGAATGAATCAAGAAGATTCTGTACCTCTTCGTCTCGGTTTCGGAGGAGTACCCAGGCCGCGAGAATCGATGTCAGCGCTGTCATGACTTTTATGTTGGATTCATCGAACTCGCAAGTTTTTCCCGAACTGTCCATTGCGTTTCCCAAGGATAACAGCCCGCGAACTTCTCCTTTTATGATAATCGGGAGGTTGAGGATGGATTGTGTTTTATAAAAGAAAGCTTCGTCGAAAAAACATTTCCATTCCCGAGAATCATCGAAGCTTGATCTGTACTTGTTGACGATTTGTCCTGATTTGACGGCTTCGGCGGCAAAATACGGATGTTCTGAATCGATATGAATGACCGAATAGACCAGAGGCTCAAATCTAGGCTGAAAAAACTCGAGATTTTGGGATTTAACGATGGCGGCCCTGATTTCGAGTACGTCTTTGTTGCGAACCAGAATGGCTCCCGCATCGCATTCTGCAAGAGCAATGGCGTCTGACAGAATGTCTCGCGCATAATTCAGCGCATTTTCTTCTGAATTGAGCCTGCTTGCGATGCCAGCAAGCGCTTCTGCGACGACCGTTGCGCTTTTAGCCATTTGAGTCCCCTTGATGCCATATTCACAGATATCCTATCCCAATTGCGTTCTTTAGTTGACCGAACAGACCGTACGGCAGGGCGATAATTGCTGTCATGTCGCAAATCTAATATCCCGAAAGACAAATCCCGGTACGAGACCGGGATTTGCAAAGGTTATTTATCGAATTTCGATTATCTGGTGATAGGTCCTGTATAAGGGTCGTTGTGAACTCCCATTACGGCTCTGCCTGACGGATCGGCCATCGATTTGAACTTTTCATCCCATTCGATCGCTTTCGGCGTCGAGCAGGCCACCGATTTGCCGTATGGAACGCAACGAACGGCAGATTCGAGCGGGAA
>JAZQPH010000215.1:0-3023 GCA_045628385.1 Succinivibrionaceae bacterium
TTTCTGCGACGAAACCTCCGATGAATCCCGAACTGACCGTGCCTATCGATGCGGCAACCACAAACAAATTGCTGGCCTGGCCGACTATTTGCGGCAGAAGTTCCTGAAAAAAAACTATCGAAAGCGTGCAAACCATGGCAATGAAGTAGGCGTTGCATACCTGCATGAGGCCGAACATAAGCGGATCCCGCATATACGGCAAGCACAGATAAAACAAACATCCCGAAACCACGGCGCTTGCGAGAATATATTTCATATGAAATCTGCCTGCAAGATTTCCCGAAAAAATCATGAACGGGATCTCGATGAAAGCGGCAGTTCCCATAAAAAAACCGGCATATCGCGGCTCAAACCCAAGCTCTAAAGTGACGTATTGCGGCATAGTCATCAGATACATCTGATTTGACATGAGACAGAGCGCGCAGACAAAAAGAAGCGCAATCGCGCTTTTGTCCGAGAACGGGCTTAAGCCCTTAGCCGACACGCCATCAATCTTTTTATGCTCTGAATCCTGCGCCGAAGCTGAGGCGGCGGAACCAGCATCTTGGTCCAAACTCCGCTCGTCCGCATCTTTTGTCAGATCGGCAGTCTTGCTTATGAAGCCTCTTGCCGAAGATTCAGGCAAAAGAAAATAAACGACCGAAGCCATAAGCAAAAATCCCGCGCAGCTGCACAGGTACATTGAAGAAAAGCCAGCGGTTTCCGCAACGATGAGCGCGGCAGGAGGACCGAACACCCAAGCCAAAGCAAAACTTGCCCTGACAACGCCGGAAAACCGTACAGGATCCCTGCCTTTCTTTAGGCAATATTCCCTGGCGGAAGCAAATACCAGTGCTCCGACTTTCGAAGTTGCATACAGAGGCGCGCAGATCGCAAATATCCACCAAAAGCTGCGCACGCAAGAAAAGTAGGCGCAGGTCAGCGCACCTCCGAATGCGCCGAACAAAATCGCGGCATTGCGTCTTCCCGAAAAATCGGACCATCGCGCGAGCAATTGGCTGAAAAGAGCCGCAAACAGTCCTTCAACGGCAAAAAACAACCCGATTTTAAACGGAGAGACGCCTAATTCCGCTGCAAAAAACAAAGACGTTACGGGCTGAAAGAACGCGATCGCCAAACCTGAAATGAAACTTGTCAGGCAAAACGTTATTAGTCCCTTATTTGTTCCCGCATCGTTGCGCATGTCCAGACAAGCCATCAGCCTCGGCAGCCGCCCTCCGGAAGGTAAATTCCGTCATACTTGATCAACAGACGCTTTTCCTTGTAGAGATTGCCGATGGCTGCCTTAAACTTGCCTTTGGACACGTGAAAGACCTTCATGATCACGGCTGGCGGAGTTTTATCGTTGAAATGAAGAAATCCTCCTTTAGCTTCCAGTGTATCCATAATTTTCTGTTTCAGTTCTTCGTCGCCGACCCACTTTCTTTCGGTCTGCGCTCCCGATAGCGGCGCATTTGCCCAAGGAGAATCTGGATTGATGGAAGCTACGCGAGGTTTGACACGTCTGTCCTCGGCAACGGCGAGATCCACTCTGCCGTCGTGACGGATTTTTTTTATGGAAGCATAGAATTTTTTGCCGACGCGCAAAGTCTCGTCTCGTTCTAGATCTTCAGGATAGACCATGGCAAAAAATTTATTTTCAACGATGACCTTAAGTCCCAAATCGGTTTTTGCTACCGCAAGAACTTTCACTCTGCGTCCTACTTCATATCCTTCTGTTACAAACTCGCTGCACTTATTGTTGATCATGGTCGTGGCGCACATGCGCTGCTCATAATCAAGATAGGCATAAACGATGACTTCGCGACCAGGCTTCAGCATGCCGCGGGATTCGTCAAAAGGCAAAAAAAGATCCTTTCTCATGTAGTTGTCCAGAAAATATCCAAACTTGCCCACAGCTTTTACTTCCAAAGAACCGAATTCGCCGACAGCGATTTTCGGACGCTTGGCTGTTGCATACATTCTGCCGTCGTCAACATACAAAAAAACATTGATTATGTCGCCGATACGGGCATTTTCCGATATCTGCGAGCGGGGAACAAACAGCCTTTCTTCTCCGGCATCGACGAAACAGCCTTTCTCGTCGATGGAGCAAATTTCAAGTTCCTGCATTTTGCCGATTTCTGGTTCAATTATTTTTTTGCTGTCCATGATCGCTCCGTCCGATATACGATATAAATGATGCAGAACATGCCGTTCCGCCGCAAAACCATACTATATTATTACTCTACCCAAAACGTATCAAAAAATCTAATAGCCTTTTCGGGATACAAAAAAGGCGCATCAAAGATGCGCCCCTCCGAAAATCGGATATGAAAGAATTAAACTCTCATGAAGTCCAAGTGAACGATGGAAGTCTTGACAGGGTGGCGCTGCATTGCGACAACCTTAACAACAACCTGTTCGCCTGCAACGTTAAGAGTGATGTTTTCGTTGTAGAAAACGTCATCCTGCTGAGCGATGAAGATTTTGTTGTGTTCAAGAGAGATGCTCTGAGCATCCTTGTTTCCGCCGTAGATTACAGCTGGGACTTTGCCCGCGCGACGAAGGCGGCGGCTCGCACCTTTCCCCAGGTCGGTACGGATTTCAGCGTCAAATGAAAATGCCATTTGGATTTCCTTTTTATATGAGTTACAGAAAAACCCGCGCAGTGCGACCCTGCACGAGCGTGCGAATTATATTGCAAACTTTATTTATGTTCAACATTGCGACAAATGCCGAATATTAGAATCTTTCATTGTGGTAATATCCACCGCCGTGTTCATTTACATACAGACACGGACAGGACAATGAAATTATTTATTAAAACGGCTGCCGCCGCCGCAACGGCAATGGCGATCGCCGCAGGTTCGGTTCATGCAGAATCACAGACTGCTTCCTACACCAAAGCAGAGCTTGAAACCATAATCCATGACTACATCGTAGAACACCCAGAAGTTCTCATCGAAGCCAGCCGCAAACTGCAGCAAAGGCAGGCTGAAGACGCAGTGAAGGCTGACGAAAGATATCTCAAGACTTATGCC
>JAZQPH010000216.1:0-6808 GCA_045628385.1 Succinivibrionaceae bacterium
ATCCGCTCCGCGTTCTCCGCGAAGAGGCCGGTGGCCCCGCTGTCGATCAGATACGCCTTTCCGCGGTACTCCACGTACAGGCACAGCCCGTGCTCCGCGGGCAGCCCGGCCGCCGCGGTGTTTTCGACAAGAACCTTGATGATCATTCGGTGTAGTCCTCCAAAAACAGAATAACTCTTTTCGCTTTTTCAAGGCGCAAAACCTACATCCTATCCGGACAAAAGCCCGCGATTTCTCAGACAGTGATCACTAACGAAGCATCCGTTCGCTGCATATAATAAAGCATCACCAAAGTCCTGTATATCGGTCAAGAATTATGGTAAGATATAAAAAAGCATAGAGGCGGTGCAACATGAAAAATCGATTTATTTCATATTTCTCCCTTGTTTGAAGGGAAAAGGGAAAAAATATAAAAAAACAGACTCTTTTCAGAGTCTGGCATCTCACACACTGTGAGTACGGGCAACCCGCGAGTTGAATAAATTTTTATTTGAACTTGCTGTGTAATTGTTTGTAGAGTAACAATCGCAACTAAATACTACAGCAAGCCAAGGAGAGTGTCAAGATGAAAAAAGAAAACAAAGAGTATTATCTGGGTCTGGACATCGGTACCGACTCCGTCGGCTATGCCGTTACCGACACGAACTACAACCTGATGAAGCATAGCGGCGAGCCCATGTGGGGCGCCACGCTGTTCGAAGCCGCGAGCGATGCCGCGGATCGGCGCATGCATCGCACGGCCAGAAGAAGACTTGATCGTCGGCAGGAGCGCGTCCATCTTGTCAGCGAGCTTTTCGCGTCTGAAATCAGCAAAAAGGATCCCAGCTTTTTCAAGCGTTTGCAAGCCAGTTCATTGTACCGCGATGAAGCAGGCACACCGTATACCCTCTTCAACGATAAGGATTATACGGATAAAGACTATTACAAACAGTACCCTACGATTCATCACCTGATTGTCGATCTGATGAAAAACGGCGAACCGCATGACGTCCGGCTCGTTTATCTTGCCTGCATCTGGTTGGTGGCGCATCGCGGGCATTTTCTGTTCGATACACCCGTTGAGAATGTGGACGAACTGCTTGATTTTTCCAAGGTATACGGCGAGTTTACCGATTGGCTGAAGGAATCCGAATGGGCACTTCCCTGGAGCGAAAACGTGACCGCGGAGCAGATTGCTGATGTTATGACCCAACGTCTCGGCATCACCAAAAAGACCGACCTGTTTCAACAGAACATTCTGAATGGCAAAAAGCTCAGTAAGGAAGTAACGGAAGAGCAGCCGTTCTGTCAGGAAGGCATCGTCAAACTTCTCTGCGGAGCCAAGTATAATTTGGCCTCCCTGTTTGGGAAAGAAGAATATTCCGATCTGGACATCAAATCTGTTTCGCTGGCAGATGATGATGCCCTCTTCAATGACGTTCTGCTGAGCCTCGGAGATGATGGAGATCTTCTGCTCCATCTGCGCAAGATGTTCGACTGCGCACAGTTGGCAAAGGCTAAAAACGAAAAAAGTTCGCTCTCTGAAGCGATGGTCGATGTATATGACCAGCACAAATCCGATTTGAAATGGCTGAAGGAGTTCGTAAAGAAGTACCTCCCCAATGAATATGGAGCAATCTTCCTGGATGCAGCGGAGGACAACTATGCCGCGTATTCCTATAATGTAAAAAGCGTAAAAGGAACCATAAAAGGCAAGGCTAGCCAAGAGAAATTCTCTGATTTTCTGAGAAAGAAAATCCAGAATGTCACTGTCGACGATAAGGACAAAGCAAAATACGAAGAAGTCCTGGAACGCATCAAAGCCCTCACCTTTCTGCCGAAGCAAAAAAGCACAGACAACCGCGTCATCCCTTATCAGCTCTACTATTCCGAACTAAAGCAGCTGTTGGAGAACGCCGAGAAATATCTTCCTTTCCTGAAGGAAAAGGATCAGGACGGACTCACCGTCACCGAGAAGATTCTGGATATCTTCAAATTCCGCATTCCCTATTATGTCGGACCTCTGGTTTCCTCACAGTATTCGAAAAACGCCTGGATGGTTCGCAAAGCTGAGGGAAAAATCTATCCCTGGAATTTCGAGGAAAAGGTCGACCTCGACGAAAGCGAACAACGCTTCATCGACCGCATGACCAATACCTGCGTCTATTACCCCGGAGAAGAAGTTCTGCCCCGGAATTCTCTGTTGTATTGCGAATTTACCATTCTGAACGAAATCAACAATATCCGTATCGACGGGCAGCCCATTCCCACGGAAATCAAGCAGCAGCTTTTCCAAAAACTCTTCATGGAAAAGGCCAAGGTGAAGGTCAGCGAGATCCGCAGCATAATCTGCCAGATGATTGGGAAAATGGATTTCGCTCTGTCCGGTCTCGACAACACCGTGAAGTCCTCCTATAAACCTTATCTCAATTTCAGACGTCTCCTCGCGAAAGGTCTTCTCACCAAAACAGACGTCGAAAACATCATTCGTCGAATGGCCTATACCGAGGACCGCGGCCGGATAAAAGAATGGTTGCGGAAAACCTACCCGCAGCTGCCGGAGGAGGACGTGAAATACGTCGCGGGACTCGGCCTCAAGGACTTTGGACGTCTCTCCAAGCGATTTTTGACCGGACTCGAAGGAACCGACAAGCAGACCGGCGAAGTCATGACCATCATGGGCTTCCTCCGCGATCGCAGCGTCAATCTGATGCAGCTTCTGTCTGATAACTACACCTTCCGTGAACAGTTAGATTCCATCGCACAGGAGTACTATGTCCAAAATCCTGTCACACTAGAAGACCGCCTGACTGAAATGCGTCTTTCCGGAGCGGTCAAGCGTTCCGTTTACCGCACGTTAGAAATCGTCGACGATGTGTACAAAGCCACCGGCCGTGCACCCAAGAAGGTTTTCGTGGAAATGGCCCGAGGCAGCAAAGAAAGTCAGAAAGGGAAGCGCACGCTCTCCCGCAAGCAGCAGCTACTCGATCTCTATAAAAAAGTCAAAAACGAGGACACCCGAGTTCTGCAAAAAGAGCTTGAAGACATGGGCGAAATGGCCGATAACCGGCTCCAGAGCGACAAGCTTTTCCTCTACTACACCCAGTTGGGAAGATGCATGTACACCGGCGAGCCCATCGACCTCGCAAAACTCGGCGATCCGACCCTCTACGACATCGACCACATTTATCCGCAGTCTGCCGTCAAAGATGACAGCATTCTGAATAACAAAGTACTGGTCACCAGCCAGGCAAACGGAACCAAGGGAAACACGTACCCGATTTCCGAAAAAATCAGGCATGAAATGTATGGCTTCTGGGCCTCACTCAAGGAAATGCAGTTGATTTCCGAGGAGAAATTCAAGCGTCTCACTCGCTCAACCCATTTCACCGAAGAAGAACTGATGGCATTTATCAATCGTCAGCTGACGGAAACCCAGCAATCTACCAAGGCAATCGCGACCTTATTGAAGGAGCGCTTCGGAGATGCAACTACCGTGGTTTATGTCAAAGCCGGCCTCGTATCCGATTTCCGCCAGGAATTCGACTTAGTCAAAACGCGTGCCATCAACAGTCTCCACCACGCCAAAGACGCTTATCTGAACATCGTGGTCGGAAACGTCTATAACATGAAATTCGACCGTCGATGGTTCGACCCCAAACGTGACTATAGTGTCAAAACGAAAACTGTTTTTTCCCATCCCGTTATCGTTAACAGAGGCACCGAAAATGTTTGGAACGGCGAGGAAGATCTCGCAAGAATCAAGTCCGTGATGGCAAAAAACAATATCCATTTGACCCGTTATTCATTCATCAAACACGGCGGACTGTTTGACCAGAATCCCGTCAAAGCCGGCAGCGGATTGGTCCCGCTGAAGGCCGGTGTTTCGACGGAAAAATATGGGGGATATAATAAATCGACCGCTGCCGAGTATCTATTAGTCTCGTACACCATTGGCAAAAAACGAGACGTTATGTTCGCTCCTATCGAACTTCAATTTATTGACTCAGTACAAGCCGGAGGAGATCCTGCGCTTGAATATGTCACGAACGTTGTTTCGCAATACAACGGAAATAAAACCGTTTCCGATGTGAAAATCGAGCTGAACGGACGCCCCATCAAAACTCAGGCTACGATTTCGGTTGACGGAATGCGTATCCTGCTTGGTTGCAAAACGGGATCAGACCTTCAAATCCGCCTTCATTCTCCATTAGTCTTGGGAAGAGAATGGGAACAGTACATCAAGCGATTGGAATCGACATCAAATAAGCAACGAGAAAACAACAATATCAAATTTGACGAAACGCACGACGCAATCAATGCTGCGAAAAATCTCGAACTGTATGATTTCTTGCTGAGCAAACTCGAGAAAACCATCTTCTCCTTGTGCCCAGGCAACATTGTTGAAGTCATGAAAAGCGGAAGAAGTGATTTCCAGAAACAGCCCTTAGGAAACCAAGTCAAAGCCTTGTTAATCATCATCTCTTGGTTCAACGATGTAGGCGGCGGCTGTGATCTTCAGTATTTAGGCGGGAAAAAAAGAGGAGGGGCCAAGCACCTTTCCATGAAACTTTCAAACTGGAAAAAACAATACTCTGACGTCCACATCATTGACTCCTCGGCCTCTGGCATTTTCGAGAGTCAAAGCGAAAATCTGCTCACTTTGTTATGAGTTGGCGCACTGTCGTAATCACAAAGCGCTGCAAGCTCGACTTGAAAATGGGTTATCTGGTGGTTCGCTCTGATAATGTGACACGCATTTTCATAGACGAGATTGCCTTGTTGCTGATTGAAAATCCGGCGGTATCCTTCACCGGGATACTGTTGGAGGCTCTCATCAAGAAAAAGGTGCGCGTCATTTTCTGCGACTCCTCACATTCTCCCGCGGCAGAGTTGGCGCCGTATTATGGGAGCTTCGACAGCGCAAGGAAACTTGAGGCACAAATTCATTGGACAGACGAGACAAAAGGCTCCATCTGGACGGAAATCATCACTGACAAACTCAGAAAGCAAGCCGATTTTCTGGGAGAACTTAATTACACCCGAGAGCCGGAATTAATCCGCAGCTATATCGAGCAAATCGAAATATTGGACTCAACAAATCGGGAAGGCCATGCCGCAAAAGTGTACTTCAACGCATTGTTCGGCATGGACTTCTCCCGATCCGAAGAGAGCCCCATCAATGCCGCGTTGAACTACGGGTACGGACTTATTTTGTCTGCATTTAACCGTGCCGTTACAGCAAATGGCTATTTGACTCAGCTCGGACTGAAGCATTGCAATATGTTCAACCAGTTCAATCTTTCCAGTGACTTGATGGAACCCTTCCGCATTCTGGTCGACAGGGAAGTCAAAGCCTTACCTCTCCTTGGCGAATTTGGAACTTCAGAAAAGCACGCTCTCGTCTGTCTTCTTTCTGAGAGTGTCCGAATCGACGGAACGCTACAGACCGTCCTGAATGCAATCAACATCTACACCCGAAGCGTGTTCGATGCCCTAAACGATGGCGATCCTTCACTGATCAAACCGTATCAACCGTCATGAGTTATCGCTTTATGAGAATGATAGTGTTTTTCGATCTCCCGACAGAGACTGCAGAAGACCGCCGCAACTATTCAAGCTTCAGAAAGATGCTGATTAAAAATGGTTTCCTTATGATGCAGGAATCCGTATATTGCAAGCTTTTGCTCAATAGCAGCGCCGAGAAACTAATGGAAGAAAAAGTCAGCAAAGAAAAACCTCCCAAGGGCCTCGTCGAACTGCTGACAGTCACCGAAAAACAATATGCACATATCCGTTATCTGACTGGGCAATATTCGGGAGATGTGTTGGACTCCGATGAAAGGACCGTATTCCTGTGAAGCTAATCCACCCAGAGTTGTCGCAAGCTTTAGACTGTTCACAACCTGGCATCCAAACCTTGGTTGCAGAAAACAAAGATTTCTTGCGCCGACTCCTCGCAGATGCCTATATTCAGAAAAACGGAAATCCAGGCCCTTGGATTTTGGCTCAGAATGACAAAATTGTTGATTTCGCAAAAAATGTCGAGTTGATCAGCAACTATTTCGAAACCGAACTGAATCGTCACAGTCTGATTTCAAAGATTACAACCGCTTTGGAAAATGAGGCCACCTCTGAAGAGTTCTTTGAAAGTTCAATCGCCTTGATAAGCAAAATTGAGCAATACCTGAACGAACTTGCTTTTTCTCTTCCCGGTGATATTCATTTTCCTAAACTCAGCATGAACTCTTTGCTCAAAGCAGCCGGCCCGGAAATTGCAGATGAATATGATAATTGTCTAGAACGAATGCTCGACTACTTCGAACTCGTCCGGGAATATGACCGGGATAAGTTATTTATTACCGTCAACCTCCGCAGTTTCTTTTCCGATGAGGATACTTCGTTATTTCTTGACTCAGCCATCTCGCATGAGTATCATATCATCATGATCGAAAGTCACGCATTCCCTGTTTTGCCCCAGGAACATAGGTTGACAGTCGATGAAGACCTTTGTGAGTTTTAGATAATGGCTCTGACTGCTCTTTTACACGGCGCTTTCCCGCTTGCTGACGGTGTCTCAAATGTTGATTTGAGGTTTGAGAGCTGTGTAATTCTGTAGAGTAGTCAAACTACATTTGAACCTCCAAACCCGGTGGGGAGGTTTGAGAGCTGTGTAATTCTGTAGAGTAGTCAAACGAATGCGAGGCCGTGCCGACGCAGGCCGTAGTTTGAGAGCTGTGTAATTCTGTAGAGTAGTCAAACTATAGAGCGACCTACCTATGCCCCAATTAAGTTTGAGAGCTGTGTAATTCTGTAGAGTAGTCAAACG
>JAZQPH010000217.1:0-15754 GCA_045628385.1 Succinivibrionaceae bacterium
GTTTGCGGTGACGGTCATGGCAAGCGATGGCTTATAATCCTGGCCGGCGGCAGATGATGAGCCGCCAGTCGATTGGCATCCAGCAGCAAGCATTGCCGCCATTGCAACGGCAATCAGTGTCTTGGTTTTCATTAAAAATGATTCCTTAATTATCTAATCAGTTCGTCGATATCTTAACGTATTTGGAACGTTTCGGCTTGATAGATTCTTCTCCGAATGTCTTAACCTTCCATTCTTCGTATTCCGTGAAGTTTCCTTCGAAGAAATTGATCTTTCCGTCCTCGCCGTAGTCGAGAATATGGGTCGCTATGCGGTCAAGGAACCAGCGGTCATGCGAAATGACCATGGCGCTGCCAGGAAATTCAAGCAAGGCGTTTTCAAGCGCACGCAGAGTTTCGACGTCGAGATCGTTGGTCGGTTCGTCGAGAAGCAACACATTTCCGCCGATCTGCAAAAGTTTTGCAAGATGGAGTCTGCCGCGTTCGCCGCCTGACAGATTGCCGACTATTTTCTGCTGGTCCGTGCCTTTGAAATTGAATTTTCCGATGTACGAGCGGCTAGGTACTTCGTAGTTGCCGACCTTGAGAATATCTTTGCCTTGGGCAATTTCCTCAAACACGGTCTTTTTGTTGTCCATGCTGTCGCGGAACTGATCGACGGCAGCCATGATGACGGTATCGCCGATGGTGACAGTTCCCGAATCAGGCTGTTCTTTGCCGCTCAGCAGCTTGAAGAGCGTTGATTTGCCGGCGCCGTTTGGTCCGATGATGCCGACTATAGCTCCCTTAGGCACAGAGAAGCTGAGATCGTCAATAAGTTTGCGTCCGTCGAACGATTTGCAAAGATGTTCGACCTCGATGACTTTGTCGCCCAATCGAGGACCTGCCGGAATGTAGAGTTCATTGGTTTCGTTGCGCTTTTGATATTCGGTATTGTTGAGTTCTTCAAAACGCGCAAGTCTTGCTTTGCTCTTGGCGTGGCGACCCTTAGGATTCTGACGCACCCATTCAAGTTCCTTTGCGATGGATTTTTGGCGGGCAGATTCGGTCTGGGCTTCAATTTTCAGACGCTGTTCTTTTTGATCGAGCCAGCTTGAGTAGTTGCCTTGCCATGGAATGCCTTCGCCGCGGTCAAGTTCGAGGATCCATCCTGCCGCATTGTCGAGGAAGTAGCGATCGTGAGTTACGGCAACAACCGTGCCCTCGTAATCGCGCAGGAATCTTTCAAGCCATGCGACCGATTCGGCATCGAGGTGGTTGGTCGGTTCATCGAGAAGGAGCATATCAGGCTTTGACAGCAGGAGTCGGCAGATGGCTACGCGGCGTCTTTCGCCGCCCGACAGGTTCTTGATTACTGCATCCCATGCAGGAAGTCGCAAAGCTTCCGCCGCAACGTCCATCTGATTTTCGAGATTGTGGCCGTCCGATGCCTGAATGATAGCTTCAAGCTCAGCCTGTTCCTTGGCCAATTTGTCAAAATCGGCGTCTGGATCCGCATACGCCGCATAGACTTCGTCGAGTCGCTTAAGGGCTGCGGTTACGTCGCCAAAAGCTTCTTCGACGGTTTCGCGGACGGTCTTTTCAGGATCGAAAGCAGGTTCCTGAGGGAGATAACCGATCTTCGTGCCAGGGTTCGGTATAGCCTCGCCTTCGATGTCTTTGTCGATGCCTGCCATGATTTTAAGAAGAGTGGATTTGCCGGCGCCGTTCAGACCAAGAACGCCGATCTTCGCTCCCGGGAAGAATGACAGGGAGATGTTTTTAAGGATTTGACGCTTCGGCGGAACTATCTTGCCGACTCGGTTCATAGTGTAAATATACTGAGGCATGATCTATCTCGTGTCAGTGTGGATTGTTTTCCCGATATTCTAACAAATAGCGGACAAGAATGTAGATTGCACCAAAATGGAAGGAAATTTTTTGGTAAAAAATAAGCGCCGCAATGCGGCGCTTATACTAAGGATGCATTAGCCGTGCTGATTAAACTAATCTGCAGAAAGCAATCAGATAGAACACAACGAACATGATGCTGATAACGGTTGCAAGACCATAAATCGCAACATGGATGAATGCATTGGTATGGATGCCGAGATCATGAAGACCGTGGAAAATGCGGTGAAGCGCATGCCATACAGTCAGAATCATGACGCTGACGAAACCAAGACCCAAAGCCAGGCATACGGTTTTGCCGATTACAGAACCAACTCCGATAATAGGCAAGCCGGCAAGCAACATGAAATTAAAAGCGGTGGTGTCGCAGAATCTGCAAATCAGTGCAGCGAGGACAATGATTGGCAGAATGATGGCGATTGCCATGCCGCCTGCGCCGAAGAGGCCCCAGAAAATTGGCTCATCGGAACGATCTTTTCTAAACATTTGAGTTTCTCCTTTTATCTACCGATGAGAAGCCATCTGATGAGCGGAGTCAGGTAGAGCACCGCGCCGACTGCAGTCACGACCGACAAGGTTGCGTACAGGGCAATTACGAACCACTTTCCGTCAACCAATTTGTCGCCGAGGAAAAGTCTCTGAGCCTTTGGCATGAGAGCAAACCAGGTAACGGCGTGATAGATAACGGCTGCAAGAACTGCTGCATTGATGATTACGAATGGCCATGATGCGAACAAACCGACCATCCAATCGCAGTTAATGGCTGCTCCCATGTACATGAACAGCATTTCAAGTGCAAAAATCAATGCAAAAATACTGGTTCCTTCGCGGAGCATGTACTTGGTGTAGAACGACTTTTTAAGCCACCAGTCGGAGGTGACAGGGCGGTTATATGGCTTGCGCTTTGATTGCTCTTCCACAGTTATTCTCCCTTTTTAAACATAGAAATGAGGTAGTCCTTGGCGCTTTCGACCTTGCCGAGCTGGATAGCGGAAGCTGGGTCTACGCCCTTTGGACAAACCTGCGAGCAGTAACCAACGAATGTGCAGCTCCATACGCCAGAGTCTTGGTTAACAAGCTGCATACGGGTTGCCTTGCCGCCATCGCGGCTGTCTTCGTTGTAGCGATAGATGAGAGTAAGCGCTGCCGGTCCAAGGAATTCCTTGTTGAGCTTGTACTGCGGGCAGGCTGCATAGCAGATGCCGCAGTTGATGCACATGGAGAACTGGCGGTACTTTTCAAGCTGCTTAGGAGTCTGGATGTACTCTTCGTGAGTGCCAGGCAATGCAGCGCCCTTCTTAGGAATAATGTACGGCTTGATGCGCTCGAGCTTTTCGATGAAATCGGAAAGATCGACGACAAGGTCGCGCTCGATAGGGAAGTTTGCGAGCGGTTCGATCATCATTTCCTGACCTGCATAGTCGCGGAGGAAGGTTTTGCAGGCAAGGTGAGGAACGCCGTTGACCATCATGCCGCAAGAACCGCAGATTGCCATGCGGCAAGACCAGCGGAAGCTGAGGGTCGGTTCGTATTTGTCCTTGATGATGTTCAAAGCTTCGAGCAGGGACATTTCCTTGGTGTATTCGACCTCAAAGCTCTGCGGCCAAGGCTTCTCGTCCTGTTCAGGGCGATAGCGCAGGACCGTAATTTTGATTTTTTCAGCCATTTTGCGTGTTCCTTATTACTTTGCTTCCTTGGCCGCCTTAGCTGCTTTTTCCGCGTTTTCGGCTTCGATACCGTATACGCGCTTTGCAGGAGGCAGAGTGGTGATCTTGACGTCGCTGTACGAAATAGTAGGAGCGCCGTCTGGATTGAAGGTCGCAAGCGTGTGCTTGAGGAACTTCGAATCATCACGCTCAACATAATCAAGACGCTGGTGGGAACCGCGGGACTCTTTTCTGTTGAGAGCGGAGTATGCCATAGCCTCGGCGTTGCCCAAAAGGAATCCGAGTTCGATTGCCGTGAGGAAATCGGTGTTGAAGATCGTAGAGGTATCGTTAACCTTGATATTCTTGTAACGTTCCTTGAGGACCTTGAGTTTTTCAATGGTCTGGAGAATAGAATCGTTCTCGCGGTAGATACCGATGCCGGCTTCCATCGCATCGCCCATTTCATTGCGGATATCGGCAACGGATTCGCAACGATCGCCAGCGATGAGATTGAGAGCGTTCTTGACGCATGCGTCTGCCTGCGCTTCAAGAGCCCCGGTATTGCCGAAGCTGGATTCCATGGAGAACTTGGCAGCTTCTTCGCCTGCTACGCGACCGAATACGACGGTTTCGACAAGAGAGTTGGAACCGAGACGGTTTGCGCCGTGGATACCGACGGATGCGCATTCGCCTGCTGCGTACAGACCAGGGATTCTGGTTGCGCACTTGCCATCGGTTTCGATGCCGCCCATGGTGTAGTGTACGGTAGGACGTACAGGAATAGGTGCATTAACAGGATCTACGCCGACGTAAGCCTTTGCAAGTTCGCAAATGAACGGCAGACGCTCGTTGAGGTAATCGGCGCCGAGGTGACGGAGATCGAGGTTAACGATGTCGCCCTGGTGGGTCTGAATCGTGCGACCTTTCTTCTGTTCCTGCCAGAATGCCTGAGATACGCGGTCGCGAGGACCGAGTTCCATGTACTTATTCTTTGGCTGTCCGAGCGGGGTTTCAGGGCCAAGACCGTAGTCCTGAAGGTAACGGTATCCGTCTTTATTGGTCAGAACGCCGCCTTCGCCGCGGCAACCTTCTGTCATGAGAATGCCGCATCCAGGAAGACCGGTTGGATGGTACTGAACGAATTCCATGTCGCGCAGAGGTACGCCGTGTCTGTAGGCAAGTGCCATGCCGTCGCCGGTTACGATGCCGCCGTTGGTGTTGAAACGGTAGCAGCGGTTTGAGCCGCCGGTTGCGATGACAACAGACTTGGCCTGAATCATTCTGACGATGCCGTTCTGCATATCAAAAGTGATCACACCTTGGACTCTGCCGTCTTCGATAAGGATATCGAGAACGAAGTGTTCGTCAAAACGGATGATCGAAGGGTACTTGGTGGAGGTCTGGAAGAGGGTATGGAGCATGTGGAAGCCGGTCTTGTCGGCAGCAAACCACGTGCGAGGAACCTTCATGCCGCCGAAACGTCTGACGTTGATGCGTCCGTCCGGCTTGCGGCTCCAAGGGCATCCCCAGTGCTCAAGCTGATACAGTTCGCGGGTGGTGTTATTGACGAAGTAGTCTACAACATCCTGTTCGCAAAGCCAGTCGCCGCCGGCAACCGTATCGTGGAAGTGGTTCTCGAGGCTGTCATCCTCGCGTACAACGCCCGCAGCGCCGCCTTCAGCGGCAACGGTGTGGCTGCGCATAGGATAAACCTTAGAGATCAGCGCGACCTTCAGGTCGGGATTAAGCTCGGCAGCTGCAATAGCCGCTCTCAAGCCTGCTCCACCGGCACCAACAATCGCGACATCAGCCTTAACTATGTCCACTTTGTCCTCCTAGTTGGATTAAAGGTAAAAATGAAAAACCAAAACCAACCCTCAAAAAGGATCGGTATAAATCTTAGAGTCGAATTATCGAAATTTTAACAAATAACTGCCACAATAACACTCAAAAACCCCCAAATTAGGGGGCGTAGTCAATGAAAAAATGGTTAGTTTACGCTAACTTATGGTTTTTTACTGCAAGCGACAGCCATTGGTTCGCCAAGATGCGTTTTGGTTCCCGGCTGCATGTTTTCGTTGAAGGCGATTGCATCCTTTTCAAAACAGAGCACAACGGTACTTCCGAGTCTGAATCTGCCGATTTCATCGCCCTTTTTAAAAGATATTTCTGAATCCGAGTAATCCGTCTTGAAGATATTGTTGCCAGACGGGGCAACAATTCCTGACCAAACCGTTTCGATGCTGGCGACGATTGTTGCTCCGACCATGACCAAAGCCATTTTTCCAAACGGAGTTTTGAAAATGCAGGAAACTCTTTCATTTCTTGCAAACAGGTTCGGTACGGCATTGGCCGTCGTTGGGTTTACGGAAAACAGATCTCCAGGGATGAATGTCATGCTTTCAAGAACTGCGTCGCATGGAATGTGTATGCGGTGGTAATCTGACGGCGAGAGATAGATGGTGGCAAATGAGCCGCCCTTGAATACGTCGCTGACAGCGCGTTCTCCTCCGAGCAGGGTGTTTGCGCTGTAGTCGAACCCCTTTGCCTGAATTATGCGTCCTTCCTGAATAGGTCCGAGTTCGCTTACTTTGCCGTCTACCGGCATGACGAGGACGTCATCTCCTTCGGCTATAGGGCGGGCATTAGGCTTAAGCGCTCTTGTGAAAAAATCGTTAAAAGTAGGATAACCTTCAGGATCTTCAATCAGCGCCTCTGACATGTCTACTTTATATTTTTTTATGAACGCTTTGATGATGGAGAGTCTTAAGCTTCCGAGATCTTTGGATGCCAGTTTTCCCGTCATGCGGGACAGCAATTTTTTAGGCATGACGTATTGCATGCCGACGAAAAGAGAATCAAGGATTTTAGACATTGCGTTGCCCTTCATACGTTTGATTTTTCGCTGGTCTTTGGTTTTCTTGACCATCTTCCGCCATTGCGGCAGGAAGTGTTTTCTGTGCTTTCGCAGATTCTAGCATAGCTGAGGTATCGCCTATTGTCGATGATGCCGCCGTCGCAAGCATCTTTGATGGCGCAGCCTTTTGAATTCGGCGAATGATTGCAGTCTCTGAATTTGCATTTGCCTATGAACGGGGCAAATTCTTTAAAGCCTTTCGTTATTGAGTCAGCATCAAGGTGCCACAGTCCGAATTCTCTGACACCGGGAGTGTCAATGACGATGCCGTTTGTCCCTATGCGGTACAGTCTTGATGAGGTTGTCGTATGACAGCCAAGGCCCGAAATTTCTGAAACTTCGCCTGTTTTGGCGATATCTTTTCCCGCCAGAGCATTAAGAATGGTCGATTTGCCGACTCCTGACTGTCCTACAAGAATTGATCGGCGCCCGTCGAGCATAGTTTTTAATTTATCAATGCCTATGTTTGCCGTTTGGCTCATCTTTACGGTTCGGTATCCGATCTTTTCATAACAAGCCAGCGCGTCGTCGATTTCCTGCATGACGGTTTCCGATGCCAGATCGATTTTGTTTACGGCAATCATGATCTCTATTCCTGCATCGGCTGCTGCGACGATGTATCTGTCGACTAGATCCGTTGAAAATTCGGGCGTTACGGAAGCAACTATGCAGATGAGATCGATATTGGCGACGATCGTTTTTAGTCCGTCATAGAGATCAGGGCGCTTCAGTTCTGATTTTCTAGGCATTACGGTTTCGACCACGCCGCTGGTTTCTCCGGGAACTTCGCTTGGCCTGTACAACACGTCATCGCCTGCCACCAGATTGCCGACGGTGCGAAGCACGCTTACTTTGATGACTGAACCGTCTTCAGTCTCTATTTCGGCTGCTTTTTTGTGTCTGCAAACGGCTATGCCCTTTCGCAATTGCGTGGTATTTGCGGCCGATTCCGATTCGAATCTGGTAATGGCGCTTTCTTGTCGTGATTTTATGTTTCGCTGCTGCTTCAAGCTAAGCTTTTTAGCCATTTTGAGTTTCTCCATGAGCTCTTGGCAAATAATATCACGTTGCTGAACGCATATTCTTTTGTGGTGATATAGTTGTTTAGGCTAGATAAAAAGAATCACCACGGAGACAGTTATGGAATGTGGCAGAGCCCCGCTTGTATGGATGGATTTGGAGATGACCGGTCTTGATCCCGACAAAGATCTGATCATGGAAGTTGCCGCGATTGTGACTGACGCAGACTTAAATATTCTTGACGTATTTCCGGGATTGGCAATTTCTCTTTCCGAAGAAGAGTTGTCAAGAATGGATGAGTGGTGCGTAGAACATCACGGGGCTTCCGGGCTGACGCGCCGCGTCCAAGAAAGCATAATTTCCCTTGCCGAGGCGGAAGAACGGCTCCTGGCATTTATGAAAAAATGGGTTGCGCGCGGAGAATCGCCTCTATGCGGCAACAGCGTATGGCAAGACAGAAGATTTCTTTGCAAATATATGCCGCGGGCAGAAGATTGGCTTCATTACAGACTGATTGACGTAAGCACCATAAAAGAGCTGGCGAGGCGATGGAATCCGGCATCGACGTTCGACAAAAAGAATGCGCATCTTGCCGAAGATGATATAAGGGAATCCATCGCCGAATTGAAATATTACAGAGATTGCGGTTTTTTATCCGTTTCGGCGAAGAAATAGTCTTAATGGACTAATCAATGAGCAATCAGAAAAATATTAGCAAAAATGTATTGAAAGCTCAGAATCTTTGGATATAATTGTTCACGTTTTCGAGCGGGAATAACTCAGTTGGTAGAGTGTAACCTTGCCAAGGTTAATGTCGCGAGTTCGAGCCTCGTTTCCCGCTCCAAACATTCTCTTGATGATCTTTTGTCAAGCGGGAATAACTCAGTTGGTAGAGTGTAACCTTGCCAAGGTTAATGTCGCGAGTTCGAGCCTCGTTTCCCGCTCCAATCATCCCATTTCTGCGGGAATAGTTCAGTGGTAGAACGCGACCTTCCCAAGGTTGATGCCGCGAGTTCGATCCTCGTTTCCCGCTCCATGCAAGAAAGTCATGTTTAAGCTTTTGCATTCGCGTTAGAAAGAAAGCTGTCATTGTTGTCTAACTTTCATTTGCGCTTTTCTTTCCCTAGATTACTTCGTCAGTTGAAAGTAAAAATTTCCTATAGGAATATCGCTCCGTCATATCGCATTCGATATTGCACCAATTTATCGCGAATACTGATGGGGGAAAGCGGGGATTTTGATCGCTTTGCTATGATGGATCATGCAATTCTTCAATAATACAGGTGTGCTTTTTCTTATCGGCGCCGTCGGAATCGTAATTGATGCCGACCAATAAAATTTTGTCCGCATGCCCCTTCAGCGCGCCCGCATACCGTTTTTCTTTGATCTGACTGATGGCGGTTTCGGCCGATTTGTCGTATTTGAGCTCGATTATCATCGCGGGACGCGAGCCCGCGTTCGCTCTCGGGATGAATGCGAAATCGGCAAATCCCTTGCCCGACGGAAATTCTCTTATGACGTTGTAGTAGGCGGGAGCCGTGAAGTATGCCATGGTCAAAACGCAGCTTAAAGAATTTTCGTCGTTGTATTTCAAAGAAGGGGCGTAAGTCTCATGAGCAAGTTCCAAAAGCTCAGCGACTCTCTCGGCATCTTTGTTTATCGTGGCTCTCAGAATTTCATCGCATTTTTCGATAGACTTTTGAACATCAGGCCAAATGCCTTTTTCCAAACAAAGCTGATACGCTTCTTTCACTTCGTAATTTGGGATGTAAGCGAATTTTTCTTCCGAATGATATGCCAGATAGCCCAAATGGATTAGGGCTGTGAGCGCTTCGTCTTTCGAAGATATGGTATGCAGGTCATTGGAAAAAGTTTTGGTTCTTATATATGCTCTTCCGCCCGCGAGCATGTCCATCACATCGTCCTTCAGTCCTTCATAATTGAGGGTAATGTAGTTGTTGATGGTTTCAAAAGCCGATGTGTTTTTCCAATACGAATCGAATGCGCGTTTCTTTATCGCCGCGACTACCGAATTGGGGTTTGACATGTGCATGCCGTCTATGAGGTATCCGTCGTACCAGCTTTTCATGGAATCGTAGTCCATGCCGTGCTGATTGCAGAGTTCCTTTACCTCATCTTCGGTGAATCCGAAATATTCCGTGATCGGATAAGAATTTAACATCGTAAATTCTTCAAAATTGTTCAATGCCGATTCGTCTTGGATTTTTTTTATCGGAAGGATGCCTGTGATATATCCCAATGCCAAAAAACTTTTTGATTCTTCGGATTTGAACAGAGAATGCAGGAATTGCAAATATCGGTGAACAAGTTCTTTGTCATCGCTGTTTCTGATTATGCAATCCCATTCATCGATGATGATGACGAACGGTATATTGGCTTGTTCATATATCTGTATCAAAGTCAAAGCCATATTTGCTTTGTATGTTATTGTGTCTTTATATTCATTTTTTAATTCTTCGTATATGTTGGCTATAATTTCTTCAATAATATTTGCCTTGTACGAATCCCATAATGTTGACACATCAATATGAATTACGTTGTATTTATTTAAATGTTTGTGAAAATCCGGATTTTGGGCAATCTTTGTTTCTTTAAATATTTTTGAAGAATCGCAGCCTCGGCTGTAGTATGCCTTTATCATTCCTGCCGCTTGGGATTTTCCGAATCTTCTGGCGTGGCTTAGGGCGATGCATTTATCTTCCGTAGATAATCTCTTATTCAGAAATTCTATTAATTTCGTTTTGTCCACATATATTTGGCTGTTTATTATTTGGATATAACCAGTATTATTAGGATTAAAAAAATTGCCCATAATCCCATTATCCTCCAGTTAATATTTGGTCATTATAACCAATGCCTTAGAATACGCCCTCTGTATTAAAGTGTTCGTCGGGGCTTATTTATATCATCAAGCAAAATAAAGAAGATATTTTTATATCGCTGTAATGCGCATAAATATTTACTCAAAATAAACTAAAAAAGCAGCGAATCTTTTTCGAATCTCTGCTTTTGGATTAAGCGTTATTTTTGAAATTATTTCCCCACAACCATGGGTTATAGGGAGTTCTTCATTTATTCATTGTCGGGATTTTTTATGGAGATCGAAAGTGATCCCATATTGAATTTCCTT
Organism: Succinivibrionaceae bacterium; assembly: GCA_045628385.1. GTDB lineage: Bacteria > Pseudomonadota > Gammaproteobacteria > Enterobacterales > Succinivibrionaceae > JAZQPH01. The sequence goes on from JAZQPH010000217.1 coordinate 10,627, forward strand.
ATTTTGCGAGTGGTTGTCTTCTTGGCTTCAGGTTTCGAATCAGGCTCCTGCTCCGGCAAAACCTCCGAAGATTTGGCATTTTGCTCCTGCTCGGCTGCTGCCTGAGCGGCTTGTGCAGTTCCTTTGCCTGTTTTGACAATGGCGTCGAATGGATTCTTTGCCTTCTTTTTAACTCCGTTTTCATGAGCCTGAGCGGCAACATGGATAGGTTTTTCTTCTTCGGCCGCAGGCGATGCATCCACTGTTTCCATTCCAGGTATTGAAGAGAAAGAGGATGGTGCGACTGACGATAATGTTTTGACTTTGGCCTTGTCTTCGGCTACACGGGAGGAGTCATCTGAGTCTACAGTTTCCATGCCTGGGATCGATGCAAAAGAGCTGTGAACTGCCTCTTTTTGCGTAGCCGGTGCGGGTTCTTTCGCAATAGGTTTTGCAGGTTCCGCATCGACTGTTTCGAATCCCGGGATTGTATTGAACGCTGATCTCTTGATGCTCTTTTCTTCATTAGGTGATTCGGCTGTCGAAGTGCCTTTTTCGTCATCTTCGATTTCTATTTCCGGAATAGATTCATCGGAGTTTGACTTGGAGGCTTTGCCGGCGGTTCCGAGCGCAGAGAGATCGCTCATTTTTGTCGGTGCTGGAGACTGCGGTTTTTCGGATTTTGCATCTGGCTCAGGCTTTTGGTCTTCCTTAACCATTCTCAAAACAGGTCTGTCGGCATCGTCTTTTTTGGAAAACGCTACGATTTGGCTCGAGGAAACTCTGGCATCCGGTATGCTGCTGTCGTTCTTTGCAGAATCGTCGCGGCTTTGATTCATCTTTGCCAGAAGAGCGCCGCCCTTGAGTTTGACAGGTTCTTCCTTTTTGCGGCGTTCGGCTTCGGCTTTAAGTTCCTGCTGCAGCTGTTCTTCAAATTCTTCTGCGGAAGCGGCCTGTTTTTTAGGTGCCGGCGTTTCGGCATCCTGCGCTGGCGCGCTGATATTTTCTTCAGATGCTTTTGCAGGATTTTCGGCGCCTGTTGATCCGCTTTCCTGCATTTGCTTCATTTGTTTTTGCGCTTCGATATTGGCGGCGGCCACAGTTTCTTTTGGCTGGCTCAGTGCTTTTGCAAGATCTTCTTGATTTTGTTTTTCAATTTCTTCGAGACGCTTGCGGCGTTCTTCAGGCGATTCGTTCTTTCGGGCTTCTTCAAGCTTCTTGGCAATAAGCTCTGCTTCGCGGCGTTGCTTTTGGCTTTCGCGTTCGAGGCGGGCTTTTTCCATCTGAGCAGCCTGAATCTCTGCCGTGAGATCCATTTCGGTTCCGTCGCTTGTTTCGTGGACCGGTTCCTGATTGTTATTGTCGTCGGATGGAGATTTGCCTTTCTTTTTCTTCATATATACGAAGGCTCCCGCTCCGCCCGCGAGAAGAAGAATAGCGATGCCTATAAGAGGCAGAAGCATGCCGTCATCGCTCGTGCCAGCAGCCGTTTCATTCTGAGTGCTTCCCGCGGTCGCAAAAAATGCTTTATCTTCTGATTCAGTTCTTTCGTCTTTTGCCTTTTTGGTATCCGTCATGTAGGACTTTGATACAGGCTGCAATCTGCCGGAATCGATGTCATCCATATACGCGAAAATATTGTCGCGGCTTAGCATGATTTCGCGATTGAAGAAGTCCTCGTACAGGTACCGGTCAAGCTGATTGAATCCGTTTGTTCCCAAATTGACTGCGGTATTTTCCTCGCCTGTCAGAATTAGATATGAGTTCAGTTTGTCCTTTTTAAGTTTGAGTTCTTTAAAGTAAGTTCCGTATACCGCATCCGGGCAGGACACTCTGAAAGCATCGACGTCGCTTCCGAACGGGCTGCTGGCCATTTGCGGTTTGTCACAGCCTCTGTTGGAAAGCTCCAGTGATTCTTTGACAAGCATGGAGATGTCGCGGCGTTCGTCAAGATGTATGACTGCATACAGCGGCTTGTTGTCGGAAGTGCGAAGAAAATATTTTATGCCTTTGTCCGAGACGTCTATGTTTTCAATGCCGACTGGAGAACTTGGCTTTTTTCCGTTCCAAAAATTTGAAGCTTCATAGACCATGTTTTCGATGCCGGTCAGGTCTATATCGTGAAGTTCTCGCATGGTCGCATGCTTTAGCGTGGTGGCTTCTCCGTTTTCGCCTTCCTCAAAATATCCTAATTTGAAATTGGCGAAATTTATCAGTTCGGCAAGATCTTCCGCTGGAGCGTTGTCACCCGAAACTGCAGAAGAATCCACGATTCTTATGAAGCTTTTTGGCGAACCGTCGGCATTGGCAAATCCTGTTACGGCAAAGTGAACTATGTTGCTCTGATTGTTGATGCAGGTGAATTCGAAAGCACCCATGCCCGCGAGCGATTCATCGGATTGGCAATGGTTTAGCTGCTGATTGCGATATGACGAATATACGTGATCAAGCAGTACGTCGGTGACAGTTCTCTCTCCCAGTTTGGCAAATTTAATTTTTATTTCGCTGCTCGGAGCCTTGGTGTTTTTGAAAACGATTTCATTGGATTTTTGCTCGCTTATGCGATAGTTTTCGAGCAATTCTTTGGTTTCGTACGCTGGATCCATTACGTCGCTGAATGCGTTTGCGGCAATCGGAGCGCATATAGCCGCAGAGACGGCGGCGGCGCAGATGAGCTTGTTCATTCTTCTTTTCTCCGGGGACGGTTAGGCGTTGTTTGGGCGCGCTGATCCTATAACTATCCCATTAAACTATATTTATCCGTGGGATTTTAAGAAAAGCAACCCATATTCCGCAATGAAATGCCGCCTGCCGATTTTCATTCTTTGATCGAGGTGACGCTTGAATAAAAAATCGGCAGCCGTTTGGCTGCCGAAGGTGCTAAAGAAGATCGCTCAAAGAAGGATCATTTGTTAGGTCTGAAAACGCAGACGTTGGAAAAACCGCGTTCTTTGAGATACAGCGAATGAATACGGCTCATCACTCCGTTGTTGCAGTACAGCAGATAGCGTTTGGTCTGATCGAGATCGCCGAATCCCGTTGCCAATTTGTAAAACGGCATCCTGACGGTTTCAAAGCCTTCAGCCGCGATCGGATTGTCTTCGGATTCTTCTTTGTCGCGGATGTCGAGAATTGCGTCGCCTTCTGCGGGCTCCGTTATTTCTTCCACTCCGGTAGATGAGTTTCTGGCTTCGTCTCCGATATCGCGGATATCGGAAATTACGGCGCCTTCGACTGCGGCGTCAAGCACGCTGAAGTCAAAAGATTTTTCGGTTTCGAGCACGTCTTCGAGTTTGGCATGAGTTGCGGGCTTTTGGGAGATCACGCCGCAATATTCAGGCATGGATTCAGCGATTTCTTTGGTGCCGATGCGTTCGCACTCGTCGATGATGTCCTGCTTGTCCGCCGTGACCAGCGGTCTTAAGATCATGGCGTCCGTGCATTCCGAAATAACGGACAGATTGGTGATCGTCTGGCTGGAAACTTGTCCGACGCTTTCTCCCGTCACGATCGCTTTGATTCCCATCTTTTGGGCAACTGCCGCCGCCGCCCTCATCATCATTCGTTTGAGCACGACACCCATAAGATGCTTGTTAATCTTTTCGAGAATTTCTCCGACTACCGGCTCAAACGGTATGGCGACAAATTTCACTCTGTGAGAAGAGCCGAAACGCTCCCATAAATAGTGAGACTCCTGCTTTACTCCGATTTCGTGATCTCTTCCGCCAAGATTGAAGAAGCAATAATGGACTCTGCATCCGCGCTTTATGAATTTGAACGTGGACACGCCTGAATCGAATCCTCCGGAAATAAGGCTAAGAACGTCTTCCTGCGTGGAAAGCGGGTAGCCGCCAAGACCGCGGTGGGAATCAGTCACGATGTATACGAATTTTTCGTCTATTTCCAGATTGATCTGATAATCGGGATTGGTAAGTTTGACTCCGCCGGTTTTAAGGTTTTGATTGATGCCGCCGCCCACGTATCGCTCGGCATCTATGGATGTAAATTCCTGAGAACCTTTGCGTTTTGCGCGCACGCAGAATGTTTTGCCTTCGAGTTTGTCTTTGAAAACCTCTGCCGTGCATTCATAGATGTCGTGGAGAGTTTCGTAGCGGCAGCACTTAATTTCCAGAATGCTGTGAATTCCCGGGATTTCGGAAAGAATGCGGACAATTTCCTGCCTGTCTTTGGATGCGTCGGCATATACAAAAAGTTTGTCCCAGCGTGACAGTATGCGGCTGGCAATTCCGTGATGCTTAAGTACGTTGCAAACATTGCTGTTCAGAACTTTGATCATGTTCTGGCGCACGGATTTGCTTTTTACGATGATTTCTGAAAATAGCTTGATGAGAAAAAGATTCGGGTATTTCTCAAGCAGCGGGTCTATCGATGCTTCGTTGCCCATGTTTACTCCGTATTGACGCAAAACGAATGGCAAAAAATTATATCATGCGCCTTGATTTCGCCATGATGCGGATTTGCTCTTCTGCCTAAGAGTTTTTCTTGCGACCGAGAAAATCATTTGGCGCCAAACTTGTTGCGGGCAGCGGCAACTAGGGACAAGGCTCAGAAATCGTCAATTGCGGCAGCGTGATATAATCTCTAGATTGTGTTTTGTCTCGGAGACTTTGATGAAAACTCTGATAATTTTGTCTCATTCGTCATTTGAATCTTCAGTCGTCAACAAGGCGTTGGCAGAGGCCGCTGGTTCCGTAAAAAACGTGACCATAAGGCATCTTGAAAGAATGTACGGGCATGATGCCGAAAAAATCAATGTCGAAGAAGAACAGGCCGCGTTGCTGGCCGCCGATAAAATAATTTTTCAGTTTCCGGTCTACTGGTTCAATATGCCGCCTATGCTCAAAGCATACATGGACAGAGTTTTTCTTCACGGGTGGGCTTACGGCACAGGCGGAGACAAAGTCAAAGGAAAAATACTGCAGGCGGCAGTATCGACGGGCGCTCCGAAGGAAGCGTACGATAATCCGTCCGTTTCGGATGTTTTCTTGATGCTCAGAGCGTCGGCAGGATATATGGGCATGAAATATGCCGAACCGTTTGCAACCTATGGCTGCCAGGGCATGTCTTCGGAACAGCTTGCCGAAAACGTGAAATCTTATGTTGCTATGCTGCAGGGCTGATTGAAACA
>JAZQPH010000218.1:0-2178 GCA_045628385.1 Succinivibrionaceae bacterium
GTCTCAATGGATTGAATTCCGCAGGGTGGAGGAATTGCTCGCCGTCGGCGATACCCGCAATGCAGGAAGAGAATGGGTTGCTTTCATCAGCAGGCTCAAGAATAAGGAAGAAGTTGCAAAGGCAGGCGTTCTTGCGTACAACAAGGGCTGGTTTGATTACTCTCTCAAGGCTTGCATCATAGGCAAAGCTTGGAATCTTCTACAGCTGCGCTTCCCGATGCCGATGCCTGAATATTACGCGTTAATGAGCAAAAAGACGGGCGTGTCAAAATCGTTCCTGTATGCGATTTCCCGTCAGGAAAGCGCAATGAATCCAGCCGCTCTGTCGCCTGTCGGCGCAAGAGGCATGATGCAGCTCATGCCTGATACGGCCGCCGCTGTCGCCAAGCAATACAAAATTCCGTACAAGGGTGTAGATTCGCTGTTTGATCCGAAAGTTAACGTCGAATTGGGCGCAAGATATCTTCAGTCGCTGCTCGAGTCTTATGACGGCAACCGCGTGTTGGCCGCAACGGCATACAATGCTGGACCTCATCGCGTAGAGGCTTGGCGCTCCAAAGACCTGGAAGGTCAGCCTGTCGACGTGTGGGTTGAAAATATTCCGTTCAACGAGACCAGAAACTATGTGCAGCAAGTTATAGTTTTTGATGCCATCTATCAAAAATTTATGAAGAAAGATCCTTACTTTTTGACTGAAAAGGAATTTAAGCACAAATATTGATGCATTGGATGCAACATGTGTTTAAGCCAATGTCTTTGTTGCAATAAGCGCATTGGCTTAAAATGTAGTCGATGCATTCAGTAATAATCAAATATATAAGGGTCATTTTTCTATACTCGATTATGCGATGCACCAAAAAGTCTAATTCTGAATTTCACAATACTTGCAGTCGGTGCCGACAAAAACCATGGCAAAAGCTTTGACGTTTTTGTTCTTGAAATCTATTGAAGACTTGTATCGAAGGACCTGCGCCGAAGCGTTTTTTATGAGAGTCTGCAATTTGTCGTCGGAGTATTTTGCCTTGGACAGATATTTGAGTTCGAAAACATAGACGCACTCGTCTTCGGTCGCTTTGTTGACAGTGACAACCAAATCAGCAAACTTTTCTCCGTTTCCCGATATTCTCAGAGATTTCTGCATCTCGACGACCAGCACGTCTTCTCTGTACTGGAGCTTGGTGAAGAGCGCAAGATTTAGCGCCATTTCGGTCATGCCCGACAGAACGTGGTTGTTGCAGACGGCGCTAAAAAATTCCGTGCACGAAGATGCAAATCCCGAAAGGTCGTCGCTTGCGTCAAGAATAGCCGATATGTCGAGCTCGGTTTCGGAAAAAACTTTGTTCGGCTTTAAGCGGAGTTTTGCCGCGCACTGGCCGAACAGTTTTGACATGAAAAGATTCGGTATCTTGAGCGCCAGCGTTGAAGCGTCCGAAGCGTCCCTGTCGATGGTGAGATAGCCAAGGTAATAAAGCATCGACAACAGCTGAACGCGGTCATACTTCGCAGATTTGTTCAGATTGATGTTTTCTGCAAGATTTTTTATAAAAAATTTGGCGCCGCTCAGATACGAATTAATGATTGAATCCGCAAGGCCGTATTCGGCTATTTCAAACAAATCTTTCAGTTTTTTTCCGTCTTGGTCGGATGCCGGATCCATGTAATCTTCGGGCGCAAGAAATCGACTTTGTGCCCTTACTTCATCAAGATAATAAAGACTCATCGACGAATTGAACATCGTATGTTCAGCATCTGGGCTGAAACAGTATCCGTCATACACAGGTTTCATTCTGGCGATGATTTCTTCGGCGCTGGCGCCGATTTTGTCCGTGTCGACAAGCTTCGGTATCAGCTCGGCAAGTTCTTCTTCGGAAAAACCCGCATATGAGTTGAAACAAGTTCTGGAGGTGACGTTGCGGGCGATATTGAATCCCGACGTCAGCGAGTCAAGCGACACCGAGGACACGCCCGTGATGAAGATTTTGGCTATGCACGTCTCTGAGCCTTCCTTTAAGGATGCATAAAAATCTTTGAGCAATCCTCCAGAAGAAGTGATTGTTTTGAACAGCCCCAAGTCATTTGAAAGCACGCTGTTGGCGAAGTTGTCGTATTCGTCAATCATCACGTACAGCGACTTTTTCGAATGGTAACTGTTGTATGCATTGAAGAAAGATTTTATAA
>JAZQPH010000219.1:0-4991 GCA_045628385.1 Succinivibrionaceae bacterium
CTTTTTATTCCTGGCATCAGGTCGCCGACCCCGGTAATGATGACTCGTTGTATTTGTGCGTAGTCGATAAGCTCGTATATCGTGTCTGCAAAGTTTTCGGCAACCACTACTGTCGTAACGCCCGCATCGAGAAGCTGGTAATGCATTTCGCAGGCCGTATACAGAGGATTGACGTTAACAACGGTAAGGCCTGCCCTGATCGCCGCCATCATGCATATCGGATATTGCGGTATATTGGGAAGTATGAGAGCGATGCGTTCTCCTTCTTCGCATTTTGCGACGTTAAGAAGGTAGGAAGCAAATCGTTGGGAATACAAATCGGCATCGGCATAAGATATCTGGCATCCGAAAAAATTCAGCATCGGTCTGTCGCTGAAATTTTTGAAGGAGTCTTTGAATTGTTCTTGCAATGTTTCAAACGGCAGTTCAAGCGCCCTGGGGGCGCCGTTTGCGTTTGTTCCTATAACCGCCGCCATGCTGTTCCCGATCCGTTGTTATTCTTATGCACATGCCGTTGACATTTTTTCTATGATACTTATGAATTGCCCTTTTTTGTGTTAACTCGATCAGAGGAGTACTTAAGGATAGTCACGCATTAGGATTCCGCTGAATTGTCTGCTTATTAGATTTGGCGCAAAAAACAAACCCCGCGGCCTAAACATCAGCTGCGGGGTTTGCTGCTGGCGAAATTAGGACTTAGTTCTGAATTTTCAGATCTTTGCCGTCAGGAAGATCGACGCTGAGGTCGACGGAATCATCGCGAGTTTCTACCTTTATGAGCTTTTTATCGATATTCGTCTTGTAGTGCTTGTTGACGATGGTAACGACGGCTTCCGTGATTTCTCTTACGAGAGCTTCGGTCTGCTTATCGTTTTCGCTGCCGTCGTTGTCTCTGCCAACCATGACAAGAAGTCTTCCACGAGCTTTCTCGCGAGAAGTCATCGCCTCTTTTTTGCCAAAGCCACCAAATTTGGACCAAAACATATTTTCATGGCCTCCGTTACTTCTTTCCGCCAAAGAGTTTCTTGAAGAAACCAACCTTTTCGATGCTGGTGAATCTTAGCGGAAGATTTGGATTGTCAGTCAGTCGCTCGACTGCGTCTTTGTACGCCTCAGCGGCATCAGACTTGTCGTTCAGAATAACTGGATTGCCTTCATTTGAAGCAATGATGACATCCTGAGATTCCGGAATAACGCCGATGGTCTTGATGCGAAGAACATCTTCAAGATCGGAGATCCCGAGCATGCCACCGGTTTCTACTCTCTCGGGAGAATATCTCGTGATGAGAAGATAGGTCTCTACAGGCGCAAGATTTTTTTCTGCGCGTTCGGTCATCGAACTGAGAAGGCCGAGAATGCGGTCGGAGTCGCTGACAGAAGATATTTCAGGGTTAGTCACGACGATTGATTCATCTGCATAGTACATAGCCATCTGGGCACCGTTTTCGATGCCTGCCGGCGAGTCGCAAATGATGAAATCGAAGTTCATGCTCTTGAGCTCGTTGATGACTTTGCCGACGCCTTCCTTGGTCAGAGCATTTTTGTCTTTGGTCTGCGATGCAGCAAGAATATACAGTTTGTTGCCTGGTACATGCTTGTCGCAGATAAGAGCTTGATTAAGGCTGGCTTCGCCGTTGATTACGTTGATAAAATCGTAAACTACTCTTTTTTCGCAGCCGCAAATAAGGTCGAGATTGCGCAGACCTACGTCAAAGTCGATTGCGACCGTCTTGTAGCCCTTCAGCGCAAGACCGGTAGCGATCGATGCGCTTGTCGTTGTCTTGCCAACTCCGCCTTTGCCGGAAGTGACGACGATAACGCGTGCCATGATGTTATTCCTTCTCTTTAATTTAAATAACGGTTATCGGATCGATGATGAATTTTTCATCGTCCTTGCTTAAATGAATGTCGACATTCGCCGGACGTGTGCCCAATTGTTCAAAATGTTGAACAAACTGCTCGCCGGTTTTGTATATGCCGTTGACTGCAACAAGCTCTGGCTTGCACCCTCCGTGCACGATAACGTGCGCGCCTGGATCGGTCGCGTAAGCGCGTCCTGCCAGATTGCCTAGAATGATGATCGATTGCTTGGCGATAACTCTTGAACCCGCAGGAACGTTGCCGATGACAAGAAGCGGCCCATTCATGTTGGATATTTCCATGCCGCTTCGAATCTGTCCATTGCATACCTGAATGTCTTTTGACACCTGCGCAGGCTGCGTTTTTGGCTGCGGCTTTTCCGCAGGCTGCTGGGCATTTATAGGCGATGAAAGGATATCTTTTGCGCCTATGGCGTTGAATACTGGGTAACCGGCATTAAAAATGCGGACTTTGATGTCATTCTTCGTGACGCCTGAAAATCCTACGAGCCTGAAATCGTACTTGTCGGTAAGTTCTCTTATCGCTTCTACTGGTGGAATATCCTCCACTTCCGCGATGTTTATTATGAGCGGCGAATTATAAAAAAAACTTTTGTAATCTTTGGTCTTTTCCTGAAGTATCGCTTCCATGGCTTCAAGAGACGGATCGTGCAGAACCATCGATATAAAAGACATCGATTGATTTTTAATTTCGTTTGCGCTCATTTCAGTATTTGCCTTGTTCGTTTCCGGGCAGGCCGTGCCAAAACCCACTTATTATATATAAATTACGGCGTTTTCACGCGATTTTGCTCACAATCGATATTTTGAATATACAGTAAAGGCAAATTTGCCGCCCGCAAAAAGCCAAATTTGAGAGGGTTCACAATTTTTTGCGATAAAATCTGAAGATATACAGGTGCGCACTATGCGCCAGGTTTTGATTTACGGTCTACCGCAGATGAAAAAAATAGTTATTGCCGCAATACTGGCTGTTCTTGCCGCTGGCGGCGCTTATTGGCACTTTTCCAAACCTAAAGCTCCGGGCGACATGCGTTTTATGACTGTCAGGGCAGACAAAGGCGACATTACCGCAAAAGTTCTCGCAACCGGTTTGCTTGAAGGCCAAAAGCAGGTATCCGTTGGCGCGCAGGTATCGGGTCAGCTCCTCAAACTCTATGTTGAATCGGGCGATACCGTCAAGAAGGGACAGATGCTTGCCCAAATTGACTCCCGCACCAAAGAAAACGATCTTGAAAAAGCGCTTTCTCAGCTCTCCATCTTAAAAGCACAGCAGCGCGCCGAAGAGATTAAGCTAAAAACAACCAAACTTGAATACGAGCGCCGCAAGAAACTCGTGGCGGGTGCCGCCGGGGCCAAATCAGAACTTGAGCAGATAGAATCCACTCTTGCATCCGCGCAGGCCGACATAAACGTCATAAAGGAAAAAATCAAACAGGCGGAAATCGACGTTGACACTGCAAAAATTAATGTCGGTTATACGCAGATAACGGCGCCGATAGACGGCGTGGTCATAGCCGTCATCACCGACGAAGGCCAGACGGTGGTGTCCAATCAGACGGCCTCCACGATTTTGAAGCTTGCGACCATGGATACCATGAAAGTAAAAGCGGAAATCAGCGAAGCCGACGTGGTAAAAATCAAACCAGGAATGCCAGTCGAATTTACCATTCTCGGCCAGCCGTACAGAACTTTTAAAAGCGTGCTGAAGAAGATTGAGCCCGCATCGACCTCCGAAAAAAGTTCTACTTCTGCGGTTTCTTCCAGTTCCGCGATTTATTACAACGCCGAGTTCGAAGTCGAAAACCCTGACAATGTCCTGCGCATTTCGATGACCGCTGAATGTTCGATAATCCTAAATAAAAAAGAAGGCGTTCTCCGCGTTCCGATTGCGGCATTGAACGAGCAGCTTTCTGAGAACAAATATGCCGTCACGCTTCTTCAAAGAGGGAAAGGACCGCAAAAGACAACAATCGAAACGGGCGTTCGCGATCAGACCTATATTGAGGTGCTGAGCGGCCTTAAAGAAGGCGATTTGCTTATTGTCGGCGACGACGTGGATACGGCTGAAGCCGCGGCCATGGCTGCGCAGAACAACAAACGCCGCAGAGGACCTCCGCACCTATGAGCCAGCAACAGGACGCAAAGCCTCTTCTTGCTCTTAGAGGCGTAAAAAGAGCATATATTTCTGGCGATCAGCGCATAGAAGTGCTGCACGGCATCGATTTGGATATTTATCAGGGCGAAATGGTCGCGATAATCGGCGCGTCCGGTTCAGGTAAGTCGACGCTTATGAATATCCTCGGCTGTCTAGACAAGGCATCAGAAGGCCAGTATCTCATTGACGGCGTCGAAACAAAAACGCTTCGCTCAGACGAGCTTGCGGCGCTAAGGCGCAATTATTTCGGGTTTATTTTTCAGCGCTATCATCTTCTGACGCATCTTTCTGCTGCGGCCAATGTTGAGATTCCCGCTATATATGCGGGTACAGGAACGAAGGCACGCATTGAAAACTCGGAAAGACTTCTTGAAAAGCTCGGACTCGGCGACAAGACCAAAAACCTTCCGAGCCAGCTTTCGGGCGGACAGCAGCAGCGCGTGTCCATCGCAAGAGCGCTCATGAACGGCGGCCAGGTCATTCTTGCCGACGAACCGACGGGCGCCCTTGATTCAAAAAGCGGCAAAGACGTCATCAAAATCTTGACCGAACTCAATCATGCCGGACATACGGTCATCATCGTCACGCATGATCCGAATGTTGCGGCCCATGCCAAGCGCATCATCGAAATCAAAGACGGCAATGTCATCGACGATCGCAAAAACGTTCCCGTCGAGGTAGAGGGACTTGAAAAGCCGCAGACAGCTTCCTCCGAAGATGCCGCGCATGCGCAAAATGCCGACGGGCAGGAATGGCAAAGCCGCAAAAAACAATCGGTACAGGCGGCGTTTTGGGCAACGTTCTCGCGTTTCCGCGAGGCATTCAAAATGGCCTGGATTGCCATGATTTCCCACCGCATGCGTACGCTTTTGACTATGCTAGGCATTATTATCGGCATCATGGCGGTTGTCAGCGTCGTTGCTTTGGGTAACGGCGCCAGCCAAAAAGTCATG
>JAZQPH010000220.1:0-13110 GCA_045628385.1 Succinivibrionaceae bacterium
TCATCGGCTCATTGACGGTAAACGCTTAGGGAAAGATTTCGATGGCAAGTGGCGTATCCAACGGCTTTGATGCCGGAAAAGACAATATAGAAACAAAAAAAACTTTTTGTTCTTATGAAAATGAGTCTTTTTCTTTTAAAGCTGAGACCAGCGCAAAAATTTCTGCGACCGCATCCGAATCCTGCAAAATAAACAATGCTTATTCATTCAATCTGTCGCTTGCAAGTTTTGCCATGAATGTTGCCGTCAAGGACTCGACGAGCATCGGCGCATCTTGGTGCGTCAGCTGCTGTCTGCCAACAATTGATTGCATATCCAATGTCGTTTCGCATCCTGGATTAAAGTCCGATCTTAAGCAAATTTCGTCAAAGTCATGCTTAACGTACAAATTCTTCGATACGGTTCATCACTGCGGAGAAAGTCTGTCGCTTAGGACGCGCAAATCCGAAGATCGGGCCATCGACGGCTTGCGCTACGGCACTCAGAACATCACGCTCATAGGCTGCAAGGAACTAGATATTAATGCAAGCGCGAAAGAATCGGAGAATGCCAAAGAAAGCATGAGCAGCATAAAGTCCGATATTTTTGCTATGGCAGCTTTTCAGGTTGCAACTTTGGCAGCAGGGTGCTTTGCAAAGAAAGGAAAAAATGGCGATGCCGGCTTTCGAGGAAATGTTTCAGATGTCAAAAGTTCTTCGGCGGCAATTTCAGGTACGGCCGCGTTTGTTGCGTTAATGCCGATGTTTGCGCTGATGCGCGCGGGAAAAGATTCTCCCGCATACGATGAGAATAACCTAAAAGGGGAAAACGGCAGCGGGACTCCCAACGATAAAGGCATTTTGCTGGATGCTTGCGATTCAACGAACGGCGGCAAGTTTATCGCAAAAGGCGCAGGCGTCGAGTTCTGCGCGGTCAAACGTTCCCAGGTTAAGTCGTTTTAAAATTTGATCCTCGGGGCATGATTGAGATGAACGGCAAACAATGCTCGCTGGAAACAGACGAAAATGGCGGACAGGCTGGCGTGAAGCTGAATGAAAATGAATTTATTGCAAAAGCCTTTGCTGGAGAAGATGCAAATTCGGGCCTGACTGTTCGGGGGGCATCGATTAAATTGCGGCATAACAAGCATGAAATTATGCTGATAAGAAATGCAGTTCTCGCTGACAGCATGAGCATTACGGAAGGCGGCGTGTCGATCCCGGGAATGACGATTGCTAATACAGGCGTAGTAAACGTTCAGGCTTAACAAGATCTAAAGCGACGATCGTCAGATATGCAAATTTTGCAAGTCTCCAGCCGCAGATTATTGATTTATTTACGGAGCTGAAAAAATGTTTGTAGCAAAAACACCCAGTCTCGAAGCTTCTTTGTTGCCATACAGAGTAGGAAAAGAAAAATTTGCGAGTTTTTCGGCGAAATTTTATTTCTCGCTTGATTCGGGAAAGTTGCTTGAACCCATTGAAGCGCTGCAGAAAATTTGCCAAAGCGACGATGCAGCGGCTGTCGACGAGGGAATGCCTAAGATTCGCGGCGAGTTTACATGCGGATGTTCTTTTGCAGGCTCCGAACAAAATTATCTGCTGTCAATGAAAGTCGACGATATTTCAAAAGACGTGCTCGTAATGGTTCCCGATGCCGAAAAGCATAGCGCAGCCGAACTTGCTGCCAAAGGTCTGATGAAAGTGTATAGAATCGGCGACGCACAGTCGTCAAAAGGACTGCCGACGGACATTTCATATATCGGTCCTGCGGACGTCAGAAGAACGGCCTATTTCGGCAAGAGCATATCGGATGAAGCTTATGCGCTGCCGTCTGATTTCAATTTTGAATATTTTATGACAGCCCCTGCCGATCAGACCAAGAAGCAGGGCAGATTCGAAGAAGGAACAGAATATTTTCTCGGAGGATTTCATTCGGACGGCAAGAGTTATGCGGGCAAACTTCCGAAGATCGGAATAAGACTGAGTTCTTTAATCAAAAAAGACGACAGCTACGGATTGATAGATGCTCCTGCGGCCATCGACACGATACGTTTTTTTGTTGATGCAGGCATTGGCGTTGCGATATCGCGCGGTGTGTTCAGATTGGACAGCGCGGAACAATTGTGTTTTGCGGCAGTCTGCGCCCACGATTTGGGAGAACGCGACGCATCAGGCAATCTTGTGCCTGTCAGTAACGAACAGATTGTCGCGCTCGTGATGGCAGAAGAAGAGTCATTAAAAAAGAAATCAGAACGCAAGCCGCCTGAATTTGCCATTCATGAAAGGGTGGTTCAGGCGCGCAAAGAAACAAAGACCGCGAAGAGAAAACGTTATGCTGCAATTTATGCAGACTATATGAATTTTGCCGAAGGTTTTATGGTTAGCCCCGTGCTTATGGGAGACAGAAGGGATTATCTGACACCGGAGGATCAAGCTGCTTTTAACAAGGTCGGGGAAAACGCAAAAGCCGCGTTCGGAGACAGGCCAGATCTTGGATTTTTTGATGCTTTGGCAAATAAAGAATTGTTCCCTGACGAAAAAAATTTTCATTCCAGGATAAATTCTTTTTTATGGCATCTTGACCTTTATGAAAATTCGGCAAAGGAACTTCTTGCAAGGGACAAAGCCGCTCTGATACCTGCAAAATTTTACGAACAGTACCATATTTTATGGAATAACGACCCGGTCGAATGTTCATATGAAGATTGGGGCATTGATAAAAAAGGAACATTCACGATCCCTGCAGGCGCCGTGGTTCCTTGCATCGCAGGACCTAAATTCATCAGCGCTACGGTTTTCCCTAACGGCCCCTTTGATTCGACGGATGCGTTTGTGATTCCGGGATCCGATCCCGGCAATTATCCGTTTTGGTTTAACGGCACTCATGAAGCGACTCTTCCGTACATAGTCTGCCATGATGTCTGGGATGCTCTGTTGCTGGCAACCGAAATGAATCATCTGGCGACGATCGTCTGCATGCCAGATCCGTCATGCAAACTGCCAAGCGCCATAGCCGAGGATGCAGTCGATTCGGGCGCAATCGTTCCGTGTCTTGCTAAAGATGCTGAAAAGACTGAAAAGGAGTGGGGCGAACCCGCGGGTTTTATGTTCTGCGTCCCTGCTCCGTTTGGCGTAAATGCTGGCGGCAAAGAGATTATGTCGCTTAGAGAGCGCCTGACATGCGAATTGCCTACATTCGATTGGCTCGGAGAATTCATGCCTAATGATTGCGTCGATCCGGTGCCCGTTCCGCTGCAGCTTATAGAAGCTCAGCTTGATAAAACTCTTCAGGATAATCTCGGCGTCGTGCCGTTCAGTCCGAATGCTGATCTCGCCGCCATCGACAAACTGACCGACGAACATAAAGCCAAGGTCATGAAAAAACTTGCAAGAAAAGCAGATCGCGAGGCTGCCGAAAAACTCATAGAAAATGCGCGAGCTCTGGCCAAAAAGAGCGCAAGAGAAAGTCCTCTGGAGCTTATGGTCCGATATCAGGATGCCAACCGAAAGGCCATAAACAGCGCTCTTGAAGCTTCAAAGCAATGCGCAAAATCAGTCAGCAAAGAAAATTTGATGACCGAGGACAAGGCAAAAATTTTGCTTGATAACGTTGACGAAATCGGCGCGCAGTTCGCAAAAGATTTTAATGCGGCCGAAGAGCAGCTAAAGCAGTCTAAGGCTGCGGCAAAAAAATTGATTGAATCTGTAAAAGAGCAGTCTGACGGCACATCTGCCGATATGGGATTTGCCGTTTCTGATTTGGTCAAAAACAGAAAACAAAAAAAGTTCGATATTGAAGGCGTCAGCGTGCGCGACGACGATTGGTCGCATGCCGACGCGTCGAAATTTAAATTTAAGGACTGCACCTTCCATAAAGTGTATTTTTCGAAGACCGACCTGACAGAATCGGTTTTTGACAACTGCTCGTTTACCGAGTGCGTGTTTGTCGAGTGTCATATGCCGCACGCGTCCTGGTCGTCAAACACCTTCCTTGCGGTCAGATTTGTGAAGAATCATATCGGCGAGACTGCAATAAAAAATTGCGATTTCAATAAATGCCAGCTTATAGGCGTATCGTTTCAAGAGGCGGCTTTGTCGGATGCGACATTCTGTTTATGCGAAATGTCGGAGTGCGCTTTTGACAAAACTTCGTTTAAGGAAGCGCATTTTGAATTTTCAAACATGAAGAATCTCTCTTTTACCGATTGCGTTTTGGACGAATTCAGGGTTGCCAACAGCGAATTGGATGGGATTGCTTTGGCGCAACAAAACGGCGGAGAGAAAATCAGCATTACGGATTCAAAGCTAAAATCGTGCAATTTCGACAACACCGCTTTCGCAAACATCGGAATTTCCAGCTGCGAGATAAGTTCGTCAAAGGCTTCCATGTCTCATTGGAAAAATGTTGCTTTTGATGCCGTCAATTGGAACAGCGGCGAGTTTAAACGAGGCATATGGGAAAATGTTTACGCGGAAAATTGCGTCATGCAGGAATCCGACATGCAATTCTCCGTCATGAAAAAATCGACGTTCAAGGGTTGCGATTTAAGAAAAACTAATTTCTTGCACGCAAATCTTTATGCGTCGGATTTTTCAGGTTCGAGGTTGGGCGGAATCAATTTTAACGAAGCCAATCTTTACAGCGCGGATTTTTCCGACACATATATGTTCAGCAATTCATTTGAAAATGCAATCCTCGATTGCACGCTGCTAGCAAGGAGGGATTCATAATTATGGACAACGAAATAAATCCGGCGGTTAAAGAGTTATGGCAGGCTGACCCGACTCTCAGCAGAGAAAAAATTTTGAAAATGCTAAAAATGCAGCTGGAAAGCCAGATCGCATTGAATGGCGTTGTCTTTAATCCAGAGGAAAAAATAATCGCTCCTGACGAGATAAAAGGTCAGTTAACTGAAGAACATCCCGATATTGCCCGCGTATTCGAAATGAATATCGGATTTTCCGACGTCGCGGCGGGAGGACTTAATCTTTCGGGAAAATCGCTAAGCAATTGCTTGTTCAGAAATTTGGATTTGACGAGCTGGAATTTGAATCAGCTGGTGGCCGACAGCTGCATTTTTGACAATTGCATTTTGCCGGATGAGCTTGACAGAGCCGCCTTTTCCAACACAAGTTTCGTTTCCTGCGCGTCGGCTGAATGCGTATGGCTGTCGGTTGTCACATCTAAATGCGGTTTTCAAAATTGCAATTTTGAAAAATCCGAATTTAAACGCTGCATTTTTAACGATGCGTCGTTTGGAGGATGTTCTTTTGTCTCGACAAAAAATGCTGCCCGTTCGGCTTTTTTTAACTGCGCATTCGATAGTTGCGATTTAACGGGCGGCGATTTTACAAAAACGACATTCACGTCTCCTACGTTTAACGACGTGGTCATGTCACAAAGCAAATTCTCGTATTCGTTGCTTTCCGGCATTAAGCTTTCAGGCGAACATGCAAAATTGGATTATGCAGATTTGTCGTATGCCAATATGGACGGCGCTGTGCTGTCGAGGGTGTCCTTTGAATGCACAAAACTGAGAAATGCATCGTTTAATGGCGCATCTCTCAGCGGATTGAAATTTATTAATCTCGATCTTTCGGGCATAAGGCTGTCGGATGCCAAGGTAAAAGAGTGCCTGTTTGACCGATGCGATCTCTCGGGCGCTTGCTGGAACAATACCGAATTTGAAGATACTGCAATTAATTCATGCGTAGTTTCGATGAATTCGGGAGACGGGTCTAAATTCACAAATTGCTCCGTATCTTCATGCGTGTCGCAGAAATCTTCATTTGCGGGAATTCGGGCGGAACACTGCAAAATTTTTGAATGCAAGGCAATGTTCTGCGATTTGCATGACATCGGTATTTCGAGCACAGATGTCTCTTTTTGTTCAAGCAAGAGTTGCCGAGGAACCGATCCGAGAAGATATCTGGCCGAACATTTCGTCTAGCAGAGGATGTTGCAGTAAATTTAGTCCGACAATCCAATGAATTATTGTGGGTTTTGCGGCAAGATGTTTCTGGCTAAAATGATGAAACCGAACATCTGGTGTGTTTCTATGATTCGAGTTTTGTTTTACGCTTAGAGCCTGCTACAAGGATTGCGTTTTAAAAGAAATCGGATACGATTTTTTTGATCGTCTCTGATCGGATTAATTTTTTGATTAATCTCGTATTAATCTTTGACTTGCTCGTCATTTGTCACTATCATTTGCGCGTCATGGAAAAAGTCAAAATACCTGTAATGGTCGACCCTATAAGGGCGGCCGCTAAAAATCTCGATTACGAAGGCGTCATAGCTGCCGAGGATCTTACGAGGCTTGCATCAATGGTCATCGAAGTTCTTGAACCAGCCGACGTAAAAGTAACTTTCGAGAAAGAAATGAACGGTCTGCACGTCATAAAGGGCCGCGCGAGCGTCCGCGTAAGGCAGCAATGCCAAAGGTGCGGTGAACCGATTGATAACTTTGTCGAAGGCGATTTTAGGTATACGACTGATGAGAAATTGCTTCAACAGCTGGATCTTGAGGATCTGTACGACGCTGTTGAACTTAATTCCTTTGGCGAATTGTCTCTTCATGATATAATCGAGGACGAGTTGATCTTGTCATTGCCAGTTGTAGCTCACCATCCCGAAGGGGAATGCCATATAGCAGGTGATTTTGGCGTGCAAGACGCTGAGCCGGAAGAAAAAAAGAATCCTTTCGCCGTGCTCGGTACATTATTTAATAAGTGATTGCACTTAAATTATTTTTAGGAGTAGGCAATGGCCGTTCAGCAGAATCATAAATCCCGTTCAAAGCGCGACATGCGTCGTCTTCACGACAAACTCGAGCCACAGGCTCTGACCGTTGAGAAGGCATCTGGCGAAGTTCATCTCCGTCACTGCGTTACCGCAAATGGTTACTACCGCGGCGTACAGCTCATCAAGAAGAAGGCTGTTTCCGCTGAGTAATATCTGATTGGCGCCTCTTAACGGACAATCCGTCGATAACGTCGTGGCGTTCGATCTCATGGGCGGCGATTTCGGGCCGCCTGTCACGGTGCCCGCTGTCAAGCGGGCATTGTCGATCTGTAAGGATCTGAACGTCTTGGGTTTCGGCGATCCCAAAGCCTGCAGTCCCTTGCTTAATAAGCATGGACTGGCGGGCTGTCTGCGTTTTGAATTTACGCCGACGGAATTGACTGTGGCTTCTGACGAGAAACCTGGTCACGCTCTTCGTCATGGCAAAGGCACTTCGATGGATCTTGCCATCAATGCTGTCGCCTCGGGTCGTGCCGGGTCGTGCGTGAGCGCTGGCAATACGGGAGCACTCATGGCTCTTTCATTGCATGGTCTTGGCGTATCCGACATGGTTTCGCGACCTGCGCTTGCCGTTTGGCTGCCGCGTTCAGACGGACATAAAACGCTGATGCTGGACTTGGGCGCTAACGTTGATTGCACTCCCGAATTGCTGGCGCAATTTGCCGTATTGGGAAGTTCGACTGCTTTAGGCGTTGCGCAAGGTCAGCCAAAAGTTGCTCTTTTGAATGTAGGAATTGAGCATAACAAGGGCAATTCTCTCGTTATGAGCGCCGATTCGCTGATAAAATCAGCAAACAAAGTAAACTATATCGGATATGTTGAGGCTGACTCGATATTTACGAGTTCGGCAGATGTAATAGTTTGCGACGGTTTTGCTGGGAACATTGCCCTTAAAGCTTCCGAAGGTCTGGCAAGATTCATGAAAAAACTGGCCAAGGAAAATTTAAGAGGTTTTTGGAAACTTGCGAGCCCGCTTATTTGGATGTTTGCCAAAAAAAGCATGGGGAGACTTTTCCCCGATAAATATAATGGCGCAGTTTTGCTAGGTTTGCGCGGCACCGTGCTTAAGAGTCATGGTTCTGCACGGGCTGGGGCGATAGCGAATGCGCTCCTTTATGCTCGCTCCGAAGCGGAAAGAAAATCCCGCTTGGGAGTCTAGATTTTGGATATGGTGGTCAGATGAACACGAAAATTTTAGGTACGGGCAGTTATTTGCCTACCGCTGTTCGAACCAACGAAGATCTTGAAAAGATGGTCGACACTTCAGACGAATGGATTATGAAGCGTACGGGCATCAAGAGCCGCCATATCGCCAACAACGAAGAGTCTGTTGAATTTATGGCAGCCGAGGCCGCCAAAAAGGCTCTTGAGGCATCCGGCACTTCGCCCGAAGAAATCGATTTGATTTTAGTCGGCACGTCTACGCCGACACATGCTTTCCCATCCGTGGCCTGCTGCGTTCAGCATGCCCTTGGCTGCAGGCAGATTCCCGCGATGGACATCGCCGCCGCTTGCTCAGGTTTTGTCTATGTATTGAATGTTGCAGTTCAATATATAAAGTCGGGTGCTGCAAAAAAAGTGCTTATTATCGGTGCTGATCGTGTCGCTGACACATGCGATCAGACAGACAGAACGACGATTGTGCTTTTCGGAGATGGCGCCGGCGCCGCTGTATTGGGCGCAACCGAAGAAGAAGGCGTAATTTTCTCGCATGTTCAGGCTGACGGAGAGTTCGGGCATCTTTTGAGCCTTTTAAATGCAAACCGACAAGAACCAGATAATCCTGATCGCTTTATAAAAATGGCTGGCAGGGAAGTGTTCAAGGTAGCAGTCAATACGCTCAGCCATCTCGTGTCCGAAACGTTCGAAAAAGCGGGTATCGATCCTTCCGAGCTTGATTGGCTCGTTCCTCATCAGGCAAATCTGAGAATCATTAGCGCGACGGCAGAAAAATTAAAGTTGCCTATGGAGCAGGTTATCGTAACGCTTGACCACCATGGCAATACCTCAGCGGCTTCGGTTCCTTTGGCCCTTGACGAAGGTGTCAGATCAGGAAAAATCAAGCGCGGCCAGCTGTTGCTTCTTGAGGCATTTGGCGGCGGCTTTACCTGGGGCGCGGCGCTTGTCAGGTTCTGATTAGCAATTTTCACGTTATTTATCATTCCCGCGGCTTGCCGCGGGTTTTTCAAAACATCTAAGTGAGGACAGAAGATGACTAATTTTGCAGTTGTTTTCCCTGGACAGGGCTCCCAGTCCGTTGGCATGCTGGCGGATCTTGCAGCGGCTTACCCGCTTGTAAAAGACGTATTTGCAGAGGCAAGCGACGCACTCGGATACGATCTCTTTGCACTGACGCAGAACGGCCCAGCCGAAGATCTCAACGCTACGTTCCGTACCCAGCCAGCGCTGCTTGCGTCCTCTTATGCTATTTGGCGCGTATGGCAGGAACAGGGCGGACAGAATCCTGCTTTCATGGCAGGTCATTCTTTGGGCGAATATTCTGCGCTTGTTTGTGCCGGCGCTATCAAATTTGCCGATGCCGTCAAATTGGTTGAAAAGCGCGGAACTTTCATGCAGGAAGCAGTACCTGCTGGCGTAGGCGCAATGGCAGCAGTAATCGGTCTTGACGATGACACGATCGCAAAAGCATGCGCAGAAGCTGCAGGAGATCAGGTTGTTTCTCCAGTAAATTACAACTCTATCGGTCAGGTAGTAATTGCCGGTCACAAAGAAGCTGTGGATCGCGCAGGCGAAGCTCTTAAGGCTGCAGGCGCAAAGCGCGTCCTTCCTTTGGCGGTTTCCGTTCCGTCGCATTGCGCTCTCATGAAGCCGGCTGCTGATCGCTTGGCCGTCGAACTTGCTAATATAGAATTCGTTGCGCCTTCGTTCCCTGTCATCAACAATGTCGATGTAGCCGTCGAAACCGATCCTGCCAAGATAAAAGACGCTCTTGTTCGTCAGCTTTACATGCCTGTTCGCTGGACAGGTGTCGTGAACAAGATGGCCGAAGCTGGCGTCGAAAATCAGCTTGAATTCGGACCTGGCAAGGTTCTGACCGGTCTTGTCAAACGCATTGTCAAGACGATGGAAGGCATCAGCGTCAACACGCCTGCTGCCATTCAGGAACTCATTTAAACAAGCCGAACCCGACTGGAGAAATCAAATGGGATTTGAAAATAAGATTGTTCTCGTAACCGGCGCGAGCCGTGGCATCGGCAGAGCCATTGCTGAAGGTTTTGCTGCTCAGGGCGCTACTGTTGTCGGTACAGCGACTTCTGAAAAAGGCGCGGCTGCGATCAGCGAATATCTCGCAGGCAAAGGCAAAGGCATGGTGCTTGACGTATCCAAGCAAGAATCTATCGATGCGGTGCTGGAATCCATCAAGAATGAATTCGGCGACGTCGCCATTCTCGTAAACAACGCAGGCATCACCCGCGACGGGCTCCTCATGCGCATGAAGGATGAAGATTGGGATGTGATTATGGCAACCAACCTCACTTCGGTCTATCGCATGTCAAAGGCCGTAATGCGTTCCATGATGAAAGCTCGCTGGGGGCGCATCGTCAACATTAGCTCCGTTGTCGGGCTGTCGGGTAATCCCGGTCAGTGCAATTATTCGGCGGCCAAAGCCGGTGTTATCGGCTTTACCAAGTCCATGGCTCGAGAAGTCGCATCCCGCGGCATTACCGTAAACGCGGTTGCTCCAGGATTCATCGCAACGGATATGACCAGCGTTCTGTCAGATGACGTGAAGAATGCTCTTCTTGCGGGTGTTCCTTGCGGGCGCCTCGGCGATCCTACAGATATTGCAAATGCTGTTCTGTATCTCGCATCTGACGGCGCATCCTACGTGACGGGCGAAACGATCAACGTAAACGGCGGCATGCTGATGGACTAATTCCGTATAAGAGCGGAATGTTTCTTGGGGACTGCGCTTAGGGCGCGGTCCTTTTCTTATTATGCCACCACCTGTAGAAATAATAGCCTGGTTAGGCAGAAATTGTGTGCTTCTTTCGTCTCACTCATTCGTTGGATATCGTCATTCTAGATGCTACACTTTGTTTAGTGTCTTGGGTCTAGTTTTGATAATATTTAAAAAATCTGTCAGCGATGATACTGGTTCTCGTCCGCCGACATTACATTCGACAAGAAAAATACGAAATTGCGAAAATTAAAAAAAATCTTCAAACTGACAGGATTTCCTGCCCGTGCAATGCTCGGCATATCCATGTGCCTGGCTTTTGTTGGCTTAGTTTGGCACGTAAATTACGGCACAGGTTATTCTGTAGGAAATTCTCCGTTTGTCAAAAGCCTCGGCAGGCACGGCTGCGGCAAGGCGATTGTCGTTTATTTTTCAAGACCTGGGGAAAACTACAAAGTCGGATATGTGAGGCGAGGCAACACAGAAAAGGTTGCGCGCATTATCTCGGGACTCACAGGGGCAGATTTGTTCAGAATAGAAACAAAAGAGCTTTATCCTGATTCTTATGACGAGGCGGTGCAGATTGCAAAACAGCAAAAAGAGACAGATGCTCGTCCCGAACTGCGAAGAACCGTTGAAAATTTTGATGATTACGAGGTTGTGTTTCTGGGGTATCCCATATGGAACGGCGATATGCCGATGCCTGTTTATACATTCCTTGATTCCCACGATATGGATGGAAAGGCTGTCATAGCTTTCGTAACGCACGAAGGAAGCGGATTTGCGGGAACCGATCAAAAACTTAACGTAAGGTATGCCGACGATGACGTTCGAGTGCTTCAGGGGTTCTCGGTTACAGGAACAGATGCGCAGACCAAAGCAAAGATGGTTAAAAACCAATTGAAAGTCTGGCTTGCGGATAGAGTGGCAATAGGAAAGGGCGGAATTGTCTGTCATTGATCCCAGTTTTCAAAATTAACTGTATATTTGCTTAATTTTCCGTTACAATGCTTATAAAGCCTTGTGGCTAATTGACTACGCACTTTGTGTTACTAAGGAAACATAAAATCATGAGTGATATCGTTGAAAAGGTAAAGAAGATCGTTGCTGAGAATCTGGATCGCGAGCCAGAAAGCATTACCATTGATTCCACCTTTACCGACGACTTGGGTGCCGATTCCCTTGACGCAGTTGAATTGATTATGCGCCTCGAAGAAGAATTCGCAATCGACATTCCAGACGAGGATGCTGAAAAGATCACCACCGTTAAGGCCGCTGTGGACTACATCGAGTCCCACAAGTAATATTATTTACTTGGGCTTCGGCTATATGTAAACAGAGCGACTTGATAACAGTCGCTCTATTTTTGTTAATAACCGAATAGTTATTTTTTCGAATTTTGGAGGCAGCCTTGACCAAGCGCAGAGTAGTCGTAACCGGCCTCGGTATTATTTCTCCGGTCGGCAATTCGCTGGATGAAGCATGGAAGTCCATCGTTGAAGGCAAAAGCGGCATCAAGACCATCACCAGTTACGATACTACGGACATTGCTTCAAAGATCGCAGGTCTCGTAGAAGGGTTTGATGCAGAGGCTTATGGCATCAGCAAGAAGGATGCACGCAAGATGGATCTGTTCATTCAGTATGCCATTGCTGCTTCCGCTCAGGCTATCAAGGATGCCAATTTAGAAATTACCGACGAGAATTCTCCTCGCATCGGTACTGCAATCGGTTCCGGCATCGGCGGTTTAGGCCTTATCGGCGTTAACCATGAAGCAGCATTTAAGGGCGGATATAAGAAGATTTCTCCGTTCTTTATCCCTGCAAGCATCGTGAACATGGCTGCCGGTCACGTTTCGATTATGAACAAGCTTCGCGGTCCAAGCGTTGCATGCGCGACCGCATGTTCGACGGGTACTCACTCCGTCGGTCTTGGCGCTCGCATGATTCAGTACGGCGATGCCGATGTCATGCTCTGCGGCGGATGCGAACAGGCGTCTGTGCCAATGGGCATGGGCGGTTTCTGCGCTCTTAAAGCTCTTTCAACTCGCAATGACGAGCCAACCAAGGCAAGCCGTCCTTGGGATGTCGATCGCGACGGTTTCGTTTTGGGCGACGGCGCGGGCATCCTCGTTCTTGAAGAATATGAGCACGCAAAGGCACGCGGCGCGAAAATTTATGCTGAATTTTCGGGTTTTGGTATGAGCGCCGATGCTCATCACATGACTGCTCCGTGCGAAGACGGCGCTGGAGCTGCGCTTTCGATGGAAAATGCCATCCGCGACGCTGGCATTGCTTCATCGAACATTGGCTACATCAATGCTCACGGTACTTCGACTCACGCAGGCGATATTGCAGAATTGCGTGCGGTAAGAAAAGTATTCGGCGACGATGCAACCAAGG
>JAZQPH010000221.1:0-1963 GCA_045628385.1 Succinivibrionaceae bacterium
TTCGGCCCAGAGTTTTGCATAGGCCATAGCAGCCTGCGGATCCTTTTTGACTCCCTTGGCACCGTGTTCGTATAAATCGCAAAGGTGCCTCATGGCATCGGCGTTTCCGCGATTTGCGGCTTTTCTGAACCATTTTTCGGCTTCTGCAGGGTTTTGCTTGAGATACAGATTGCCGATTGCGGCCATAGCGCCTGCGTGCTGCTGGGCTGCCGCTTTGTGAAGCCAGACAAGCGCTTTGTCGGTTTCGGGAATTTCTTTGCCGAGCAGCCGCATTCCTAAGGAGTTCTGCGCTTCGGCGTGCCCAGACTTGGCTGCTTTTTCTATGAGTTTGGCGGCAAGTTCGGGATCTGGGGCTTGGTCGGCAAAGCCGTATTCGGCAAGGCCTGAGGCAAGCCATGCGGCGGTGGCGTCTCCTGCGTCTGACGCTTTCATAAGCCACTCCATAGCCAATTTTTCGTCGGCGGGAATGTTCGCTCCGGTTGACAGTTCGTGGCCAAGCTCGGTCATGGCGGGGACGTGTCCCATGTTTGCGGATTCTCTATACAATTCGGCTGCAATTTTCGGATCTCGGTCAAAACCGATGCCGAGCATTCTTGCGTCTCCCAAAAGCCGCAGCCCCTCGGGATCGCGATGTTTGAGTCCCGCCTCCGAGCACCACTGGGCGCTTGACGGTCCGTCATTTGACCCTATGGCCATGCCGCAGAGGGTGCGTGCCGCTATTTTGGCTCGCGGATCGCGTTGGGCCGCCAGCCTCGCAAGCCATTTTTTTGCCATTTCGAGATTGATGTTCTTCTTGATTCCCCGACCAGAGGCGTAATAATCCGCAAGTTCGGCCTGTGCGCCGGCGATATCGCTTTCGGCCGCAATCGACAGGCTGTTCAGCGCGTCTTTTAAATCAGGGTCGCATCCTATTCCCGACATTCGCATGAGTCCGTAATAAAAATGCGTGAGCGGGAATGACCTGCTCAGCGAGTGTCTGCAGCTTTCGAATGTTCTTACGGTGGAAATCGTTCTGTCGCCGTCGAGTATCTTAGGAGCTTCTTCGAGACAGGTTTTCATATCCGACTGAGTCTTCTTTTCTTTGCTCTGTCTGTTTGAATGCGGGTCTGGGGCGATGTTTTCGTAGTCGTCTCCAGAGTTAAGGTCTTTTTCGGAAACGTCGTAGTCAAATTGGCCGCTCGGCTCGAATCCTTTATTGTCTTTTGCTTGGACATGCCAAGGTATGGCCAGAAGAAGGCAAACCGCAGCAATATAAGTAGTTTTTGAATGCATTTCGTTTCCTAAAGTGCGGAACTATCCGTTTTTTCCGAAATTCGCAGCAGAAATAATGCCGTCTTTTGCTATGTTATGCGTTTTGAGCGTCACGGACAAATTGCGGAATTCAGTCTTGATAAGTTTTATCGAACAGAGCATGTTGAGACGGTCGTGTTGATGTCAAGGGGCGCGGTTCGTTCAGTGGACGAACGCTTTGCGCGGACTGGAGCGGAAGCGTAGACAAATAGGGATAGCCGTCAAAAGGCTTATACAATCGACAAAGTTAATTGCCCCCGTTACAGTAATGCCCTTGTAAGTATTTCTGCTTTCTCGAATAAAGGGTTTTAAGACCAAGGGTAGTATTTTTGAGTGCTGCTTTTGGTCTTTCTTTTTCTTGTCGGTGGAAAACTATCGAATGGCTGAAAATGGTAGGGGTGTGGCTACACTTTTGATATAGGTGTAGGTTGAGGGTACACCATTGTTAAAAAAGGGGGATAAACATTATGGTTAATGGGGATGAGTTTGTATTAAATGCATCAATTTTGCAAATGTATTGCACGTCGGAAGCGAATAGATTGTAATATGATTAGATTGGAGGCGATAGTATGGCAAGAACATCAAGCGTATATGCAAGAGTAGAGCCTGAAATTAAGGAACAGGCAGAAAGCGTACTGGATCAGCTTGGCATTCCAATGTCAAATGCAGTAAG
>JAZQPH010000222.1:0-2254 GCA_045628385.1 Succinivibrionaceae bacterium
CGGCGCACCCGTTATTCTTGCCGTGCTTGCGGATGCTTCATGGAGAAATCGCGTTTATGACGGAAGTCTGGCGCTCGGAAACATGATGCTTGCCGCTCACGCTCTCGGTCTTGGCACTTGCTGGATCCACCGGGCAAAACAAGAATTTGAGCAGGAAGAGTGGAAAGCATGGCTGCGTTCGCTCGGAGTCGAACGTGAATATGAAGGCATCGGGCATCTTGCTCTCGGTTATCCCGAGATTCAAACTCTGAAAGCTCCTGCAAGAAAACCAAACAGACTGTTTTGGTGCTGAGACAGAACTGCGATTTATCGACAAGGCTTTTCATCCGAACCTTTTTAGGCACTGATGAGAAGCCGAGATATGCAATATCAAAGATGTTTGCGGCTCTGGATTACTTTCGCTCTCTGCCGCATGGCGCATGTTTCTTACATGCGTGATATTGGATTTATTCACAGGTATAAAATAATGAAATTCAAAGAAAATTCTTTTTTTGGACCATTGAACAATAAGTCGTTCAGCGGTCTTTTGGTCACTCAGTCTCTTGGCGCGTTCAATGACAACTTTTTCCGATCGGCGATAGTCACGCTCGTTACATTTTTCTTGGCCGACATTTCAGCCAAGGAAAGTTCGCTCTACGTGAACTTGGGCATCGGTCTGTTCATGCTCCCCTATTTTCTGTTTTCGGCTTTGGCGGGACAGATTTCGGATAGATTTAATCGATCTGCGGTAATCAGGCTTACAAAGATTGCCGAACTTGCCATTGCCTGTTTTGCGTCTTATTTCTTCGTGACGCAGAATGTAAACGGCCTGATGGCGACGCTGTTCTTTATGGGAGCTCAGTCGACTTTCTTCGGACCTGCCAAACTCAGCGTGCTTCCGACGATTCTTGGACCAAAACAGCTTGTGCAAGGCAACGCTCTTGGCCTTTCAGGTACTTATCTGTCAATTCTTCTCGGCATTATTTTCGGAAGCATGGCATATGTCGGCTCGAGCAAAACCGCCTTGCCGATTACTATGATATCGGTTGCCGTCATCGGCTGCATGGCAAGCATGTTCATCGAGAAAATGGAGCCTGCCAACCCGAACCTTCATGTAGACAAGAACATCTTCAAAAGCACATACGGCGCCATGAAGAATGCCAAGCATACCAATCCGATACTTCTGACGATTCTTGCAGCTTCCTGGGGATGGCTCATGGCGTCGGTGCTGGTAGGGCAGCTCTCTGCCATCGCGGGAACGCTGGTACATTCCGACAATATTCTGTTTTTGATTTTTGTCGGCATTTTCACCTGCGGCATCGTGCTCGGATCTTCGCTCATTTCGAAACTCAATAAGGGCGAGGTGTCAATCACTCTGTGTCCGATTGTTTCTATTCTCTTGTCGGCCGCTTTGGCGGATCTTGCGTATGCGACGTCGTCCTTGCATCATTTTGACGATGTCATCCCCGCAAGCACCTTCTTTACCGAGTTTTCCGGATGGCACTTTTCATTGGCGCTTTTTGCCACAACGACGCTCATCGGAATGTTTTTGGTTCCGTTTGAGTCCTATCTTCAGAAGATTGCTCCTGAAAATATGCGTTCGCAGATCATCGGCAGCGAAAACATCATCTGTTCGCTGTTCATTGTTCTCGGTTCGCTGCTTTGCATTGCAATCATCAATTCTGTTGATCTTGCCTCCGCTTATCCGACCATTTTCATTCTTTTGATGGCCGCAAACGCGGTAGTCGCATTGGTCATCTGTTTCTTGCTGCCGGCTCCCGTTCTGAGGATGGTTTCCAAGCGTCTGCTCAGATTCTTCTTCAGCGTTAAAGTCACCGGCATTGAAAATTTAAAAGCCCAGGGCGATAAGAAAACGCTCATAATCGCAAATCATACCGGCTTGCTCGACGGTCTCATTATTTGGACTTTTATTGACGAGGAACTCTGGTTTGCAATCGATAAAACGATCGCAAACGGCTGGCTGATAAGGAAGCTGCTTTCCGTTGCCAATTATTTCACCGTCGACAGCAAAAGCCCGATGGCCGTCAAGGAAATGATCAAAAAGGTCAATGAAGGCAAAAAGGTGGTCATATTCCCGGAAGGAAGAATTACGACCACAGGCAGCCTTATGAAGATCTATCCCGGTCCTGCCATGATTGCCAAAAAAACAGGCGCCGATGTTATCCCTCTTTGTTTTGAGGGCAGTCAGTACCGTTTCGGTTCCTATTACGGTCCTCAGCTTAAAATCAAAGCGCATACCGCCATAACATTGAAG
>JAZQPH010000223.1:0-8340 GCA_045628385.1 Succinivibrionaceae bacterium
TATGGAATCCCTGAAATCGGCGGGCGTCAAATGGATTGGCGGTGATGGCGGTCGGCTAATCAGAACTGGTGTATTCCTTCGATGTTTGGCTTTCGGAAATCTGTTCTTTTCCGTGATCTTCCATAAGTTTACGCAGAGCTGACTGCTTTTGCTTGATGATTTCCTTTTCGGAAGCCAGATTGAAGTCGTACAAATCGGGATCTCTTTCCTGCACGAATGCCTTGTTGCTGGTGTCTGAAAACTCCTGGAAGTAAGCATCGGCGCGCGTAAGCTGTATCAGCATGCTGCGCGTCGGAACGTACGGCAGAATTTCATTTTTGGCCAGCATCGAAAAACTTTCCAGGATCTGCGTTGACGGCAAAGTCGTGCCAGCTTCGAACAAACATGAGGCAATGATTCGGTTAAGAGCCAATTCTGCCGTAAGCGGGTTGGCAATGTCTCTTTCGTTGCAGTCGTTTTCTTTGAACATAGTTCTTGCCTGCTGCGAAGATATCAGCGCGGCTGCAAGAAATGCCAATGTCAGCGCATATACGCAGACGATCTGAGGAATTCTGAAGAACGGATTTTTGGCAATTTCGATTTGTGACGAACCTTTGCCGTACGACCTCATTGAAAGCGAATTTTTCTTTGCGCCTCCCTGCGCTCCTGCAAACCACAGGCAGGTAAACAGCATTGCTTCTGTAGGAAGCGAATGCGGAAGGCATTGGGTAGTCAGAGCCAAAGCCACGAAAGGAACGAAAAGAATAAGATTGGCAAACGTAGTCAGTTTCGATTGCCGATTCCAGCATGCAATGCCGATAGCGGTTAAAACTGCCACCCATTTTAAGCATTGAAACCAGCCGTTGTCGATAAGCGAGCCTATCAGTCCCATGCCTGTTTCAGAAGGATAGAACCCGGGGTTTGCCAGCAACACAGCGCCGCGTTCCGTTCCTGCTCCTGACCCCAAAACTCCGGTGTGCAAAAGCGCATTGAATTGGGCATCCGCCGCTATCGCGAGATCAGAAAATTCGTCGGCAAGTTTTTCCAAATTGAAAAAGCCCATGGTGTTGCCAATGAACAGACAGGAGATCGCAATGATTAGCACGCCGATTCCCATTTTTCTGTCTTCTGATATGAGCACTCCTAGCATCACGCATGCGGGCAGAACGCCTGCGAAGATTGTTCTTGGAGAAAGTTCCTGCATGACACCGATAAGGCAGATTATGAAACTTAAAAAATAGATAATCGAAAAAAATCTTGGCAGCCGCGGTCTTGCCGCAAGATACAGCGACAGCACAAGTCCGAAGGGAGACAGACTGAGGCTGTGATATGAGCTTAATCCCGTAAGTTTGGGTATGACAAGGCAAGCCGCATGGATGACAAGAGTAATTACGATGCCGGTAAGAAGGAGCGTCATCAAAGCATAGCGTTTGCGTTCTGAATATCTGATCTGATGTATGCCGAACCAAAATGCGAAAGCGAAAATCGGCATCGCCGCCGCTATGGATTCCCTGACGGCATGGCCGTCTGCCGCGTGATAGGCGAAAGGTATCAGGCCAAGAGCCACCCAGCAAAGCATGACGGGCAAACTTCTCGGCCGCATCCATGTCCTCAATTTATTTGAATATATCGCTCCGATAAAAGCTACTGATGACATGGCTATGGCGCACAGCGCGTTAGCTGAATCGTTAAGCGGCGACAGGATGTCGCTGGGGAGAAAATTTGCTATTGGCAGCGCAATGATCCAAAAAGCTGCGCAGACAAAGAGGGCCGATTCAGAGAGAATTTTTCCGGGTGCTGCCTCAAAAAAAGCTTTCATGTCGTTCTCCTTGAATGCAGATGGCTGATTGTTCTTTTTTTGCACGAACGATATGCGGCAATTTTACCACCTGGCGCAGATATGGATTTGATGTTTGATCTGATGCGGTATAATCCATGCGGGTGTTTTTGCCCTTTGCGGTCGCATGGATTTTGCAAACACGCAATTTAACAAGGCCGTTGGATAAATTTTGCGTTTTAGTCGGGAACTTTTTGCATTTGCATCTGTCTATAGGCATGCAAGCGGAAGAATCCCATCTAGGCTGAACCGCGTATGAGAGGATTCGTGAGCAAAGAACTGGCGGACAAACAGATCATTGATGCCGTGTTGGCAGGCGACAAAAACGCTTATGGTCTGCTGGTGTCCAAGTACCAATACAAGATCATTTCCGTAGTCGGAAGGTTTCTTTCTGAACCGGCTGACCGCGAGGATGTGGCACAGCAGGCTTTTATCAAAGCCTACCAGTCTTTGCAGGGATTCCGAGGCGACAGCGAGTTTTATACGTGGCTGTACCGCATTGCGGTCAATTGCGCCAAGAACTTCGTGAAGCTCAAGAACCATTCCGTTTCGACTGTGGATGTGGACGCGCCGGAAATTGAATCATATCTGGGAAGCGAGAAACTTCACGATACTGCAAGCCCCGAGGATCTGCTTTCATCGGCAGAACTTAAGGCTCATTTGCAAAAGGCGTTGGACGAATTGCCCGATGATCTGAGAGAAGCTTTGATTCTCTGCGAAATTGAGAGTTTAAGCTATACAGAGATTGCCGAGCGCATGGGATGCCCTATAGGCACCGTTCGTTCAAGAATTTCCAGAGCCCGCGTGGCGCTGGACAAAGTAATAGCCCAGTTTGTCGATTAACAAGGATTTGGGAGAAATATCATGACCGACTTCAGCGATAAAGTGTCCGCACTTTTGGATGGCGAGACCAAGAACGCAAAAGACGTCTCTGCCGTTTCTTCGAATCCTGACGCAAAGGCGGCGTTTGCAAGATACAGTCTGATCGGAGCGTTGCTTCGCGATGAAGTTCCAGAGAATACATCCAAGAATTTCATGGAGTCATTCGAAGAAAAGTTTGCTGCCGAAGCTCCTCATAAGGCAATGCCGTCTCATGTCAAGGCAAGATCTGGATTAAAGATTGTATTTAAGTATATTGCTCAGACTGCGATTGCTGCGTCTGTTGCAGCCTTCTCGGTAATCGGTCTCAATATGCTTGGTTCGGCTGATGACACTCCTGTGCTTAATACTCATCCGTACGGCGGCGTAAATGCACCAGTTGCCGCGAAAATCGGATCAAACGGAGACAGAATAACAGTGTCATCCGCATCGCCTGATCTGCCGGCTGATACTAAGTCGTTCGATCGCAATTCTTTGATCGACGAGCAGCGCATGTACAGCCTTGAGATGAGCAAAATTGAAGCTATGATGCAGGATCATGATTTTCAGAGCTGCTTGCAGCGCCAGGATGCTCAGCTAAACTGATATTCCTTTGAATAAGATTGTTCCGCCGCGCCGCAGGGTGCGGTTTTTCGCGTAAGGGGAATTGAACGGATGAAGATGCATAAACTATGTTTTGCTGCCGCAATCGCTCTGTTTTCCCTAAATGCAGCCGCTTCGCAGGATCCCTCAAGTCCCGTATCTCTATTAAAGCGGATGGAAACTGCCCACGCTGGCACTAACTTTGATAATAACTTGGTGCGCCAGACGGCAAACGATCTTCTTTCCCTTCGTGTCTCTCACGGCGTAGTCGATGGTACAGGCGCCACCATGCTTTCATACCAAAACGGTCTGCCACGTGGAGTAGTGGAACTTAAAGACGGTTTGGTATATTTCGAGCCGAACGAAAGTTTTTTCAAAGTAAGAACGAAGACTTTTCCGAATCTCTACATGAGAGTCGCCGCTACTAAAGCTTCGGAACTTTTAAAAATCTATTCTCCCGTATATGCCGGTCAAGCCAGAGTTGCTGGTCAATTGGCTCAGCGCATACGTCTTGATCCGCGTTCGGGTCATGGATACAGTTTGATGCTTTCCATAGACCGCGAAAGCGGAATTTTGCTTGAACTTGATGTTTTGGACGAAGCCGGCGGACTTGTCGAGCGATTCATGTCTGTCAGTCTCAATCTGACTGGGGATCATGCTCCCACGGAACTGACCGAAATTTTGGCAAAGATTCCGAAAGAAATTCCGACGGAAGATGCGATGATTCATCCTGCTGCCGATCTCAAGTGGCAGATAGGGTACATACCTTCTGATTATCGTATCGTGAAAGCCAACCGCCATGCGGTTTTCGGCACCGACACCGAATCGGAATACATGCTGATGTCGGACGGTCTTACCGACATTTCGGTTTATCTCACAAAGCATGTGTCAGATATCAAGGTACCTTTTGCGTCTTTGAATGCTCTTACCGTTTTCAGATTGCGCATCGCGCAGGATTACGATGTTGCGGTCATTGGCAGAGTACCTCCCGAGATGGCCAAGCGCATAGCCGAGTCGATCATTTTCAAGAAATAAGGTCTGTTACATGACCCAGGTCTGCGAAGCCAAAATTATCGGCATAGAGCAGGACTCAATAAAGGTTGAAACCTGCCGAAGAGAAGCTTGCGGCGTCTGCAATTCAAGAAAATCCTGCTCGGCGGGAGCCGTAGTCAACGCGATGGCGGGAAAAAAACAGGCATTTTCGATTCCCAGGAAGAATCTTTCTTTCGAGCCTTATGAGGGCATGGCTGTTCTTTTGGAGATTGACGGCAAAAACGTGGTATTGTCTGCCGTTATCGTTTATCTGATACCTTTGTTTTTAGGAATCATTGCTTTGGCGTGTCTTGCCTTGCTGACTGATGAAACTAGTGCTTCCCAGCAGGCTTTCGTGTTTGCGGGCGCGCTTGTTCTTGGGTTTGTTCTGTCAAGATGCTTGGCCGTCTTGATTCCCGAAGGGGCGATAAAGGCCAAACCGATGAATGTGTCTAAAATGTGAATTGAGTTATCGAAAAGAAGTCCAGATACGACGATGATTCGATCGCTTGGCGCGTCCTTCTCGTCAATGACATTCGGAGCTTTCGGGAAGTCGCAAGAACCCATTGAATACTACTTTTGCATCTGACAATATTTGCAGGAGGCTCCCACGAAAACCATGGCGTATGCTTTAACTTCTCTGTTTTGAAAATCCGCGGAAGATTTGTATTTAAGCACTTGGGCGGATGCCGTATCTATGAGATTTTGCAATTTGCTTTCTGAATATTTGCTTTTTGGCAGATATTTTAGCTCAATGAGATATACGCACTCATCAGGTTTGCCAGCGTTGACGGTGATCACCAAATCTGCATACTTTTCTCCGTCTCCAGCCACGTGCAAAGATTTTTGCATTTCTGCATAAACCCCGCGCATGGCATGGAGTTTGGTATAAATTGTAAGATTGAGAGCCATTTCGCTCATTTGGAAAAGAATTTGATTGGTGAAAATGCTGCTTAAAAATTCGGTACAGGACTCGGCGAATGATGAAATATCATCGCTTGCATCTTGCAGAGCCGATACATCCAGTTCCGAATTGGTAAATACAGAATTGTCCCCCAATCGCAGATCCGCAACGCATTGGGCAAATAGTTTTGACATAAAGAGATTCGGGATCTTAAGCGCCAATCTGTCAGTTCGCGAAAGATTTCTGTCGATTGTAAGATAGCCCAAATAATAGAGCATGGAAAGCAATTGCTCTCGATTATATTTTGCCGATTTGTTGAGATTTATGTTTTCTTCAAGCCCTTCTAGCAAAAAACTGTCGCCGCTTAGATAGCAGTCGATGATTTCATCGGCAATCCCGTCCTTGGCGATGGCAAACAGCTGTTTTAACTTTTTTCCGTCATGATCGGAAGCAGGATCCATATATTTCTCAGGCGGAAGAATTTCTTGTTCGCTTTGCATTTTATGCAAATAAAAAAGACACATGGATGAGTTATACAGCGTTTGTTCTGCATGTCGGCTGAAGCAGTAACCGTCATACACAGGTTTCATGCGGATAATTACATCGTCTGCCGTTACGCCGATTTTTTTTACATCCACCAATTCCGGAATCAGATTGCGCAGTTCGTTTTCTGTAAACCCCGCATATTCATGGAAACATTTGTCCGAAGTGATATTTAGGGCGATGTTGAATCCCGAGGTAAGGGAATCGAGCGAAACCGAAGATACTCCTGTCATAAAAGTTTTTGCAATGCAGTCTTTGGCGCCTTCTTTGATTGCGGCGTAGAAATCCTTAAGGAATCCTCCGGTGCTTGTGATAGATTTGAAGAGTTCTAAATCCTGCGAGAGCACATTGTTGGCAAAATTGTCATATTCATCTACCAACACATAAAGCGACTGCTGAGATGTGTGCAGCATGTAAGCGCTCAAAAAAGATTTGAGGTAGCTTGAGGGCGTGTTCTTTTCGCTATCGGATGGTTCGAAAATAAAATTCGGATATCGTTGCTTGAAATTGGATATGCCTTTCTTAAGGGCGACGACAAAACTGTCGATTAAGGATTTTTTGTCGTCGCCCGATACTCCCGAAAAGTCAAAATCGACTACATGATAGGAATTTCGGCTTGCAAGATTTTCTTTAAAGATGTCCGTGCCAGAGAATATTTCGTCATATCTGTCTTTATAAGAAATATCGTAGAAGCATTTCAGCATCTTCACAAAGGTGCTTTTTCCGAAGCGCCTTGGACGAAGCAGAACAGGATAGAACGAAGAGCTTGAATCAAGTTCTTTGATTAACGAACTTTTGTCAGCGAACGCGCGCTTATTTTTGCGAAAATTTTCATACGCGGTATCGCCATAAGGATTTTTCAGTAGTTCAGCTCTGTTTTGGTTCATGCCTACGCCTTGATATGTCTTATAGAAAAGATGCTGCTTGTAAAATCAAAGACAGCATCCTTGCGGCCGCCGCAGATCAAAAATTTGCGTTTCGGGGAGGGGGCAGACGGTACTTAGCCAGCAAATCGCATCGATAAGTCGATTGCCTGAATATTCTTGGTGATGGCTCCTACCGATATGAAATCGACGCCGGTCTCGGCATATGTCCTGATGGTGTCGAGGCTGACGTTTCCTGATATTTCAAGCTTGACGCGGCCTGCGTTGATTTTGACGGCTTCTTCCATCATAGGCAGTTTGTAATTGTCGAGCATGACGATATCGGCGCCAGCCTCGATAGCGGTGACGAGTTCTTCGTTATTTTCGACTTCGACTTCGACTTTTTTGCCAGGATTGAGCTTTTTGGCCGTATCGACGGCTGCTTTGATGCCGCCGCATGCCATGATGTGGTTTTCTTTTATGAGGTATGCATCGAACAAGCCCATGCGGTGATTGTGTCCGCCGCCTGCGGTGACTGCGTATTTAAGAAGCGTTCTGAGACCAGGGATGGTTTTGCGAGTATCGAGGAGCCAGCAATTGGTTCCTGCCATGAGTTTGGTGTATTTGGAAACTTCCGTCGCAACGCCTGACAGAGTCTGCACGAAATTAAGGCAAGTGCGTTCGGCGGTGAGAATGGTTCTTGAGTTGCCGCTTACCGTAAACAGTTTCTGATTTGGCGCAACGGCATCGCCGTCATTGACGAACCATTCGATTTTCGTATCTCCGCCTAAAAATTCAAAAACAGCTTCGACGCATTCTTTGCCGCAGAATACGGCATCTTCTCTTGTTATGACTGTGGCGACGCTTTGGCGATCTTCCGGGATAAGCATTGCGGTAATGTCTCTTGTTGCATCGGCTATGCCTCCGAGATCTTCTTTAAGAGCCTCTTCGGCCATGCGCTTTATGTCGTCACGTAACATATATTTTTCCTCATCGAACGCGATTGAAAGGGTGTGCGGACGTCCGCTAGGCCGATTATACACCCGCGGCCAAGCCGTTCCTTTGTATAATCTTTTTGTGCGCATGGGGAGCCAGGCAAGTTATGTGGAAATACGAAGAAATTACTCTTAACGACAGCGGATGGATTGCCGAAGCGACGCCGTGTCCTACGGGAAACTACAATAGTCGTCCCGAAGGCATCAGCGGCGAAGTATCGCTTCTTGTCATTCATAACATCAGCCTTCCTCCGGGAGAATTCGGCACAACGCGAGTTGAAGAGCTGTTTTCGGGAAAAATAGATGCAAGGGATCATCCGTCTTTTGAATCTTTAAGGGGCGTTCAGGTTTCATCGCATCTTTTTATAAGAAGAACCGGTGAAATCGTGCAGTTCGTCCCACTCGGAAAACGGGCGTGGCATGCCGGAAAATCTTCCTTTAAAGGACGCGAAGCCTGCAATGATTTTTCTGTCGGCATTGAGCTTGAAGGTTCTGATTATGTTCCGTTTGAAGATGCCCAATACGAGTCGCTTGCTTTGGCGGCAGACCTTATCATGCGCAAATTTCCTTTGGTAACAGCAGATAACATTGCGGGGCACAGCGATATCGCTCCCGGTCGAAAGACCGATCCGGGCCCTTATTTTGACTGGCAAAAGTTCAGATGCAGCTTGTCAGAACTGTCTCATAGATATGAGATGTGCCAAAATTGATTAGAGTATTATTCAA
>JAZQPH010000224.1:0-2344 GCA_045628385.1 Succinivibrionaceae bacterium
ACGAAAAGAGGAAATCACCAAGTTGAAATCATACTATGGTTCAGGGAAGCCTGAGTTTATTGCTCTTTATGGCAGAAGGCGTGTCGGCAAAACATATCTGGTCGAACAGATGTTTTCGGAAAAGTTCGCATTTAATGTTACCGGGGTGATTGACGGAACAAAGAAGGACGAGATGTCCGTATTCTTCAACGCGCTGAAACGCATCGGATATTCGGGAGACGTACCAAAATCCTGGTATGATGCGTTTGAAGCGCTTAAGGCACAACTTGAGAAAAGTCTGAGAAAGAACCGCCGTCTTCTTCTGTTCATTGATGAGCTGCCGTGCTTCGATACCAAAAATTCACGTTTTTTGAAGGCCTTCGGTGATTTTTGGAACGATTGGTGTAACAAGCGTCCGCAGGTAATGCTGATTGTCTGTGGAAGTGCAACTACCTGGATGATCAAGAATATCGTCGACAGTCACGGGGGACTCCATAACAGAATGACACACGAACTCCCTCTTCATCCATTCACGTTGAATGAGACGGAAGAGTATTTCAAGGCAAACGGCATACTATGGGATCGATTGGCAATAATCGATATGTATTCTGTGCTTGGTGGCATTCCGTATTATCTTAGTCTGATTCAGAATAACGAGAGCGTAAGCCAGGCCATTGACAGGCTGTTCTTTGGCAGCAGTTCGGAAATGCGGGGTGAGTATGAAAGGCTTTTCAAGTCACTCTACAAGAGCCCTGAACCGTATATGAAAATCATAGAGCTTTTATGTAAGACGAAGGCCGGACTGACAAGAAATGAGATTTCAAAATGTCTTGATGACAAGAGCAACGGGCACTTGAGCGAATATTTGGACAATCTGGAAAAATGTGATTTCATCAGGCTGTATCATGTCAAGGACAAGTCAGGAAAGTATCTCAAGAAGAGCGGAGGCATTTATCAGGTTATTGACTTCTTCACCTTATTCAATTACACCTTTCTAAGAAGACCGACAACCGACCCGAATTTCTGGAGTCATCAGTTGAACACTCCGTCAATCAACAACTGGCAGGGCTTGTCATTTGAGAGAATCTGCATGTGTCACATTGAAAATATCAAGAAGGCGTTAGGTATCAGTGCCATTGCTGCAGAATATTTCAGCTGGCGCTCTGCCGAAACAAAGCCGGCAGCCCAGATAGACCTTCTCATAGAAAGGGCCGACAGAGTAGTCAACGTCTGCGAGATGAAGTATTGTTCCGCTGAGTATGTATTAAAGAAAGAAGAAGACCTCAAAATACGTAACAGAATCGAGGCATACAAGTCGGAATCAAACACCAAGTGCGCAGTTATATCCGTACTTGTAACCACCTATGGCTTGCAGAAGAATACCTATTCCGGGAACATACGGAATGTAATCGTGATGGATGATTTTTTTGCCAAGTAATCTGACATTCGGGCATATAAAGGCCGGGGTATCTGATGATGTTCCGGCCTTTTAAAAATCCACGCCGATACAAGCTGCTGGCAAATTCATTGTATTACAGCATATTACTTTTAGTAGCGCGTCAAACTTAATGGTACACTCGAAGGCAAAGCTCTCTGTGCAAAAGCCTGTTTTCGGCAATAAAATTCAAGTACAGAGTTTAGCAATCGATTTTGTTCGGGCGAAATGACCAGACACTGAACCAGCGGCCAAAAAATCGGCATAATATTGGACGGTTTCACCGTTTCGGCCAAATAAATGCCATTATTTTGGCGATTTCCCTCAATTTTGCCCGTTTGGCCAAAAAAAGCTTTGTTTTTTTGCCGAAATGCTCTTGGCGGCCAAAATTTCCCCGATTATTTGGCCGGACGTAAATTGCCATCGAACAATGAACAATCAGTGTTTAAATTTCGGCGGCAGGGGGATATCAGGACAATCAAATCAAATAGGATCAATTTGCGCAAGCCAAGTCGGGCCACATGGGAAAAGGACAAAAAAAGATTCATGAAAGGAAAATTGAAGCATTTCAAAACAGCTTCTAACCCAACTTTCCATTCCTCGTAGTGCATCTCCCCTGAAGTCAAGTCATTAGCTTTTTTCAGCGTCAGGTTTGAGCACTACAGATTTTCATTTTTCGGAAGGGATAGTGTCTGAAACCGAGCTTGTCATAGATGGCGGCTGCGGCTTGAGTCGGTTGCGTGCAGATGTCCATCTCAACGATTTCACCAAGTGCATTGGCTGCTTTTGAGCGGACAAGTTTCTGTGTACTCATTATGCGGACTATCTCAGTCCAGTAGCTTTTCTCTCCTTTCTCTTTGAGCTGATAGCGAATGGAGTTCACTATCCAGTATGACAGCAGCCCCAGATACAGGTGGGCATCGCTGGTGC
>JAZQPH010000225.1:0-2378 GCA_045628385.1 Succinivibrionaceae bacterium
TAATTTCGGGCTCGTTTTGGCAATTAATTCCAGATTGTTTCTTTGTCTTTCCGTTAAATGTTCGGGAGCTTTTCCCAACGCCAATTTTGATATTTTTATTTCTTTGGAAGTTTGAACGGACTTGTTTATTTTTTGCGATTCTTCGTCATTTTTCTTTGGTCTTCCGCGCCCGCGTTTATTTTCGTTTTTAAGTTCTTTTTCGGCTTTAACCTAAATTCCGAGTTAATTATATAGTATCTATATTTGATCCTCATGTCGCTCGTTTGCGTATAGCGCTCGGGCGTGCATGCTTAGTGTTCGCGAAACCTCTCAACGAACTCAAGCCAAGATTGGATCCGACACGCTTTACTCATGCTTGATGTCGATCTGCCGTATAGGGATTTCCAGAAGCTTGATCAGCTCTTTTTGGACTCTGGTCAGCGCTTTGTCCATTAACCAGCAATCGCCCCGCTTGACGCATTCAATGTTTTCAAGCTGATGGATGACCGCAAGCACTGAAGATTTGTTCGTTTTTATCCAGCTTTTCAGCCTGTTGTGCAGTTCCGTCCTCAGAATCAGCGAAATGAAGGAAACAAAGAACTTTCCGGTCACGGAGTCCCGCTTGTGGACTCTGATTCTCTCTCCGAGAATGTTGTTTTTCAGGTCGCCGAAATTCTTCTCGACGACGTCTTTTCTTCTGTACAGCTCCAGAGCCTGCTCAGCGGTTATGTCGGGCGACGTGGTGAACAGAGCCATGGTTCCGCAGAGATTCAAATCGTCGGCAAGCACGTCCTGCCTGAGCTCGAAGGAGAAAGTCCCGTCGTCGCGGATGCCGACGGAGAAGTAATGCCTGAACTTTTTGGCTTCGTCCGGGGAGATGCGCCCGAGATTTTTCAAAATTTCCTTCTGCGAGGCAATCTGTTTCTGTACGGAAGAGCGCTGCAGGGCGAAGGAATCAAGATTGCAGTACATGAACAGCCTGCCCTTGGCTCCTCCGGGGATTTCGAAAGGAACTTCCCTGCATACGGTGTCGTCATCGAAAGAGTATTTCGAAAAGCTTTCGGCGTCGCAGTTTTCCTTGCGCCAGTTCAGAACGAGCGCGCGCGCTTTGGCGGAACGGGACAAAGGAATGCCGACCAGGCAGCCGTAGCCTTTCAGATTCGCGCAGCCGACGGCGCCTGGCGCGGCAAAGCCGCCGTCCATGACGATGAGGAATTTTTTGCTGAGGCCCCAGCCAGCGGCATTGTTCACGACATAAGGGAAGTTCGTGAAATCGTTGATGCTGCCGTTGTAGATTTCATAAGCTATGGGCATGCCCGTCTTGACGTTCGAGAACATTCCGACGTTCAGCTGCGGAAGCTCCTCGCCGTCCCTGTTATATCCGTATTCGATTCCGGGAATCCGCTCCGCGTACGACGAAAGGCTGGTCACGTCGTAGCATGCGACGCCGTTGTCGAGCTGAGACGGCGACCATCGCCTGAAAAATTCGGTTATCTCGGCTCTGTCTATGTCCGAAAACAGCTTGTACGCCGAATCCGCTGTCAGAACCGCATCCGTGAAGCACATCTGGCGTTCCGCAAAATATTCGAGCTCGGTCAGCCCGCGGTAGCTGTCGCAATAAAACATCGCGAGCCCGATGATGTCCCTCGCGGCGTCGCTTCCGAAAATGTCGGTCAAAATCGCTTCTAAGCCGAGCTTTTTTGCGATTGCGAACATGGCTATTCCGAAGCCGAATCCCATGACGGAATTTTCTTCTTTTTGGCAATAGCGTTTCGTAACTGACTTTTTAGTCCGCCCGCATCCTTTGACCTCGGCTCCCGCCGGAGGCTCAAGATTGAAATGCCTGTAGTAATTGTCGTTGGGATTGAGGCATTCCTCGTTGGTTTCGGGATTTATCGCTTTTCTTCCGATGCAGAGAACTTCGTGCTTGAGTTTTCCGTCTTTGCGGTAGTTTCTGAGATAAATATATCTGGAAAAATGCTTGCCGGATTTTATGTAATATCCGGTTTCATCTGGGACTGGAACATATGTGGAAACGAAAAGCATGGCAAATCCGATACAATACGTAAATTTGTATATATTGTATCACAATAAAACAATTTTTCAAGATTTATTTGAAGAAAATCAATTGCTTATATAATTAGATGGGATATTTTTTGAACAAATTTGATCGATACAATATATTTAGGTTCAGAATTTAGGATATATGGCAAATGCTCAGCATGTTTGGCTATTTATTAATAATTCGCGAATGAATCCAAGGAAATTAGCATCCGTCAGAGATGATAGTAACCGTCGGAATTTCAGCTTCTTTTGTAGCCTGGTGATACCTGAGATAACACTTTTCCGTGGCATAATTCCCAGGAACAAAACCGCTCAATACGAAGATCTGCACATCG
>JAZQPH010000226.1:0-6811 GCA_045628385.1 Succinivibrionaceae bacterium
CTATGACCTGTTCTTCAAAGCAGAGTGTTCGCGGTTCAATGGTATCGGAGAAACGAACACCCCTGGCGGAATACGTTCGTGGCTTGACCGCTACTTCATACAGAACAAGCATCAGATAACGTTCCTTATTGACGAGACGAAAGACGGCTTTGACGTGGATGTGAAGGCAGATGATCGTCCGTTGGCAGATTTGATGACGCAGAATGCATGCTCATCAAGCAAAATGGAGATACTGCGGCAGCTTGCCATCCTCTGCGACATAGTTGACGGGCTTGATGCTTATATCAACGACAAGGGCAAGAGAAGCATTGAGTACACGATGCAGACTTTCCCGACATTCCTGTTGCAGGTGATTCCCGCCATGCGTCTGCTCGGCGTAAACGTCATCATGCCAAAGGCTTTGCAGACGCTCATCCGCCCGCAAATATCCGTTAAGCTGAAATCAAAAGGCAAGGATTCAAATGGGTTCCTGTCAATAAGCGACCTGCTCGACTTCGACTGGCAGGTGGCCGTCGGCAATGTATTCCTGCCGCCCGAAGAATTTTACAGATTGCTTGGCGAGGCAAGCGGCTTGCTCCGTTTCAAAGAGCAGTATGTGTATATCGACGAGGCTGGAATCGCGAAACTGCAGAAAGCGCTGAACGCTCCGCCGAAAGTAAAGCCGGGCGAAATGTTGCAGGCAGCTTTAAGCGGCGAGTACAAGGGTGCCCCGGTCGAACTTACCGATGAGGTGCGTGAACTCATAAAGCAATTTACATCGCATAGCATGATACCGCTGCCAGAGGGCCTCAACGCGAAACTGCGTCCATATCAGGAACGCGGCTTCTCATGGATGTATCGCAACATGAAGATAGGCTTCGGCAGCATCATAGCCGACGACATGGGTCTTGGTAAGACATTGCAGGTTATTGCGCTTCTCGCAAAAATTAAAGAAGAAGGAGCAATGCAAAAGAAGAAAGCCCTTGTTGTCGTGCCGACAGGTTTGCTGCACAACTGGCAGTCAGAGGTGCAACGCTTTGCCCCGCAGCTCGCTGCGAGCGTGTACCATGGCGCGCAGCGTGACCTGAAGACCGATGAATGCAAGAAGGCCGACATCATCCTTTCGACATATGGCGTGGTGCGATCTGATGCCGACATACTGAAAAAACAAAAATGGCAAGTGCTGGTGATAGACGAAGCCCAGAACATCAAAAACAGCGATACGGCGCAGAGCAAGGCAATACACAGCATACCTGCCGATTGTCAC
This sequence comes from Succinivibrionaceae bacterium, assembly GCA_045628385.1. Taxonomy (GTDB): domain Bacteria; phylum Pseudomonadota; class Gammaproteobacteria; order Enterobacterales; family Succinivibrionaceae; genus JAZQPH01. Next base: position 1,247 of record JAZQPH010000226.1, read on the forward strand.
ATCGCCATGAGCGGCACGCCTGTTGAGAACCGACTGTCCGAGTTCTGGAGCATCATAGACTTCACGAACAAAGGTTATCTCGGTTCTGCAAAAGATTTTTCCGATGCATATGCGAAGCCTATACAGAAATACGGCGACAGTCATGCGGCAGAACGTTTCCGGATGGTAACCGCTCCGTTCATGATGCGCCGTCTGAAGACGGACAAAAGCATTATCAGCGATCTGCCCGACAAGATTGAACGCAACGAATTGGCTTCGCTTACTCCCATTCAGGCTGCGCTATATCAAGAGACCGTCAACAAATGTATGACTGCCATTGAAAACATGGAGGTAGAGGACAACGAGACGCTTTTCAAGCGTCAAGGACTGATCCTGCAGATGATGCTTGCTTTGAAGCAGATTTGCAATCACCCGACGCAGTATCTCAAAGACAACCGGATGGATGCAACCATATCGGGAAAGACGGAAATGCTGCTCGATATGCTTCGCAGCATCATTGATGCCGACGAAAAGGTGCTTATCTTCACGCAGTTCCGCGAGATGGGCGATTTGCTCCTGCAATTCATCCGCACCGCCCTCGATGAAGAACCGATGTTTTATCACGGCGGATGCTCTTTGAAGCAACGTCAGGAAATGGTTGACCGTTTCCAGAACAACCGCAACGATCGCATCTTTATTCTGTCATTGAAGGCTGCGGGCACAGGTCTCAATCTCACGGCAGCAACCCACGTCATTCATTACGATCTTTGGTGGAATCCTGCCGTGGAAGCACAGGCAACCGATCGCGCTTACCGCATCGGCCAGCACAAGAACGTGCAGGTGCATCGCTTCATTACGCAAAACACCTTCGAAGAGCGCATTGACGCCATGATACAAGAAAAGAAACAACTTGCAGACCTCACCGTCTCTACAGGCGAGAATTGGATTGGCAAACTGTCAAACAAGGAACTTCATGAAATCTTTGGATGAGCGGCGATAAGATCTCAAGCTCCTTTTGCCTGGGATATTAAGTTTCGAACGCACGGGAAGCGGGTATCCAATGTTTGATTAATATCTATGGATAACGGACGGCAAAGAAATAAAAGAGATCTCTAGTTTGCATTGGGATCTCTTTTTTTATATCAAAACGCCAAAGCGGCAGAATTTTCTAAGAACGTCAGTGAGATTTATGCCGTAGACAGGCTCTTAATGCATAGGTCCTGCACTTGAATAGATCCAGATCACAAACTATAATGTTCAAAATTTATTTTTCTTTCACAACTCGGATGCACTTCAATGAACAACGGCATGCTTAACACCGCCGTGCACGCTGCGCACGTCGCCGGAAAAATCCTTCTTCAGAAATTCGGCAGAGTCGAAATCTCGGATGACAGAAAAAATCCGGATGACGTAGATCCGAAAACCGAAGCGATGCGCGAACTCAAGCATTACATCAAGGAGCGCTATCCGACCCATAAATTCGCAAACGAATCGGGCATCTTCATGGCAGCCGCCGCAACTGAAGAAGAAACCGATGAAAATGCGGTCAAGCTCGACGAATACGTTTGGATTCTCGATCCTTGCGCGGGCTACGACAACTATATCCGCGGCCTTCCTGAATTTGCAGTTTCCATGGCGCTCAAAATCAACGGCAGAACCGAGCTTGCCTGCGTTTACGATCCGATAAGAAACGAAGTTTATCAGGGCTTCCGCGGCAACGCCGTAAAGTTTGAAGTGCGCCGCGCCCGCTCTCCCCAGCAAAAACATATCGCCGAATCGATGATCGGCGTCGCCATGCCAAAGCGCAAGCGCAATCTTGCAGGCACCGTTGCCAAAGTAATCGAAGCAACCGTTGCCGAATGCCGCGATGTCCGCTCATCCGGCGTCCCTGCGCTTGATTTTGCTTGGGTGGCTTGCGGCCGTCTCGACGGCGCTGTTCTTCCTTGCCTCCTCCCTGTTCAATTCGAAGCTGGCGCGTTCCTCGTACGCGAGGCGGGCGGCATCGTTACCGATTTTAAAGGCGGCACCGATCATGCGGTCGAAGGAAACATCATATGCGGCAGCTCCGGCGTCGTCCGAGAATTGTTCGCAATAACCAAGAACGCAGAATAATTCATTTCATATTGCATAAGAAGGTCATTAGCGACCAGAACTATAAGGGCATGATTCAAAATCATGCCCTTTGTTTTTCTTGAATAATATGGGATTTAGTCTCTGATAATACCGATGCTCAGAGGAGCATGCCAATCCCCATGGCAGACAGTCTCGTCCGCAGTCTGCCAATTTACCTGATCTGACTGGTTTTGCCTAATATCTCCCCACAGCATCGCAAATGCCATAAGGAATGCAAAGGGGATTTTGCCACCGCATATTTCAATAAACCTATAATGTTCAATAAATGTATCGGGTCCGCACTTGCGCGCTCCTCCGTCATTGATCGTTAATCCCAAAGCTTCGTTCAGCAGATTGGTCAAACTTAGAAACCTATCAAAAAAGCCCAGCATTCGACTTCTCCCATAAAAAAAAGGATCTCAAAAGAGATCCCTTTGGATAGACGCACGCAGAACTTAGTCAGTAACCATAGGCTTTCAATGCAAAATATTTATCGCCAAAGTGTTGTAAGCCGGAGCGGCCTGATCTCTTTAAGACTCCTGGCTTTTTAAAGCATGTGGCATCTCTTGTCCGTAGTGACGCTCCGTAATATAGGAAATACAACAAAATACAATAAACCTAAGCATATCGATATTCATTCATCAAATGCGCCTTTTGCAGTCAAAAAAAGCATATTAAGTGCACGGACAACTTGTTTTGCCTGTTCCGGATATATTTTTTCAAGCGTATATGTTTGATCATTTTTAGTTATTATTTCCAATCGATAACGCCAATCGTCTCGACCATTATCGTTTTTAAATAAAATGTATTTATGTAATTGGCAGCTTTTAATTTCTGAAGGCTTGCATGAATATTGAATTTCATTATTACGATTGGTAACAACCAATCTGTTGTCGGTTGTGAACAAAATTTCGTTAGCCTTATAGTAGCCAGGGAAAAGAAAAGTGCACACGCAACATGCCAACAAAAACAATCCGACGACTATAGCTTGCGAGTAAATCCAAAACTTTACAAAATTTATTGAAAATAAAGTCTCAATTTCTATGAAATAGCACAGGATGCCAGATATGATACATGTAATCGTTGGCACGAAGCACAATGTTATAAAACCATAAATTAGATTTTTGCTGACTCCTGCTATGATATTTCTGCTTCTGACAATTTCACCCGTGCTGCCGTCTGTTATGAATATTTTTTCGTTACGAGGATCTGCAGCATTCGTATCATGATTTGAAACTGCCGCAGAGGATGATTTTTTCTGTTTGACATTGGTACGTAAAGAAATTAAGTCGAATACGAGATGGGTGTTATCGATATTAAAATATGTATGGACTTTTCTATCTTTTGTAATGACCACTAATTCATTTCCAAAATATAATTCTTTTGAAAAACCTCTTAAATCGCCGACTTCATTAACAAGAGGAACTATACAGGAATCGTTCTGATTCAATTTTTTTTGAATATTCTCAAAATCTAGTTCTGTGATGTAATAGGCGGCTATGGAAGAAAATGGAACAAAATCTCTGCACACAAAAGGTAACAGCCAATATTTCAAAATACCTTTTTCGCTGATAATAATGTCTCGATAATTATGAATTCTTTTAATAAAGAAATATATGCAACATACACAGAATGTCGCAAAAATGCTGGTGCACACAAAAATTAGAGTAATTTTGCCTTTCTCAAATTTTGATGTTATTGAACGATCAAACATAAGATTAAAATATTCAGTAACATACTTTGATGATATTATCAAAAATATAAAGCCAAGAATTACAATCATCAAATCACGCAAAAAAAATTTTTTTGGATTTTTATATAATGTATTTGTTTCTGCACCATCATTAACTGAGAAGCTCATCATAATCCCTATCAAAAAACATAGTAAAAAAGGCTGTACTAAATTTTTATAAATATCAGTTTTAGATATCGTCGGATAATGCGCTGAATAAATTCAACTTAAATGATCAAATATAACATCTTTTCATGTTATATCATAAATTGAATATCATGGAGATAAAACAACGCAAAGAATAACGACGGAATTACTTCCATGATCATCTATAAAGCTCCGCATTTATGCCGGCCAAACGCTTAATAATTAAGGGCAAACGGCGATAGCTTAATATTATATTTTTCAAGATAAGGACTGATTTGCTCAACCATCGCTGAATCGACGGTTCCGTCATCAAGATATTGAATTTCTTCAAAATCCTCGTAGGTTACCTGACCGTGATACTGAAGTTCGAAAGATTCAAATGGCGAAAAAATCTCGCCCAGGAGTTCATTCAGCCTATAGTAATTATCAGTCGTGAGTTTTTTATTTGCGATTGAAAGAATCAGCTGCGTGTATGCAAACATCGGAGGAAATTTTGTTAAATCGAGCGGAGTTTCTATATCGCAGTGTTTTACGCCGCACACGCAGGTTGCCTTCACATCATCGGTTTTGGTCGGAACCATGAATGCATAACTGCCAAGTTCAGTGGTGCTTCCTATAGTGATAGTGGTTCTGTGGATGAGATTTTCTTTACGCAGCTTGATGACGATATTTCCGTATTTATAGCCCATATCATAGGTATGGATTACATTATCCATTCCGTCGGCCGTGGAAAGATATCCGAACTTCGGATAATCTTCGGGCGACAGATTTTCTTTATTGCATCCGAAAAGTATGTCCGTGCTCGTAATTCGATGTTTTTTGCCGCCGAATGAAGCGCTTGTTCCCGTCTCGATGACATTTGCCAAACGGCCGTCCTCAAGAATCTTTGGAAGATTATGAGCATGGACTCTGATGTAAAAACACCCTTCATCGATTACTTTTTTGAGAAAAGTTACCAGAGTGGCAGCGATAACTTCTTTAAACATCGGAAACTTCTCCAGAAGTTTTAAATATTCTTCCTGATGTTGTTTGAAATTTACAAGAGTCGGGGGAGTGGCATTTTTATCTGGCATTTTTTCGATTCCTAGTTGATAGCTGGTCTCTGCGCTAAACAAAACATATTGTCATATGTATGGCTGGCTTATGAATATTTCGGTCATGACATGACAACGGCTCAAATAACATCAACGAAAAGATCCGTCTCCCGTGACGATATCGCCGCTTCGAAAATTCATCTCATTATCTGAAAAAAATATTTTTTCAGAGCATCATGTAAAGTACTTTCAGCTATGAAGAATAACACGAATGCCGATTGAAAGTCTTAATACTCGTCTCATCATGCGCCAAAAGAATAAAAAAGCCGCCATAAGGAAACAGTTCCTTGCGACGGCAGATTCTGGACTCTGAAAAAATTTTTATTTGCCAAGCGTTCCTTTGTAGTCAGGATTGAAATCTGGAGTTCCGTCCACGATGTGCTTCCAATACGGGCTCATTTCGCGCAGTTCCCCGATAATGCGCGGCACCTGGTCGATGACGTAATCGATTTCGGCTTCCGTCGTAAATCTCGACAGCGAGAAGCGAATAGTACCGTGCGC
>JAZQPH010000227.1:0-3249 GCA_045628385.1 Succinivibrionaceae bacterium
AAAAGACATTCCTACATTCATCGCGGGCATCAACGACAATTCGTACGACGGCAAGAATGTCATATTCGCAGGTTCTCCTGCCGAAGCGTGTCTTGCGCCGATGCTTAAGACCATCAGCGACAAGTTCGGCATCGAATCGGCATCGGTCCTGTCGATTGCTTCTTACGACGCGACGCAGAAAACAGTTGACGGTCCTTCATCGTCTTCCGACTGGCGTCTCGGCCGCGGATGCGCCCAGAACATAGTTCCTTGCGAGTGCAAGTCTTGTTCCTCCGTCGGACTTGTTCTGCCGCTTCTTCTCGGCAAGATCAAGGGAACCGAAGTCAGAGTTCCGACCGCAGACGTATCTGTTCTCGACGTGACGCTGAATCTTCGCGAATCCGGCCTCACTTAAGCCGATGTCTGCGACGAACTGAAGAAAGCTTCGGAAACCACGACGAACGGATTCATGTCCTATACCTCCGATGCCGTCGTTTCGAGCGATTTCATCGGATGCACTGTTCCTTGCAATATCGACGCTTCCGCTGGAACTTCCGTCGGCGGACTCGTCAAGATTGTTGCGTGGTACGACAATGAAATGGGATATGCTGCATCGATACTGAAACTTGCAGAAATGACCGTAAGATCGAAGTCTTAATTGTGACTTTGAATTAAGCATCATGCTTAATGTGGCGAAGACCGAAATTCTTTACGAGAATTTCGGTCTTTTGTTTGCTTTAAAATTTTTTGAAGAGCGGCTAAGACGCTCGCTGCGAAGCAGAGTTTTTGCCGAGAAGGTTAGAAAAAATCAATCCGCGCTTGTGACCTGCCTTATCCAGCCTGGCGCCGCAATCAATCTTGATTTCGTTTAATCGGAAGAATCTGTTTCAACTCGCAACGCATGCCGGCGCTTAGGTATTTTAAATAACGTCCCTATGGCGCGCGCAAGATTGTTAACATGACCGCTCACAATTATGTCTGACAGGATTTTTTTACTGCTTCCCAATAAAGGAAACAATTTTTCGTCAACTAAGGTATGAGAGATTTGTGTGAGCAGTTTTCAAAATATTTATCTGAGCATAAGGGCAAAGAAAGAATCATTAGATCCGACTTGATGCGATGATCACATGTAAAAAGATCATGACGAGCCTGATTAGAATGGGCCGAGCATCTGTGCCCAAATGGCGAGCGTGCGCACGGCCCAAGCGAGACGACAACGAAGAAATTCATGATTTATTAGTGCTGATGTTGAAGAAATGAGCAAAACACGCGGTTCTTATTTGGAAGAAATGCATAAATTATTGAATTTTGTCTTTGAAGAAACGTATAAATCGACCATCTTATACTTTGAAGAAACGTACAAATCGACTATTTCAAACTTTGAAGAAATGCATGAATATGATATATCTTACAACCATGCTGGGGAGAGAATTATATGTTTTTTAAACGAAAAGCATACGACAAGCTAATCGAGTGGAAAGTAAATTACGCAAACGATTATGCAGTTTTGCTGGAAGGCGCCAGACGCGTCGGAAAATCTACAATAGCAGAAGCCTTCGCCCAGAATGAATATAAATCATATATATTGTTGGACTTTTCCAAGGCAGAGGACAACATCAAAAAAATTTTTGATGATATCGGCAATTTAGATTTTTTTTTTAGGTTGCAGGCGGAAATGCGCGTAACGCTGCATGAACATGAGTCTCTCATTATTTTCGATGAAGTTCAATTATTTCCCAAAGCCAGACAAGCCATAAAGCATCTTGTGAAAGATCACAGATACCACTACCTTGAAACCGGTTCGCTTATATCATTAAGAAAGAATGTAAAAGACATACTCATACCTTCTGAGGAAATAAAAATTCATGTATATCCGATGGACTATGAAGAATTTTGCCTGGCCACGAATAAAAATTATGAAATCCTAAAACAAATTTTTTCTTCCGGGAAAGGCATCGGGGAATCTACAAACAGAATCCTCATGCGAGATCTGCGCATTTACATGGCGGTCGGAGGAATGCCGCAGGCTGTCGAAGCTTATATAAATGGAGATAATTTCTCAAAAATTGATTTTGTGAAAAGACAGATAATCGGTCTATACGAGGATGATTTCAAAAAAATTGATCCGTCTGGGCGAATTTCGGCGTTATACCATTCTATCCCCGCTCAGCTTTCTAAGGATACAAGAAAGTATAGAATAACTTCTGCATTGAGAAAAAGGAATAACACAAAAGCAGAAGAGTTGCTCTATGATTTGATAGACTCGCGCACGGTGATGCCTTGTTTTAATTCCACAAATCCTGGACCCAGTCTGTCCGATACAAAAGATTTGAACTGTTATAAATTGTATTTGTCAGACACTGGGCTTTTCGTAACGCTTATGTTTATAGACAGACCCGTGACCGAAAATGTTCTGTATGCCAAATTGCTTTCCGATAAGTTGCCTTCGAATTTAGGTTATCTGTATGAAAATCTTGCTGCTCAAATGTTCGCGTCAGCCGACAGAGAGCTTTTCTATCATACGTGGGAAAAGAAAGGCAGCACGCATTATTATGAAGTAGACTTTTTAGTATCAAAAGACAACAAAATCAATGCGTTTGAAATAAAATCTTCAGGAATCGGCAAACACGAATCTATTAACGAATTTACGAGCAAGTACTCAAAGCACGTAAAAAGGGCGTTTCTTGTTTCACAAAAAGACGCAAACAATGACGGCGAACTTTCGATGATCCCATTTTATTTATTGCCGTTCTTAATTTGATTTTGATTCATGATTTGCCTGTTCAGGATCAAGCGAACGTTTATTTATGATCTTGAGCAATTTAAATGTTTGAAAATGCGTTTTTTTATTTTTACAAGTATTGTTGTATATTAAAACTTGCAAAATCTTCGTCAAAGATATTCAAATTAAGTTTCTGTTTCTCCGAAGATGTGCATAAACCTTCCGCAATGCACTGTATATGGCTATATAGAGGAAATTAGAGTATGTTTTCAATACTTTTTATCTGTCACGGCAATATATGCAGATCTCCGATGGCCGAATTTATCATGAAAAATATGGTCAAAAAAGCTGGACTTGAAAAAAATTTGGGTCTGTCCTTAAAATGGTGGGTTAGCCATAAGTAACGGATAGAAAGCAAAAAAAGAGTCTACGCGTATAATGCTTTGGAAAAGCTATGGACTCCCAGATGACGAATATTTCTTTCTGAGATTGTTCGATGCTACACGGCAACGATGGAAATCTCAGATCGGGAATGATCCATAGCCCCA
>JAZQPH010000228.1:0-3160 GCA_045628385.1 Succinivibrionaceae bacterium
TGATTCATTCAAAGCAATCAATAGGAATATAATGCCATTTTTGGGTGTGCTTGTAGCTCTTATGATCGTTTACTTAATTGCCTACATATTAATATTAATATTTAATTTTATTATGATTAAGTTTGTAGGTATTTTAGGAACAGTAATCGTAGTTATTACTGGTTTGATTTTGTTTGTCTATTTTATGATGTTCTATGTTGCTACATTAGTTAAGACAGTTAATGAAATTTGTCACGAATAATGTTAGTGCTTAAATTACGAACTGCAATGATAATCAAGTCACTATATTAATAATGTTTCAATCATAAACATAAATGTGATTGCTTCCCCGAAAAGGTCTAAATTTAGACCTTTTTTATTTTCAGAATGCGTATGTCTAATAATATGATTTTTTAGTCGCTGATATTTGGATCAGTACTGAATTTTTTATATGAGGTCATCGGTTATTGCGTCAAAATATTTATTTTGCATATATTCTCGTAAAGATTGCAAAATAAATTGATTCAATCTGAATTTAATGAGTTCATCTTGTCTATTTTGCTTTAGTCTCATCTATAAAGCTCACGCGAAGCAAATATATTTCTTAATTCGTAATGGTATTCCAGTCTCCAGGTAATGTTCTGTTGCTTTTGCAAAAACGTGCATGACATAAATCGTTGCCGGAATTTACTTTCCTTGGGCTCCATGAAGTATGAAAGTTTTATGTTTTTTGTACGATCTTCGGGATTTGGTTCTGCCTAAATATTGCAGAATGTAGGTAAGAGCGTTTGATAACAGTATAATCAGCGCTTGTGAAAACTGCGTAAACGTTTTGTCATGCGACGGTTCAAGAAAATCAATTCCGTCGCTTAGCCGTGGAAATGTCTAATTCAATCTGGCGTAATGAATTTTTTATCTTTCGAGTTTGCCGCGTTTGCGGCTTTGTTTGTCGCTGTCTATTGGCTGATAGGTCATAAAGCGCAAAAATATTATCTGCTTGCGGGATCTGCTTTTGTTTACGGCACTCTTGCTGCCTGGTTTATTCCGTACATTTTGATATTTTGCGCGGTCATTTGGTGGGCGGGCAGGTGTCTTGCCTCCTTCAGAACATCCAAAACGGCCATAGCCTCGGCATCATTTGCCGTTCTGGGCATTAATCTTGTCGTCTTCAAAAATTACGCCGAATTTGCTCAGGCCGCCGAATCGGTCGGCATTTGGATGGGGATTCCCGATCCTTCCATGCCCGAACTGTTCATGCCGCTTGGACTCAGTTACTATACTTTTGCTTCCGTTACGTATCTTGTAAGCGTTTATCGCGATCAGTCGAAGGCAAGAAGCTATGCCGACGTTGCCTGTCATCTGACTTTCTTTCCTGCCATCGTTATGGGGCCGATATTTGCGGCCGAAAAATTCTATGAGCAGCTTGATCGCAAAAGAGAGCCTGGGGAACTTGCCAAGGCATTCATGCTTATGCTGATTGCCATGGCGAAAATTCTGATCATCGCCAATTACCTCGATAATTACTCGGAAAACATCCTGCGCACGCCCGAAATGAATTCGCAGCTGACGATACTTTCGGCGCTTTCTTCCTACTTTGCCGGCATTTATTGCAATTTCAGCGGTTTTATAGATCTCGTGACGGGTTTTGCGCTGCTGCTCGGATTTAACTTGCCGCAGAACTTCAACGAACCGTTCAGAGCCCAAAATATGCAGGATTTCTGGCGGCGCTGGCATATGACGCTTACCGAATTCATCACGCGCTATGTATATGTCCCCCTTGGCGGCAGCCGCTGTTCCGAGAAAAGGTGCCTTTTCAACATTGTCGTCGCATTCCTCTTTTCGGGACTGTGGCACGCCTGTTCGTGGTGTTTTGTCGTATGGGCGCTTCTGCACGGCCTTGCGGTTGCCTTCAACCATGTCAACGCCAAGCATTCGCTGATCAAAATGAGCGGTTTTTCGGCTTCGATCTTCACGCTGCTCTATCTGCTTCTTACCTGGATTCCGTTTAGGGCAACTGATTTGCGTGAAGCCTGGGAGGTCTTAAAAGGACTTTTTTGCAACTTTTCGGCTCCCGAGATCAAAGACGCCGTCATTCTGGTCAGCCTCGCGGCTGCATATTTTGCTTATCCGCTCTTTTCGAAAATTTGGAGAGGATGTCTTTTTGTTTTGGAGGCGCTTCCCGTTCCTTTAAAGCCTGTTGCCGCTGCTCTTGCCGCATGGGGCATCATCGAGTGCATGCCAGGCAGCGTGCCGACGCTTGTATATGCGGGGTTCTAGGATGAAAAACGCCGGAAAAATTCTCGGATGCATTTATTCTTCCGTGACCGCAGTGGCCATCATGGGCTTTATTTACAAAGATGCCATTGTTGAATCGTGGGAACGCGGCGACGGCGTGCTGGCATCTTTTGTTATGCAGCTTTCCGATGATTCTGCTGATGCAGATGCTGATATTGAACAGGACATGGAGGCGTCAAATGGTCCTTTGATTGACGGTACGGAGGATTCTGCGAATTTAGATTGGCAGGACGGGGAGGCAGGACAGGCTGCCGATGCTTTTGTATCTGAAAATAAGAATGCCGCGGAAACATCGCAAGATGAACATCGCGACGTTTGTTCGGGCACAGAATTCCTGCTCGAAAACGGGCCTTTCCCCGAAAAATCTTTCCTCGTGTCTGAATGCGCAAGACCTCAGGGATTTCTCCGTCCGGGAGAGGAAGAAGTAATTTCCTGCAGGGCTTATGAGCAAAAACGCGAGGAAACTCTTTTGCGCCTGCGTCGGGAGTCTTTGGCCGCAGCCGCTCCTTTGTGCCGCACGGCGGCCGTCACGGCATATGAAGTTCAAAACCGCATAGTGCTTGAACCTGGCGACGCCGTGGCGTTCATCGGCGACGGCGAACTGTCCGATGCAGCAAGAATTGCCGCAAAGGATGCTCGAGGAACAAAAATCCTCGATTACGGGAGAATGGGCATAGGTCTATTGCGCGCCGAGAACGGCTACATCACCGAAAAGGGCGTCGCTTCGGCATCGAGGGGCGTCAAGGCAGTGGTCATCATGGCAGGAAGAAACGACGCGCAGTCGCTTTTGGACAAAAAGCCATGGATAGTATTCGGCAAGCCTGAATGGGATGCGCATTATCGCGCCCGCATCGTCTCGGTTATTGAAGCTGCCAAGGAGAAGAAC
>JAZQPH010000229.1:0-2689 GCA_045628385.1 Succinivibrionaceae bacterium
GCTTTGCTACCGCGCCTTTGGAGCGGGAAACGAGGCTCGAACTCGCGACATTAACCTTGGCAAGGTTACACTCTACCAACTGAGTTATTCCCGCATTGATATGTTGCGCTTGACAACGGTGCTTATTATACAGAGTTAAGATTACGCGTCAACTAGGATATTCATTTAATTCGTTCAATCGCGCAAAATTAAAACAAATATTGAAAACTTTCTCTGTATGCCCGATCCTGTGTCGACCATATTAAGTTCAAAAACAGTTCGAGAAAGTTAGATACCTTCATATAGACAAAAATATCTATTTATTGCCTGACATTCATGCCGCATCTTTGGCAAGATTTCGAAAGACACTGGCGTGATAAAAAAATCCCGAGCTGGAATTTGCATTCTTTTGCCCGGGATTTCATGTTCAAATTAGTCTATCGGCGATGTTTGCCGCTATCCTGCGACTGTCGCACAAGCTCGGCACATCTTGGATGCAGCGGCTTAGGCTCGGCAGGTTTCTTCTTGTGCTCTCCTGGCTTTTTTGGAGGAGGCGGAAGGAACCAAGAGTTGGCTTCTTTTCTTGCCTGTTCAAATGAAAGGACAGGAGGGCGCGGCTGACGTTCGCAGTCAGGAGAATCTTTAGGACAAGCAAGACGCACGTGCATATGTTCGGTATGACCGTACCATGGTCTTATTTTGCTAAGAGCCTTTAAGTCGGATTCATCTGCCATATCGAGAACCGCAAGTTTGATCGCAGGAGCGACGAATATCCGCTCAACTTCAGGATCTCTTGCCGCCGTCATAATCATCAAATAATATTTTTTATTGAACAGCGCGTTGACCTTTTTGACGTCTTTGCCGACGAGGACCTCGGCATTGCCGTTCTTCAGATCTTTTCTCGGGATTCTTCTTGTCTGAAACGGAATATCCACGTCAAGACCGTTCTGATGGCTGGCATGGGTTCCCGGAATTCGCCCGCCGCCATTCTTAGACAGATCTCCGATAAGAACGGAATCGATGCCGAGACCGTGCATTTTTTTCGAATAACGTTCCAAAAATGCAATGAGAGACTCATGTCCGTAGAAACGCTCTCTGTATGACCTTGCAATCTGATAATAAGGCGATTCGGCCTTAAGCACGGCAGGCCTTGCAAGGCAGCCATTGCTGTAGCTGCCTATTACTTCGGCGCTTGCGCTTGCCTGGCATGAAAGCCCCGCAAGAAGCACGGCAGCTGCCGCCGCGCATGCGAGAAAACTTATTTTTAGCATTTTGCCGTCCATTTGCCGTTCGTGTAGAAACACTGCCATTTGGTAGCCTTTCCGTCTTCTCCTACCGAACCTACATAAGTCTGTTTGGTCTTCAGGCTGAATCTCGTAATCGTCGGATTGCCGTCCGGATCTTTCTTCGGAGCGTCGCAGATATACTGAAGTTTCTCAGGAAGCCTGTCGCGATATTTTGCAAGTTCCTCGACGCGAGGAGTTCTTGTTTCCTTGTGCTTCGGATAATCATGTGCGGCAAAGAACAAACCTCTTTGGCTGATGCGAAGAACATAGTGCGCGCCTTTTGATTTCTCGCACGGCATTTCGGGAAAATCGATTGCCGGCTCTTTAGGAGGAGCGAGCTGACCCGATTTAGTGATGCTTCTGCGCTCGCCGCATGCTGCGTTCGTGCACTCGGCATACGGTCCGAACCTTCCGACTTTCTTCGTCATCGGCTGTCCGCACTTGTCGCAGATAAACATATTGGCTTTGGTGACATCAAAGTCGCCCTGCTCTATCGCATGGCCTTCGCAGGCCGGCGATTCAGAGCAAAGATACAATTTGACGTTGGCATCGACAAGATACTCGTCCATGACGCTGCCGCATTTCGGGCATCTGCGCATATGAGCGAATTTTTCTCCGATTTCGCTGTCGTCGGCTGTTTCGTCGACTCGGGCGCATCGGTTCAGATTCATCGTCTTGGAGCACGGATTGTCTTTGTCCGCATATCCCGAGCAGCCGAGGAAGAGTCCGTTGGATCCGATTCTGACTTCCATCGGTCTGCCGCATGAAGGGCATTTGAGATCTTCAAGGCGCACAGGCTTGTTTCCTGGCATGCCGTCCGGCTTCTTAGCCTCTTCTATATCCTTGGAAAGATTCTCGTAAACGGTGTCGAGTTTGCCTATCCAATCGATTTTGCCTTCGGCAATCTTGTCGAGATCATCTTCCAAACTGCTCGTGAATCCATATTCCATGAGTTTGCAGAACGAATGTTTCAGCCTGTCGACGACGACCTCGCCGATCTTTTCCGCATGGAATTTTTTCGCATTTAGCTTGACGTAACCGCGTTCCTGAATCTTGGAAATAATTTCCGCATAGGTGGAAGGACGTCCGATGCCGCGGCTTTCGAGCTCTTTTACGAGACCGGCTTCGGTATATCTTGCAGGAGGAAGCGTGAAATGCTGCTTGCCGAAAGCTTTTTCGAGTTTAAGCGCGTCACCTTCATTCATCGCAGGCAAGGCGTTTTCCTTGCCTTGCTTGATTACTCTGGTCCAGCCGTCGAACACCGTCACGCGGCCCTGAGTCTTAAGTTCGCGGGTTCCTGCCTTGGCAAAAGCCGTAGTCGACAGATAACGGGCATTCGTCATCTGGCATGCAATGCTTCGGTCGCGGATAAGCGCATAAAGTTTTTTGCCGTCTGCAGCAAATTTAGGAATGGAAACCTTTGA
>JAZQPH010000230.1:0-1723 GCA_045628385.1 Succinivibrionaceae bacterium
TTTTGTTGTGGTTGTTTATTGACGGTAGTTTCGACGGTAGTTTTGAAATGCTTATTAGGAATGTCGTTAAGCTGTTTCAGACTATTGTTCGCGCCCGCGTTGTTGGCATTCTTCAACGAGCAATCAAATTGATGACAGAAAAGCGAACCCATAACAGATTTATCTGCTATGTGCCCCGAATCGGGAGGGCAAATGCCATACCAGTTATGGAACTTTGCTCGAGTTACTGCCACATAGAGAAGTCGCGTGCACTCATTTTGATCTTCCTCGTCCGACAGTTTGCGAACTTCCTCCTCTCGACGAGATTTTTCGGTTCCCATGACATATCTCTTGCGTTTTTTTTCGCCAGAATCTGCCGCTGATGTTTCATGAACAACTGTCGAAAGACCACTAGTATCGATCTTGTTAGACGGACCTAGCAAAACAAACGGCATTAATACAATCGGGTATTCAAGTCCCTTTGATTTGTGCATCGTTATTATCTTCACATATTCGCCGCATGAAGAGAGTCTTGCCTTTGTGCTTTCTTCGTCAAGAGCATTTTGAGATGCAGATTCGACAAGATCGTCAAATCTCTGATAAAGATCGAAAACGGACGATGACGACCTCATTTCGCATTGCAGACACTCAGCCAAATGACACAAATCGGTAACATGCCTATCGCCGCCCTCGGCTATGGACAATCGTGCAAACAGATCATTTCCATTCCAAAGATCTTTTGAAAATGCATACGCATAGAGCGCGCGGACAAAATTATTTTTTTTCCAATAACCGAGACATTCGCAAAGCACGGTCGAAAAATCGCTGAACAGTTTGGCATTGCCAAACACGTTATCAATATCCTTCAAAGGCATGCAATTGAGAGGATCGAGGAGCAACCTTTTTACGGTCGCGTAATCGGCATTGTTGATAACCGCAGCCATAAACTTTTTCATAAAAGATGTTATCTGCGGCGATGAATAAACGTTGCTGTCATCAGACAAATAAATTGATTTGATATTCAAATTGTTCAACGCTTTGCGTACGCTGGCAGCTTCTCTTTTACTCTGAACCAACACCGCGCAGTCGCCATAACGGATAGGCTTTTGGGTGCTTTCAAAAAAATATCTGGAAGCAAATAGTTTCACTTGACGCGCGCAAGCTTCGGCAAGTTTGACTTTGGTGCTAATTTTGATGCCGGCAACTTCCTGTGACGCAGTTGAGAAAAAAGAAACAGGAGGCAAAATATTTCCGTCTGAATCGATTATGGACTTATCGTTTTTGGAAACGGAGCCGACTGCCGAAAAGGTAATATCGCCTTCAGCGCCGAATGACTTTTCCGGGTGTTCTGGATTTGCCATAAACAGCGTATTGACCGAATTGACTACCTTTGGCGTAGATCTGTAATTGGTGGCTAAATTTCTTTCACCTGACACAGATTTTTTTGCATCAAAATAGGTGTAAATATCGGCATTTCTGAATCTATATATAGCTTGTTTAGGATCGCCTATGATGTAAATGTTGCAGCCATCATCCTTGCTGGCATCATCATAGATGCTTGAAAACAGCGACCACTGATTTTCATCCGTATCCTGAAACTCATCGATAAAGGCAACTGGATACAGTTCGCGAATTCTGTTCTTAAGAAGAACGGCGCTGACTTTATTATTAGGTTTGTTTTCGTCTAGAGCTTCTTTTAGTTTGATGATTAAATCGTCAAAAAGTCGGATCGTAGCCATGTCGT
>JAZQPH010000231.1:0-3233 GCA_045628385.1 Succinivibrionaceae bacterium
GACACAATTTCTGACAAACAGCCGGTCAGAGGAAAGGCAAATGCACATGTGCAGACTTACTTTGTCGTACTTTCCAACAAGGTGATATCGTCTGATGCGTTCGGCAGATTCTTTGCTCAAATGCCGAAAATCGAAACATTCTATGATGCCGTGGGCTGTTACGAGATGGGGCTGACATATGCTCTTGAAAATGCCAGCTTTAAGTATTCTTCGCTCATTGATCCAAATAGATATCCTTCTGAAAATTTGAGCATGTACCGTCCCTTTGAACTTATGGCAGAAGACAAGATGCCGTTTGTGAAAAGAAAGGTGTTCACTGAAAAGTTGGGTCTGTTTCTTAACGAATCGTGCGGCGATGAGGCAAAACGCGCCTTTGACTACATTCGGTATTGTACGGATTATGACGAGAAACTCATAACGCAGAATTTGTGCCGCACGGGCGATCCGAGGACACTTTGCGACAACCTTCAGTTATGCGCCGTTATTAGTTCGTCGGAAGGTTCGAATTTTTCATCTGGAAGCGGAGCAAATCAGCGAAATGATGAGGAATTAAGAGAACGGGTGATTGTCATAATGCATGTCCATTACGCATCCAACGCCGAACATTGTTTGGACGTGCTAAAAGGGATCAATGCTCGGGCCAAAGTCATCGTCACTTGTTCATCCGACGAATCATATGAAATGTGCCTCAAGATTGCAGAGCGCGAATCTGTTGCTGTCGACGAGATTATCAGAAGACCGAATAAGGGAAGGGATATGTCTTCTTATTTGGTCGAATGCAGAGACAAAATCAGGGACAGCGAATTTTTATGTTTCCTTCATGACAAATCATCTCCTCATGCCGAGAACAGATTCAAGGTTATGGAATGGGTAAGGCATTGCGAAGATTCGTTGTTGGACAGTTCTTCATATCTTGCTGGAGTTGTTTCGTATTTTGATGAAAATCCTCATATCGGGTTGCTTTCGCCGCTTCCTCCCGATTGGGGCAAATTCTATGATTGCGAATGCCCTCAGAATGCCAACAAAAACACAGCGTCGTTTATGACAGAATTGCTTCATAAAATGGGTGCCTCGTTCGGACTTGGTGAATATCATGTAGCGCCTTATGGTGATATGTTCTGGTGCAGAAGTGTGGCAATTAAGCCGCTGCTGGATATGAATTGGAGATATGAGGATTTTCCTGAAGAGCCAATCACATCGGATGGAACATTGCTGCATGCCATCGAAAGAATTTTGCCGTATGTCTGCAAAAAAGCGGGGTATATGAGTGGATGGATGATGAATGCAAAGTGTGCGGGTGGAGCATTGCTTCGGAAAAAGTATTACGCAGACAGTTTGAACGCATTGTTGCTAAGCAATAGAGTATCTACATTTAAGAATCTTTCTAATCGTCTTAGGCATGACAGTAAAATGTCTGGCGCTGCAATGTCGGGATTGTTCGGGAAACGTGCTCTAAAGGCATTAGGCAGGCAATATGCCGCAAAAGAATTTATGTTTAAAATTCTTAATGCATTGACATTCAAAAAGATTGTAAAATTAGGAGTTGCAGAACGGAAGAGCAGGCAGCGAAAAGAGTTTTTTCTATCTCGCTTTTGATCTTTCGCGAATCGTTCCGATCATATCGGCTGAATGGACAAAATTGGACTCGGTTCCATCTGTACGGTGAATTCAGCAGTGACAGGTGACAACAGTCGGCAAGATACGGGGACTATGCGCATTAAAGTTAAGTCTTTGCCTAGCGCAATGACTGTCAAAAAAAACGAGCCCACGCGCTTAAAGGTCGAAAGCAACAATTTTACTGCAGGAGCGACGGCAACAAGCATTTTATTTGGTTTGCCAGGCTTTTGGAAAACCATCTGGAAGGAATAGCAAGCGATGCGAAATGTTCGCTGTCTAAGGTAAAAGTTGAGTGCGTAAATCAGAAGAACAAGAGTATTTGAAGGAAGAACTACGGACTCCCAGATGACGAATATTTCTTTTTGTAATTGTTCGATGCTACGCGGCAATGATGGAAATCTCAGATCGGAAATGATCTAGGAGAACACAAAATCGAGACTGAGCCTACTTTTCTGAAGTTGTTCGATGATACTTTTCAATGGCGAAATCATAAATAACAGAATGTTCTGGGATGAACAAAATCCGAACTGAACCAAAATTATTCAAAAATCTAAGACTGGCATGTGATTTGGTGCGCAATGGTTAATCACTAATTCCAATTTTTTAGATATATCCATAATTCGATTAAGATAATTAGAAGGTAAAAAATGGACACTAGAAATTTTGAAGAAGAAATTGATATTTTAAAACTGGCAAAACATATATTGTCTAGGTGGAAATCTTTGTTGGTTGCAGGCATGTGCTTTGCAGCTTTAGGTTTTGGATATAAATATTATAAAACAGAGTTTTCCAAAATTCCTTTGGAAGAAATTGATAAGTTATTTGAAATAGAAAGAATTAACGAAAAAGGAGTAAAAGAGAAAATTAAAGTCAGTTATAATCTTTATGTTGAAGATTATAATGCAAAACTTGCCCAATATAATACAGACTTGCAAACTCAAGAAGATCGTAAGCGTATAATAGAAAGCGATATTGAGAAGATTAAAGAGTCGATCGCAAATAGCGAAATCTACTACAGGGAGTCTATACTCCATAATATGGATCCTGCTAACTTCTCAAAAGTAAGCAAAACCATAATGATCTATAACAAAGAAATTGGTTCATCTGGAGTAAGTTCGGAAGCAATTTCTAAAGGTTATGATGTAGATAGCGCACAAAGTAATGCACCTTCGGACCAAAATGCCAATGCGCATGCGAACACGACGCAGATCTCAGAAGAAAAAGGTCAAAGTATCAATATTGATACTGGTACCGATAGCATTTATGTAGATTATTTGGCATCTTATATGCAATCATCAGCATTGTCAGAAAAAATTAGATTGCTGCTTAATAAAAAGAAAGAAAAAATTGATTCTTACATAAAAGAATTATATGGTTTTAATGTTGACGGTAATTCTATAAATTTTTATGCTCAAACTGATTCGGAACAATTGTCAAATTCAATTCTTTCTTTACTAGAAAATGAACTTAAGAACAAGTTGTCAGAAATCTTAATACCAGGAATGAGTTATCGAATATTAGATGCAGATACTTTTAAAGGTTATAGCAATTGGATATACAACAAAAAGATAGATGATAAGAACAACTATATTGATTTAAAAAATCAGATTGATGAA
>JAZQPH010000232.1:0-4824 GCA_045628385.1 Succinivibrionaceae bacterium
AAGTCCCGTCGCATCGCTTGAAGAACTGGCTTCATTCGTGAAGCAGTTCAGGGCCGGTCATAAAGATTCTCCGATAGTCGTGAGCGGCGACAAAAACGTTCCTTACGATGCTGTCATTCAGGTCATGGTGACGCTTAAAGGCGCAGGCGAAAAGAACGTCGGCCTCGTGACCGAACCTATTTCCGATAAGCCTGCGGGTAAATAGCTTTGTCAAACAATACTTCCAGGGGCAATATTTCCATGTGGGCGTTCGCGCTGTCCATCGGAGCGCATGCTGCGCTGGCTTTGGCTTTTGTCATTGCCGGAATGGATTGGAGCAAGCCTCAGAAGCCGAATCTCTCTGCCGACCAGATTATTCAGGCCCAGATGTTCGATCTTGACGATCTGCCGTTAGGCGATGATTCCCCGAAATCTTCAAAACCATCGAAGCCTGCCGAGTCTGCTAAGGACAATCGAGAAGACGCCAAGGAGGCTCAAAAGAAACTTGAGCAGGAACGCGCCATAGCCATCAGAAAGGAACGCGAAGAAATTCAGAAGCGCAAGGAACAAGAAGCAAAGGCCAAAGCGGAAGAGGAGGCCAGAATTCGCGCCGAAGTCGAAGCAAAAGCTGCAGAAGAGGCAAAAGCGAAAGCCGAAGCTGAAGCTAAGGCCGCCGAAGAAGCCAGAATCAAAGCAGAAGAGCAAGCGAAGGCCAAAGCCGAAGAAGATGCGAGAATAAAAGCCGAACAGGAATCCATCCTGAAAGCCGAAACTGAACGCAAGAAGAAGGAAGCCGAAGAAAAGGCCAGGGCAGAGGCAGAGCGCAAGAAGAAGGAAGCCGAAGAAAAGGCCAGGGCCGAGGCAGAGCGCAAGAAGAAGGAAGCCGAAGAAAAGGCCAGGGCCGAAGCCGAACGCAAGAAGAAAGAAGCAGAGGCAAAAGCCAAGGCAGAAGCCGAACGCAAGAAGAAAGAAGCCGAAGAAAAAGCCAAGGCCGATGCCGAAAAGAAAAAACAGGAAGAGGCCAGAAAAAAAGCCGCAGAAGACGCCAAGAAAAAAGAACAGCAGAAAAAGAAGATTGATTCCGAACTTGATGATTTTCTTAACTCTCAGATCGAGGCGGGTTCAAAGTCCGGAAAACAAGGCGGCAAGGGCGGCAGTTCATCAGAACTTGCCAACTATCAGAGCGTGCTCGCCAATTATCTTTCGGCGAAGGTCACGGGCGATCCTACGCTTAACGGAAAGACCGTAACGCTTAAACTTAAGGTTAACCGCGACGGTCTCGTATACTCGATCGATTCGTGCTCCGGAGACAATTCTCTCTGCAATGCCGTCGTAAGCGCGATAAAGAATGAATGCAGAAACAGGATTCCAAAGATTCCTGATGCTATTTTCGACCAAGAAGGAATTGTGCTGAAGTTTACTTACAGCGCAAAATGATACCGACGAACAGGAAGGACTATGATCTTTTTAAAAAGGATGCGCGATGCGCTGGCTGCGATGGCATTTGCCGTTTTTGCTTGCGCGTTTGCATGCCCATCAGCCAATGCGGCGCTCAATCTTGAGATAACGGGCGGACGCGATTCGGGATATCCAATTGCCGTTGCCGACTTCGGCGCAAGATCGACGGGCATGCAGATTGCGGGAATAATCAGAAATGATTTGCAGTTCAGCGGCAAGTTTTACCCGTCAGCCGCCAATATCCAATACAGCGACAAAATCGATCTGTCGGGATTCGTAGGCAAGGCAAGAGCTGTCGTGGTAGGCAATCTTGAAGACGACGACGGACACATAAAGTTAAGTTACAAGCTCATCAATGTTTCCGATGGTTCGGTTATGCTGGCAAAAGTTCTTAAGTTCGAGCGATCGAATTCAAGACGGGCCGCGCATACCGTTTCCAATCAGATTTTCGAGTCCATCACGGGCATCAAAGGCGCATTTTTGTCCAAGATTGCATACGTCAGCGTCAATCATAAAGCCGATTATCCGTATAGCCTGGTGGTTGCGGATTATGACGGTTACGGCGAAAAAGCCATTCTCAGGTCAAAAGAGCCTGTCATGTCGCCGAGCTGGGATCCAAAAGGAAACCGCATTGCTTATGTAAGTTTTGAGTCAAGACGCCCCGAAATCTATTTGCAGAATGTGGGAACAAAACAGCGTTACAGGCTTGCTCATCAGCCCGGCATAAACGGAAGCCCTGTTTTTTCTCCCGACGGAAGCAAATTGGCGATAGTCCTTTCGAAAGATCAGAATCCTGAAATCTACGTTCTTGACATCGAAAGCCGCAAGATGCAGAGAATGACCAATAACAGAGCCATCGACACGGAGCCATCATGGAGCCGCGACGGCAAGTCGCTCTTCTTTACGTCGGACAGAGGCGGCAGACCGCAAATTTACAGATTGTCCGTGGACAATCCTTCCGACGTTACCCGCGTTACTTGGGAAAATACTTCCAATCAGAATGCGGCGGCATCTCCTACCGACAACGCCATCGTCATGGTATCAAGATATGCAAATGCCTACAGGCTCACGAGGCAGGATCTCGACACGGGATATATGCTTCCGCTTACCGACAACAATCTGGACGAAAGTCCTAGTTTCGCGCCTAACGGCACAATGGTAATATACAGCACGGTGGTCAAGGGACATAAGAGTCTTGCGCTGGTATCGTCAGACGGCAGGTTCCGCGCCAATCTTCCGTCGGCGCAGGGCATCGTGCGCGCGCCCGCATGGTCATCATTTATGGAATAATCGGCTCCACAAGCCCGAATAGGAAACACAACAATGAAAAAAATTTACGGATTATGCCTTGGCTCAATTATGGCAATGACCCTTCAGGCATGCTCGAGCTCAAACTCCGCAGGAATCGAAGACGGCGGTCTTGATTCTTCCATGATTGATGACGGCTCGACCATCACCGTCGGCAATTTGGGCACCGACAACTACAATCTGTCCGCCGAGGACAGAGCGAAGTTCGAAGCGCTCAAGCAGGACAATACGATTTACTTTGCCTATGACAGCGATGCCATCGCCAGCCAGTATGAACCTGTGTTAAAAGCGCATGCCGAATTTCTCAGACAGCATCCAGAGATTACCGTGATCATCGAAGGCCACACCGACGAACGCGGAACGCCTGAGTACAACGTCGCTCTCGGAGAGAGACGTTCAAAGTCGGTAGGTCTTTATATGCTTAATCTCGGCGTAAGCGCCGATCAGATGTCTGTAGTAAGCTACGGCGAAGAAAAACCGCTTGATCCCGGTTCATCGGAACAGGCTTTTGCCCGTAACAGAAGAGCGGTGCTTTCATATTGATAGCCGTTTGTTAAGGTTTATTCAAACGAGCCCGAACCTTTGAGGTTCGGGCTTTTTTCGTCTTATAATCTCATCATAACGCAAAGACGGGAATTCCCGCCGACGAGGAGAGATCGATGAACAAATGTTTTATTGCCGCCTGCGCTGCCGCTTGCTGCGTTTCTGCTGCCGACGCCGCGAGCCTTGCTGATTTGGAACGCGAAGTCAGAGCTTCGCAGCAGGCTGGAACGCAGATGCAAAGGGAAATAACGCAGCTGACTTCGGAACTGCAGCAGGCAAACGGCCAGATCGAAGAAGCGCAATACAGAATCAACGAACTCCAGAAAACCCAGCTCGATCTGTACAGACAGATAGACGAGCTTCGCGGCCAGCTTGCGTCAGGATGCTCGCGTTCGGGAGAGAGCGGGGCAAAAGCCGCAGCCGTTTCCGACGACGGCTCAAAAGGGGCGTCATCGATAAAGAAATCGGCAGCTGTTTCAAAACCCGGGGACAAAGACGCATACAAGAAGGCTCTCGATCTCGTAATGAACGACAAAAATTACAAAGGCTCGGTGGCGGCGTTCGAAAAATTTTTGGCGGATTACCCGGATTCTTCGCTGATTGACAATGCGCATTTTTGGCTGGCCGATTCCAACAGCAAGCTCGGCAATGCACAGGAAGCCAAAATGCATTTTCTGCAGGTAGTCAAAAATCCCGAAGCCACCAAGAGATCAGAAGCGCTGTTCAAGCTCGGGATGATTGCAAAATCCGAAGGAAACGGCGACAGCGCCAAGAAATTTTTTGCGCTCGTCGTAAGAGATTATCCCGAATCCGCCACGGCAAAATTGGCGGAAAAAGAGATTGCGAAACTGAAATAGCCGCTATTGCTCAAATATAAAGCGGTTGAACTCAAAATGAGGTTATATAGCGTTTTATTTCTTGCAAAATTTCAAAAATAGAATAATATATACCTCGTTGAGATTGCGTGGGTCGTTAGCTCAGCCGGTAGAGCAGCGGACTTTTAATCCGTTGGTCGAGGGTTCGAATCCCTCACAACCCACCATCCCCAACCTGGACGCTTAGCTCAATTGGTAGAGCATCTCCCTTACAAGGAGAGGGTCACAAGTTCGATTCTTGTAGCGTCCACCAGAGTGGGTCGTTAGCTCAGATGGTAGAGCAGTTGACTCTTAATCAATTGGTCCCGGGTTCGAGTCCCTGACGACCCACCACTCCTTTATAATATCTCCAAAGCAGTTTTCTTTGTTCGGTATAACTATGTCTTCGATATTTGCAGAAATCACTTCAGGAAATTATTCTTTCCCAGAGCCCGCCAAAATGTTAAAAGGCGAAGCCAAGGATGTAGCTGTCTCCAGGATTAAAGAACTGCTTAAGAAAAATAATGCCGCCATCATTGCTCATTACTACTGCAATGACGACGTTCAGGAGCTCGCCGAGTCTACGGGCGGTTTTATCGGCGATTCTCTGGAGATGGCAAAATGGGGCAAAAATTCTCCGTATGATATGCTCGTCGTCTGCGAAGTCGGAGGCCAAGCGGTC
>JAZQPH010000233.1:0-2015 GCA_045628385.1 Succinivibrionaceae bacterium
CTGCCGATTTCGATGCCGAGATCGCCGCGGGCAACCATGACTGCATCGGTGGCTTCGATGATTTCTGCCATATTTTCTTCGGAAGAGACGGTTTCGGCGCGTTCGATTTTCGCTACGAGCTTGGCGTCCGAGCCCGCCGCGTTCAGAAGCGAGCGGGCGTAGCGCATGTCATCCCCGTTTCTTGGGAAAGATACGGCAAGATAGTCGACGTCAAGTTTGGCCGCAAGCTTGATGTCTTCCATGTCCTTGGCGGTGAGAGCCTTGGCCGAGAGTCCGCCTCCCTTTTTGTTGATGCCTTTGTGATCGGAAAGGTATCCGTCTACGAGCACGGTGGTGTGAATGCGCGAACCATGTACAGAAGTCACGACAAGCTGCATTTTGCCGTCGTCAAGAAGCAGAATGTCGCCTTGGTTGACGTCGGACGGAAGCTGTTTGTAATCGATTCCGACTTGGGTTTCGTCGCCTTCGTTGGCAGGCAAATCTGCGTCCAGAACAAATGATTGGCGTTTTTTGAGCTCAACTTTTCCGTTTTTGAATGTTGAAACGCGGATTTTCGGCCCCTGGAGGTCGCCCATGACTGCGATATGCGTATTCATTGCGGCGGCGACTTCGCGGACATGCTTGACTCGTCTCTCATGTTCTTCCGCGTTCGAATGGGAGAAGTTGATGCGGACCATGTTCAGTCCTGCGCGGATCATGCGCTCAAGTACTCCTTCGGCATCAGTTGATGGACCGAGGGTGGCGACGATTTTTGTTCTTTTGTTCATGGCGGACTCCGTAAATGCCGTATGCCGTTTTTTCGGATCTGTGGTATCGGCGGATTTGCGGGAGCAAGATTGCCTACAGGTACCGAAAACTTTTTACTTTAGCTGTGCTTTTTCATCTGCGAGGCGGTTTCATTATGCATGACATTCAAGTTGCGTCTTGATGCAGTACTGAAAAAATGTCGCTATGAAATAGCATGGTTTCTGTTTCATTATAGGATCATCGGCTGATGACAAATGCAAATTGCTGTGCAAAGGTTGCGCATGCGCTTGTTTTTCATTCATGGTTCGTCAATAGACCCGTCTTGTATAATTACTTTGTTGTCTTGGGAAGATAAAGTCATTGAGTACTGTCAACCTGCGCGGTAACGAAATAGAACAAAATCTAATGACCTTGGAAGATGGTTTGGCATTGTTATCCTCATGTATACATTCTGAACTTGCAGTCCCAAAGACAACGAGCTCTCAATTTCGGTTCATCGTGCATGCCGAAAGATTCATAAATAGCCAGATATAAACAATTCTGAGGCACAACAGAGTTTTAGCTGAATAAAGCAATAAAAATTTCTGAATTAGTGACAAAGGCTGTCTGAGGGATAGTCAACAGTCAACAAAGGAGTAAATAGTGAGGCTGTTTCATGCTCTAAAACAACGTTTAGATATCCTTTCGAGGATGTTATAAATATTTGTAGATGTTTTTATATTCAGATTGGCTATTTCGCTTGTATTAATGGAAATTTGTTCTGTATCTCGAAGAAAATTTTTGTGCTGTGATACACTTTAATAAGTTCTGTTATTGAATGCGAGGCGGATAATCTATGGGAAATATTTTAAATCCTTGCGGCAATAACAGTTTTACAACACTGGTCAAATTCAAAGATTCCGAAATTTTTGTCGATAAAACCGAATTTATCGATAAGCTTTCTTCAAAAATTAATACCGACAAACGTTTTTTTGCCGTAACACGTCCTCGAAGATTCGGTAAGACCGTTACTGCAGACATGCTTCTTACGTATTATTCCAAAGGATACGCTGGTCAGAATGTTTTTGCTAATCTAAAAATTCTGAACCAAAAATATATCGATAATAACGATAAGCATCTAAACAAGTATGATGTAATTTATATCGATATGAATACTATCAGTGATCGATATGAATCTTATAAAGAAGATGAAGAACTTCATGTAAATGGAATCAATTCCTTTGTAGATTTTTTGCAATATTCAGTAATTGAAGATTTAAAAGAAAATT
>JAZQPH010000234.1:0-4100 GCA_045628385.1 Succinivibrionaceae bacterium
GTCTGACTTCACCTCCACCGTTCTCGAATTCGGCTGGACCAATCAGGACAACACTGGCTGGAATGGCTGGGCAGTTCAACACAAGAACCGCGTTTCAGCTACCAAGCTGACTCTCCCACAGCAGTGATCCCCAATGCCCCACTTCTGGGCACGTCCATCCATCCGCGTGTTCGCTTCCTGGTTGTCCGGTGACCTCATGAACAAGACCTACACTGGCAAGGAAGACAACCACGAATTCATCCTCGGCGCACAGGTTGAAGCTTGGTGGTAATAGTCAAGTCAGTTTAATCTGATTTAAACTACCTAGAAAACGCTCCTCTTTGAGGGGCGTTTTTATTTATTAGTTTATTCATCGAGACATACGTAGTTGCCAGCTTATACGCGCCATGCCTCCTCGTGGTAAAATCTTGGTATTCTGCAAATCGCTTGCGAAAGAAGTCTCGCAATTATCCGCGCCTTGCAAAGCTCCGTGCCCAAACGGGCTGCATCAACTAAAGGAATATCGTATAAATGACCAAGCACTACAAAATTGCCGTATTGCCGGGTGACGGAATCGGTCCCGAAGTCATGCGTCAGGCAATCAAAGCATTGAAAGCCGTAGGAACCAAATTCGACATATCTTATGAATTTACAGAAAAAGACGTTGGCGGCATCTCAATCGATAATCACGGTTGCCCGTTAACGGAAGATACTCTTAAAACGTGCGAAGCATCCGATGCGATACTGTTTGGTTCCGTTGGCGGTCCAAAATGGGACAAACTGCCTCCGGATTCGCGCCCAGAACGCGGCGCGCTGCTCCCGTTGAGAGCCCATTTCAAACTGTTCTGTAACCTCCGCCCCGCAAAAATTCACGAAGGCATGAATGCCCTCTCTCCTCTTCGCACCGACATTTCGGAGAAAGGCTTTGACATGGTAGTTGTACGCGAACTGACAGGCGGCATATATTTCGGTCAGCCAAAGGGCAGAGAAGGCTCAGGAGCCGATGAAAAAGCTTTTGATACTGAAATTTACCATCGTTATGAAATCGAACGCATAGCTAAGATTGCATTTGAATCCGCGAGAATCCGCTCAAAGAAGGTAACTTCCGTTGATAAGGCAAATGTTCTTCAAAGTTCCATTCTTTGGAGAGAAGTTGTTGCGGACGTTGCCAAGAACTATCCTGACGTAACTCTTGAAAACATCTACATCGACAATGCGACGATGCAGCTCGTAAAAGCTCCGGCACAGTTTGACGTGCTGCTTTGCTCCAACATCTTCGGCGACATTCTGTCCGACGAATGCGCGATGATTACGGGTTCTATGGGAATGCTGCCGTCAGCTAGCCTTAACGAAGCAGGATTCGGACTTTACGAACCTGCGGGCGGTTCCGCTCCTGACATCGCAGGCAAAAATATTGCCAATCCGATTGCTCAGATCCTTTCGGCTGCATTAATGCTCCGTTATTCTTTTAAGGAAGAAGACGCCGCAAAAGCTATCGAATGCGCTATCGGCAAAGTACTGGCTTCCGGACGAATGACCGCGGATCTCGCTGCAGGACGTGAAAATGCTATCGTTCTCGGCACCGAAGAAATGGGCGACGCAATAGCCGCCGCGATTGCGGAGGCATAATCAAATGGGCAAGACTTTATACGACAAACTGTTCGATGCTCACGTGGTTCTGCAGGCAGACGGAGAATTGCCGATTCTTTACATCGATCGCCACCTCATGCACGAAGTTACCAGTCCTCAGGCTTTTGACGGTCTGCGCGAAAACAGCCGCAAAGTAAGACATCCTGAACGCACTTGGGCCACGATGGATCACAATGTATCCACGAATGAGCCGACGATTGAAGCATGCGGCGAACTTGGCCGCGTGCAGATGCAGACGCTGAAGAAAAATTGCGATGAATTCGGTGTCCCTCTTTTCGGACTCGGCAGCAAGCATCAGGGCATCATTCACGTAATGGGTCCTGAAATCGGCGCAACCATACCTGGCGTCACTCTTGTTTGCGGAGATTCGCACACGGCGACACACGGCGCATTCGGCGCACTGGCATTCGGCGTGGGCACATCCGAAGTCGAACACGTTCTTGCCACGCAGACTATCAAGCAAGCCCGCCTTAAAAACATGAAAGTCGAGATCAACGGCAAACTGGGCAAAGGCGTATATCCAAAAGACGTCATTCTGGCAGTTGCTTCAAAACTCACGACAGCTGGCGGCACGGGCTATGCCATTGAATTCTGCGGCGACGTATTCCGCGACATGTCTATGGAAGGCAGAATGACGGTCTGCAACATGGCTATCGAAGTCGGCGCCAAGGTCGGCATGGTAGCACCTGACGAAATCACATACGAGTACGTAAAGGGCAGAACTTATGCGCCTCAAGGAAAGGATTGGGACGAAGCCGTAGCATACTGGAATACGCTTAAATCCGACGATGATGCGCATTGGGACGCGATCGTCGAAATCGATGGAAGCACCATCGAACCTCAGATTACGTGGGGAACAAATCCTGGTCAAGGCGGAGCGATCACCGCACCGATTCCTGCGCCTTCCGATTTTGACAACGAAGTGCTTTCTTCTTCCTGCGCCAAAGCGCTGGCCTACCAGAATCTTTCATCGGGATCTTCTATGATCGGCGTTCCTGTCGACGAAGCTTTCATCGGTTCTTGCACCAATGGAAGGCTTGAAGATTTCCGAGCAGCGGCAGAAGTCCTTAAAGGAAGAAAAATAGCTCCTACCATCAAGAGAGCCATGGCCGTTCCTGGCTCTTGGGCTGTGAGAATGGCTGCTGAGGCAGAAGGACTCGATAAGATATTTATCGAAGCTGGCTTTGAATGGCGCTATCCTGGATGCAGCATGTGCCTTGCCATGAATGATGACAAATTGCCTGAAGGTTCGCGCTGCGCTTCTACTTCGAACAGAAACTTCGAAGGCCGTCAGGGAAGAGGCTCAAGAACGCATCTTGTAAGCCCTGCAATGGCTGCCGCAGCCGCTGTGGCCGGAAAGTTTGTCGATGTCCGAGATTATCTGTAAAGGAGAGCCGTCATGAAGGAATTCAAAGTTCACGAGGGATTGGCTGCTCCTCTTGATGCAGCAAACGTAGACACCGATCAGATCATTCCAAAGCAGTTTCTCAAAGCTGTTTCTAAAATCGGTTTTGGCAAACATGCGTTCAATGACTGGCGTTACCTTGACGAAGCCGGCACAGTGGAAAATCCAAAATTCATACTGAATCAGCCGCGTTACCGCGGAGCCACAATTCTTTTGGCCCGTGAAAACTTCGGCAACGGATCTAGCCGCGAACATGCCCCTTGGGCTCTCGCCGATTACGGGTTCAGAGCGATAATCGCACCTAGCTTTGCCGATATCTTCTACAATAACTCCCTTAACAATGGCTTGCTTCTTGTCAAACTCAAAGACAACGAAGTCGATGCGCTGTTCAAAGAAGTAACTGCCAACGAAGGCCAGAAAGTTACCGTCGATCTGGAAAACAAGAAAGTAAGATGCAACAATCTTGAATTTTCTTTCGATTTGGACGAGTTCAGAAGATATTGCATTTTGAATGGTCTCGACAATATCGGCCTGACGCTTCAGCACGAAGACAAGATCAAATCGTACGAAGACAAAAAATACTCTTGGCTCTGATTATTGTCTGAATCAAGATTAAATAAAAAACCCAAACTCCCGGGATGCTAGTTACTAATTTTTGATTAACTTCTTGGGATATTGGATACCGAACAAATCGAAGAGATCTCTAGTTTTCTTAGGGATCTCTTTTGTTATCCACACTCCGCGACCGGCTGGTTTCGTAGCCTGCAATTTCTGAAGCTGCATCATTGCCTTGACGAGAGAATCGCCCGGAAGAATGCGGTTCTTTCCTCCTGCCTTATGTATGCATGCGGCAATCAACATCATCATGCGAAGAGTCTGGGCAATCAGATGGACAAATATTTTTCCCTTGTAAGAAGTGCCGGTGGCCATCAGCCTTTCTCCTTCGTTGAGTACTTTAAATTGGCGGAAACAAGTTTCGACTATGGCGCGTTCGCGGTAAACGACGAGTCCGTCAGAAGCATTCTTCACGGCGTTGGTGCGGATTGCAAAATATCCGTTGTACTTG
>JAZQPH010000235.1:0-1606 GCA_045628385.1 Succinivibrionaceae bacterium
AAGAAAAGGAATATTTCGCGAGATACCGTGACGGAGATTATCCGAACGACGTGATTCTTGTCGGCATCAACTATGACAGGAAAACCAAGACGCATCAGTGTTTGATTGAAAGGTTTGGTTAAAAGGGCGGAGCAACCGGGATATTTTCAAGCAGAGAATAATTTATTGCGGAGGCTTGACTCAAAATACGAACTTGCCGGCACAATGGGATAAGAACAAAAATCCATTTGCGGCTGATGTCTAGCCTCTCCTGAATCTATGTCTGATCAGAGCATCGGATCGGTGTTTGAGGTTCGGGCACTCTCTGAACATATCAGTGGTTATTTGCGCTTTTGCCAAGCTGAGATCGCCTACTTCTTCAAGCGAGGTGCATCCTCTGAACATTTCCCCGAAATAAATTGCTTCTGCTGTATTCCACTCCGGAAATTTTTTTATTTTTGTGCATGAAGCAAATGCTCGGCTAAGATTCAGTGCTTCGCTTGCGTCCAAAACAGGGACGGAGGTAAGGCTTGCGCATTCTGAGGCAAAATCCCTGAATTCCCTGACGCGTTTCGTATCAAGATGCGGAATTCCTTCGAGCTTTGAGCAACCCGTAAACATGCCGTTCATAACAATTGCCGATTTGGTTTCGAGCCTTCCGACTTCGCGAAGATTCTCGCATTGTGCGAACAAAAAACTCATATCAGTAGCCGATGAAAAATCAGAGGCCGGGATATATGTCAGCGATTGGCATCCCATATACATGCCAGATACATTTTTTATCGGCGAGTGGTCGAAGCCGGGAAATTCCGCCAGCATGGAGCACGAATCGAACGCATGCTGCGCATTGATGCATTTTTCAAGATTGAACTTCGGAAGTTTGGTCAGCATGGCGCATGAAAGAAACATGCATGAAATATTTTCGCAGCGCGAAAGATTCATTCTGGGCGCGCATTTCAGCCTGTAGCAGTTGGCAAATGCCGATTCCATGTTTATCGGGCGGGAACCGCTTAAATCGCAAATTTCTTCGAGCCCGTCGCATCCTGAAAAAATATACGACATGTCCTCGGCCGCGGGGGCTTCGATAGCCTCAACATACTCAAGCGAATAGCAGTTTTCAAAGGCATGCGAAAGATTTCTGGCGAGGCTCAGCTTCAGCGCAGGCAGCGATTTTAATTCATGGCAGTCTCGGCACAGCGCTTCGGCCGTCGTAACTTTCGAAAGGTCGATGTCGGGAAACTCGGAAAGTTTGGAGCAACCGTCAAACAGACCGTCGGCGCTTACGCAAGCGTCAGTCAAAATAATTTTGAATTTTATTTTTTTTAGCGTTTTGAGACCCGAAAACGGAGAGTTGCCCGCCAAATTCTCTTTGGATGCCGCAAGCGGGTAATCAATGGTAAGCGAATCGATAAGCCCCATCGCGATTTTGGCTTTTACTTCGTCAGTTGCGTCTTCGGGCTTTGAAAGAACGTAATCTCTTCGGTTATCCATGGAGGTCTTCCGCATTAAAAACTGCGCCATAGGCGCAGCAAATCAAGATATTGTCAATTTGACCGTTATTATATGCTCTCGGCAGGCTCGATATCGGCAAGAGCGTCGGGAACAGTCCACAGACCGGTCGGCTCGT
>JAZQPH010000236.1:0-1648 GCA_045628385.1 Succinivibrionaceae bacterium
GCGAATATCATTCAGGAGATTCACAATTCTTCTGATGTCTCTCAGTATGACTACAACGACGAAAAATCGCTTACATATTGCGTGATGACGGGACTATTGTGGTCAGCTTCAGGAAAATATGTCGCGCGCAGGGAAGAGCCGGCTGGAAAAGGCAGAGCGGATCTCGTATATGTGCCCACAAAAGCCACCTCGCCTCTTATATTGATTGAGTTCAAGCGCGACTCATCCGCAGAAGATGCGATTTCACAGATAAAAACTCAAGAATACTTCAAACGTTACGAAAGCAAATACCCCAATATCATTCTTGCCGGGATAAGTTACAGTTCCAAGACAAAAAATCATCAGTGCATAATAGAACAGATGAGACCAATTCATTCGTCATAAATGCAAACAAGATGAAATTGGCTTGCCGGATTATGTAAATAATTTTGGGCAATGAAATTTTATTTCGGTCAACGTAAACTTTTTCAAAAGTGTTCTAAATATTTTTGTTTTAAGAACCGCTTACAACAAAGAAACTATAGGATTCAAAACTCAGCAATTCGCCAAATTTGCTGCGTGCTAGAATAAGGTTATTAGTTCATGAGGCTAAATTATGGGCAACATTCTAAATCCTTGCAGCGACAACAGCTTTGCAAATTTGGTTAATCACAGAAACAAAAGAATATTCGTTGATAAAACGGAATTTATAGAAAAGACCAACGATATTCTAAATTCTGACGGCAAATTCATCGCCGTGACCCGCCCGCGCAGATTCGGAAAAACCGTGACCGCCCAGATGCTTCTGGCATACTATTCAAAGGCATATGCGGGACAGCAGATTTTTGACGGACTCGAAATATCAAAAAAAGATTGTTTTGAGGAACATCTCAACAAATACGACGTGATTTACGTCGACATGAACTCAATCGACGGGCGCTACAGAAGTTATCTGAAGAAGTCCAAAAAAGTTCAGGGCGTCGAAACGATGGTCGATTTTCTTGAATATTCGGTAATCAAGGAACTAAGGGGACAGGAAAAGTATACCGAATGTTTTGAGAATAACGATATTGAAAACACTGGTCTTCAGGAGGCTTTGTCCGCTCTTAATTGCGACCTGAACGCCAAGTTCATTTTTATCATGGACGAATGGGAGCTGATATACCGAGATTACCGCCATGACGAGCAATTGCAGAAGTCGTTTATCGATTTGCTGAGGAATCTGTTCAAAACTCCCGACGGGCAGGCATGCTTTTCTTTTGTCTACCTTACCGGCATTCTTCCAATCAAAAAATACAATTCGCAGTCGGCGCTCAATGTTTTCGACGAATACAACATGCTAACCCCTGGCGACTTTGCCCCATACTTCGGTTTTACGGAAGAAGAGGTGGCAGAAATAGTTAAATCGCCCAACTGCAAAGTGTCGCACCGCGAATTAAAGGAATGGTACGAGGGCTATAAAATCAAAGGCATCGACATTTATAACCCCAATTCCGTCAGCAAAGCCATAGCCAGAAACGAATGCATTAGCTACTGGAGCGGAACGGCGTCGAACAAGGAAGTCGTGCGCCTCATCAACATGGATTTTGACGGCATAAGAGAAGACATCGTCAATATGATTGAAGGCGACGTAATAACCTTCAGCAGCGCCAGATTCCAAAACGACATG
>JAZQPH010000237.1:0-1784 GCA_045628385.1 Succinivibrionaceae bacterium
TCCGCTTTTGCCTTTGCCTAAAAGCTTTTCGACCGCATATTCGCAATTGCGAAGATTGAATACTGTGGTCGTCGGCATGGGGAAGTCTCTACGTTTGGTTTTTGGTGAACTGCATCACATTTTATATGTTCGGACGTAATACGGCAACAGGAATTATCAGTTTTGTTGAAGGATATTTTCGCGTCCTCCTAACTGTCGCAGAACTATGCTCGTGAATCTCAGATTTCGCCCTTGGCTTTGCTTCGAGCTGACTTTCGCAGCGTGCTAGTTTGATCGCGATGACACAAGCAATAGCGGTCATCATTTGCTATAATCGCACGATATTGTAATTCTTGAGAGAGAGTAGACTCATGGAGATTTTGAGAGGCGCTCCGGCGCTGTCCGAATTCCGTATCGGCAAACTGATGGACGCATGCAAGAACGCAGGCGCCAGCGTTTCTTCCCTTTACGCCGAATTTGCTCACTTTGTCGATCTGAACGGCGAACTGTCCGCAAAAGATCGCGAAGTTCTGGGACGAT
Source organism: Succinivibrionaceae bacterium (assembly GCA_045628385.1). GTDB lineage: Bacteria > Pseudomonadota > Gammaproteobacteria > Enterobacterales > Succinivibrionaceae > JAZQPH01. The sequence goes on from JAZQPH010000237.1 coordinate 520, forward strand.
TGCTCACTTATGGTCCGAAACTGCAAAGCCATAAGCCTGAAGGCACAATTCTCTTAGTCGTTCCGCGTCCCGGAACGATTTCGCCATGGTCGTCGAAAGCAACCGATATCGCAAAGAACTGCGGGCTTTCGGTCATTAACCGCATTGAGCGCGGCATCGCGTATTACGTAAACACTGATGATGCTTCGGAGGCTAACCTTGCAAAAGTGGCCGCGTGCATCCATGACCGAATGGTCGAAGCCGTTCTCTTTGATATGAATGACGCTGAAAAATTATTCAGTAAAGATGATCCTGCTCCTGTTGCTTCCGTTGATGTGCTCGGAAAGGGCATGGCAGCTCTTGAAGAAGCCAATGTCTCCCTCGGTCTTGCTCTTAGCAAGGATGAAATGGAATATTTGCTGAAAAGCTTCCAGGGTCTCGGCAGAAATCCTAACGATGTCGAACTTTACATGTTCGCGCAGGCAAACTCCGAGCATTGCCGCCACAAAGTATTCAACGCGGATTGGGTAATCGACGGCAAGAAAAAGGAAAAATCGCTTTTCAAGATGATCAGGAACACTTTCGACAAAACTCCTGATTACATTTCGTCTGCCTACAAAGACAACGCGGCTGTTATGGACGGAAGCGTCGCCGGAAGATTTTTCGCGGATCCGAATACGCACGAATATTCGTTCCACAACGAGCCTATCGACATTCTGATGAAGGTCGAGACTCATAACCATCCGACCGCAATTTCTCCGTATCCTGGAGCTGCTACCGGTTCCGGCGGCGAAATCCGTGACGAAGGCGCGACTGGCGTAGGCTCCAAGCCAAAGGCCGGTCTTTGCGGTTTCTCCGTTTCTAATCTCAAGATTCCAGGTTTCGTTCAGCCTTGGGAACATGATTTCGGTAAGCCAAGCCGCATTTCTTCCGCTCTTGACATTATGATCGACGGACCTTTGGGCGCAGCAGGATTCAATAACGAATTCGGCCGTCCTAACATCCTCGGTTACTTCCGTACTTACGAAGAAGAAGTAAACAGCCATAACGGTCTTGAAATCCGCGGCTATCACAAGCCAATCATGCTTGCTGGCGGTCTCGGCAACATCAGAAAAGAACATATCAACAAGGGCGAAATTCCTGTCGGCGCAAAACTTATCGTTTTGGGCGGTCCTGCGATGAACATCGGTTTGGGCGGCGGCGCAGCATCTTCGAAGTCGGATCGTAGCCATGTCGTTCTGTGAGCCAAGGAGTTGAACTGGTGTATTGTCTTCCTAAGACCGCTT
>JAZQPH010000238.1:0-5201 GCA_045628385.1 Succinivibrionaceae bacterium
GCCCCGGTGCGCGCCGGTAACAATTGCCGTTTTGCCTTCTAATAGCTTCATTTGCCGATATTCCTATTTGTGACAAGCCATGAACGGTTTAGATTTCTATTCCGTATTTTTTTAATATTTCGATGCCTTTCGAAAAGGAACTTAAATCGACTATATCGTCTGTATCGAGCATAATATCAAATGCATCTTCTATGGCGGCAACGAGCGACATATGACCGACAGAGTCCCAAGACTCCACGCCTTGGTACTCTAAAGTCTCTGCAATAGATGCATCTACATCGAGTGATTCTACATAACAGTTAATATACTTTTCTTTGTTTGACATAATGTATCCTTCTAAAAAATTTGTTTAGATTCTCTTCGACAATGCACTTGCTCACATAGCATTTCTTAGATTTATCCGCTCGCTATTGTTATTTACCATGCCAAGTCATCTTAGAACAGGTATCGTCTGCAGATGACGAGACATTGCGTCTATCATGTCATAGCCATCCCAATAAAACCCCAAATCCATTGTATGTCCGATCGGAACGATCCTATCTACGCCGCGAACGCCATGAGCATAAACAATATCCTGAACGGCTTCAGGCTCGATTCCAAGATACGATACTGTCTGACAGCTTTTTGAAAGTGCAGGTGCTATCTCATCAAGAGACAACAAGTCGCAATCATATTCAAAAAAATAGCCTCCGCCCATCTTATAATCAAAAATAGAACTGACTAGCGAGTCAATTTTTATTCTGACAATGGCGTTAGATGTTTTCGAACCAAGAACTCTTCTTGCATTCACTCCCGGAACATCGATTGCCAATTCGCAAAAGGCATTTAATTTGTCTATTGCTAGAATCGGCGAGAACTCATATTTCTCATTGACCACATCCGCCAATGCCGCAAAAAACTTGTTTTGAGCAAGTTTTTTTTCAGAACCCAGCCAAACCACAAGCCTTGGCGAACTGCAGGCATTTTGATCGGAAAAAAAGGTATCGATATAAAACATCTCCGCAATCTTCTTTTCAGCAGAAGCATCGAGACTAATCTTCTTTAAATACTCGTCGGCATTTATTATTGCAATGGAATGCCTGTCCGCAAAAGCAAGTTCTATTGCTCTTGGCGGCAATTCAGATCGTCTTAAATCGGCGATTGTTCTGTTTCCGCCCCAAACGATTCTTATGTCGCAAATTGACGACATATAGTCATTTATATCTTTATCCCTTTCATACCGTACTATCGTAAGATACGGTTTGAGAAATGAAAATTCATCCTTATCCAAAACCTTGCAAAAGGCATTGCAGATTATATTTGTTTGCGCAAAATCTTTTGAACTTACCCTTACGACACATGCATTTCCCGCAAGCAATGCCGAGGTTAATGAAACCGCAAAATTAACGGGAACGTTCGAAGGCGCTATATGAAATGCAACACCCCTTCCGATTTTGCATTTGCCCTCGTATCTTTGTTTTTCGCTTGACAGGGATGTACGTCTTATCCAAAAAGCCCAGGAAATAATATCCGAATATTTTTTATTCTCTTTTTCGCTAAGCAATTGTTTCGAAACAGCATCAAAAAACGACACCACTCGATCGTCGAACACACGCAAGGCGGGGACATTCTTCGCGTTGAGCAATTGTTCATAATCGCCGACCAAGAATCTAATCAAAGATATTTTTTCTGCAGAAAGCTTCATGTGTATCCTTTTTTCAGAACGGTCAGAATTTGGATGCGTATGTATCCGAACACCCGCGCAATTCCGCTTTTTTCAGGCGTCCTGTAAGTCTGAAATACTTGCCTTTTCGGCCGCACGGGCAATCATCGATGCCAAGGACAATGCCTTCATCTTCGGTAAGAAGACTATGGCCTGGATAAGACCTCGGCAATACCGACACTACCTGAATTATGCCCTTTTCGCCGATATCGCAGACGGAAAAATCTTCATATCTTCTCGGAATGACATCCGAGAAGATGCTGGCATGCAGATGTCCGCACTCGCACTGAGCATATATGCATCCGGTCTGCTCTACCATGCCGTAATGATCGACAAAATGCGATATTCCGCATTGCTCGTTCAAAGCTCTGCGAAAATCATCATTGCTGATATTCAGCGATACCAATTTTTTCCAGCCGCCGCCAGTTACCAAATAAGCATTCTCAAGATTCAGCCGTATGTTTCTTGATTTGAGTTCCTGATACAGATGCTGCCAAACCATAAAAGTGAACCCGAACACCAAAATGCTGCGGTCTCGGAATTTATCCAAAAATTCGTTCACGGCATCCATGTTGAAACTCATATCGTCATTTAAGGCATAGCAGACATCGCGGGCCAGCATGCGCAGCCCTAAAATCGCCGCTCCCCTTGCCGAAAAAAGCTTTCTGTCCTTGACCACCGACGGAGAATCTATAATCAGCATCGGCAACCTTTGTTTGCCTACAAAATCCGACATGATTTTTATCAGCGTTTTTTGCTGATTGTTGGCCGTTGCTTTATCTACAAAAATTTTTGATACCGCTTGCCCTGTCGTGCCCGACGAAGTCATCGTTTTAAATACGTCTTCGCGCTTGACGCTCAAGAGTTCATATTCTTTAAATAATCTGACAGGAATGAACGGTATGTCGTAATAACTGTCTATAGCATCCACATTCACTTCCATAGAACGCGTGATACGTTTATATATCTCGCAGTTATCCACATGAAAGGATGTCAGCTCTTTAAGTTCTGACGACAGTAGTGCATCCTTTTCATTCTTCGACAGGCTAAAAGGATCATGTGAGAAAAAATCTTCAATCATCTGACTCTCTTACAGCAGAAAACGCATCCCAAAATTGTTACAACTGATAAACGCACAATAATCTTGACAGTCTATTCGTGAACCAGGTGTTTCACAAATACATGGTTCACCTTTGTCGGGAAAAACTCGTTTTGAATAAGAGCCCTTATCTGAATCATGTTGTTGGTTGAAACGCCGAGAACCAGTTTTTTACCCCCGCGCTTTTTTACTTCATCGGGAGTCTGCACGTTGGTTCCGAGACCGCCTTTTCGCCATTTCATAAAAGTCCCGCCCAGCGCCGATGTAAAGATTTTCTTTTCTTTGTCAATTTCTCTAATCGTGAAAAAGCCTGACATTTCTCCTTTTATCTGCCCCTTCAGAAAAATCGCTCCGCGTTCGCGTTCGTCATTAAGCCAGTTATGAAAACGAACGATCGAATCTTGCGGCTTAAACCACGGATCGTTGCTGATGCGGTCAAAAGAAAAAGACCCTGCGTCAATTTCCTTGAACAGAATAGGATAATCATCCTCTGTCATCTCTGATATATGAACGGAATCGTACATACGCTGCTGAAGAGGTGTTCTTTTAATCTCATGCAGATCATGTTCAAAAAACATCATGTCTTCGACATAGGCATAACCCAATTCTGACATCATCCATGTCAAATCGGTCCTTGAAGATGGAACTTTTACTGAAATGTAATCGTATGATCGCTCTGCCAGCTCAAATTCAGCCTGGCAAGAATTCTTGTCATCATCGAGTGATAATTCGACTTCGGCGCACCTTATCCCAAAATTTCTCTGATCCCAAAGCGCATTAACTACTTTCATTGAAATATCCTTAACCGTTCGCCTCAAAAATGCGCGCCATCGGCAAAAGATGTAGGAGTCAGAAGCTCGATCTTGACTGTCCCAGATGTTCTTGCGCAAAAGTCTCTGAACATCTCCCCTATTTCTTCATTCCACATGTCCCAATTTTCAACGCCGTGTGCGGTAGGAAGTTTTGGATCCGCGTAACTTTCGTTATATTTTTCGGAAAACGAATCAAACCCTGCTATTGCTATCTTTTTGACAGACAACTTATTAAGAAGTCTCAGCATGCATATGACGGGATTGTCAAAATAAGTCCAACCTCGCTTTATGGCTCTCTCATATCTAATTATCAGTTCATCGCCTTCTGATTTCGTTTTGACATTAGACAGCAATATTTTGGGTGTTGAGAGGAATGTTCTTGAATAAGCCTCTTTGGCGTAGTCATACCTGACTTTGTTCATCAAAAACAGAAAATCATATCGGTAATCAGGCAATATCGCATTAATTCCGACAACGATCGGCTTATGATATTCTACGTATTTGACAATTTCGTTATGCCTCTCGACTGATGATTTTCCAGGCGCAATCATCAAGACTTCTTTGTCTCGGAATGTTTCCGATAACAAATCCAAATCAGCAGAATCATCGACTTCGCAATTTTGGTTATCGATGTATTTATGTTCAAGCAGATCATAATCGTATTTGACGCGATCTTCTTTGCTGAGAGAGGAAATCACACACCTTATTTCTTTCGCCGTAGCTCTGTGCTTTTTGAGCAGATAATCTATATTGTTGACATGCGAACAATACATCCCCGCTATGTAATTAGGTATGGAATACCCCCAATGGAAACGTTCTTGGAACGGAACCATATAAAGATCGATCGTATCCATGATCAGATCAAGATCGTAGTTTCCGCTGTATTTTTTATTTAAAAAACTCGCTACAAGCTCAGTCGTTGCGTTTCCCGCACCGCGTCCCATGCCGCATAAGCTTGAATCAACAATAATGTTCCTTCCGCGCTCGGTCATGCGTCTTACAAATTCTATGGACAGGGCAAACGACAACTGTTGGTTATTGTGGGAATGAAATCCGATTTTGATGGATTTATGAAGATTGTTGTCAAACAAAGACAGAATTCTTATCAGATCTTCTGGATACATTGCTCCGAACGTATCGACAATGGAAATAGCTTCTGGCCTTGTTTCATTAACGCAGTCGATCAGTTCTAAGATTTCCTTATCAGTATATCCGAGCGTGTTTGCGGCCTGACAAAAAATCCTATAGCCTTTTTCCCTGATCCTTTTGGCGACTTCAAGTCCTTCTTTGCCTTTTCCTCTAGGGAACACCACTCTTATCGCATCAATGGATTTCCAGTCGCATACAGGCAAGTTATCTAAATCGTACCTATCCCAATCGATCATTGTCACATACGTGACATTTGGATCTTTTGCCTCCAAATATGGTTCAAGATCCGAAGGAACGTGAAAGAAAGAACTGCCTTCTTTATGCGGATCATTCTTAAGCCAGCCGCATTCAATTATTTCCACTTTTGCGTCTTGCAGGCGCTTTATCATGCCTCTTATCGTAGAGTTTCCGAAATCTGAGCCATTAATGTAGGCTCCAT
>JAZQPH010000239.1:0-1543 GCA_045628385.1 Succinivibrionaceae bacterium
CAAGAGGCATTCTTCCCGCATTATAAAATTCCAAGACTATTTTTCCCGACCAGCCAGGATCTATGCGGTGCGCCGTCGCATGCACCATAAGACCAAGACGCGCAAGGGACGATCTTCCGTCAAGCCAACCCACAACATCGCTCGAAAGCGTAACGGATTCATTAGTGACCGACAGCGCAAAACCGCCAGGCTGCAGAACAAATCCGCCGTCTTCATATTCGGAACTTATGGTAATTTCATCGCTCATCACTTGATCGATGGCTTTTGCTATTTGCTCGCGGTCGCCAGACAGATCTATATGAGATCCCTTGTGAGCTTCAAATACTCTGAACTTGTCGCCTAGCGTAAGATCGACCGATATTCCGGAAATTTTGGAGGCGGCAGGACGCGGATCTATAACTATTTTTCCTTCATCCAGGTAATTTTCTATATCGGTGTCGCTAAGTCTCATATCTTTGAAATTTCCGAAAAGTGACATTTTTCTTAGTTTATTAGCGTTCGGCAACAAAAACAAATAAAAACGCCCAAATTTCAAATATTTGACGGATATTTTTGCCATAAACGGTTTTCATAAACTCAATGCAGGATTCTTAACCGCCGCATCGGGGGAAAAATATCGCCAAAACGGCTATAATTCACGAGTTAATTATTGAGGTGAAAAGCACATGAGCAGAAATATTTTCGTAACCTGCGCGCTTCCTTATGCCAACGGTTCCATCCATCTTGGACATATGCTTGAACATATTCAGGCTGATATCTGGGTACGCTTCCAGCGCATGCGCGGCAACAAAGTCAGATTTGTATGCGCCGATGACTGCCACGGCACGCCGATCATGCTGAAATCGCAGCAAATGGGCATCACTCCTGAACAGATGATCGCCGAAGTCTCCAAAGAACATCAGGCAGATTTTGCGGGATTCGGAATTAGCTACGACAACTACCATTCCACGCACAGCGAAGAAAATAAAAATATTTCTGAAAGCATCTACAAAGCGCTGCGCGCCAAAGGCCACATCCTCACGCAAAAAATTTCCCAGCTGTTCGATCCTGAAAAAAGCATGTTCCTTCCGGATCGTTTCGTAAAAGGTACCTGCCCTAAATGCAAAGCGCAGGATCAGTACGGCGACAACTGCGAAGTATGCGGCGCGACTTATTCTCCTGCTGAATTAATCGATCCGCGCTCTACTGTGTCTGGCGCAACCCCGGTGATGAAAGAAACGGAACATTACTTCTTCAATCTTCCGGCGTTCGGCGATGAACTCAAGAAATGGATAGAAGGCGGCGCAATTCCTACGGAAATGGCCAACAAACTCGGCGAATGGTTCGAATCGGGACTTAAGCCTTGGGATATCAGCCGCGACGCGCCTTATTTCGGATTCCAGATTCCTGATACGGAAAATAAATATTTTTACGTTTGGCTCGATGCGCCTGTGGGCTATCTCGGGTCTTTGGAAAATCTTGCCCAAAAAGACGGTTCGTTCTCGCTAAGCGATTACATGAACCCTCAGTCCGATGCCGAAATGTACCACTTCATCGGCAAGGA
>JAZQPH010000240.1:0-3729 GCA_045628385.1 Succinivibrionaceae bacterium
GATGCAGATTATGGCATTGGTTTCCCTTGGAATCAGCCAGCAAAGTCCGAGCATTACGATAGGAATCAGAGCAATCGTTCTGTTATGCCTGCAAAAAGATCTTACCTTTCCTATCGAATGGAACATTTCCTCAAACGGTCCCATGATGCCGAGGGCTAGCATGTAGCTCAGGAAAAAATTGAAGTTTTTGATGCGCTCGCCCGAAGACAGAAAATCGAGCAATCCCGTAAAGCCACCCATAAACATGAGCAGGAGAAGCAAACTTGAATTAAAGAAAAATGACAGCAGGAAACGCTTCTCTCGCGTAAAAAAAAGCATGAACAGAGAGTAGCAGACCGTAAGCAGAACAAAACCTTCGACAATGCCGGTAAAAATCGAAGTCAGAGAGTCTCTTGCTACGTATTCGAGCATATGCGAAACGCGGATAGGAACGAACGACTTGGTGTCATTCCTGATCTTTAGATATACCTCGTATGAAGCGTCCTGCTTAAGGTAAAAAGGAAATACAAAATTTTTGGCTGGATATGGCTTGGCACCTGCACCGAGACTTACGCCGGAATGCCAGAATTTCTGAAGCTCTTTGACTTGATTTTCAACTAGGTAGATATCGACGACATCGAGCATCATGTTGTCAATTTCAAGCATGGCGATCGTCAGGCTGCCTGTGTCATTTTTTATGCCAAAACGTGCCCAATGGTAGCTTTTGTCGTCGCTTACATAAAACTCGTCGCCCGAGTTGGGTTTCCAGCCTGTCATTGACTCCACCTGCCACGGCCAAAGATAATCGCCCGTAGTGGAAAGCACTTCCAAATAGTAGCCTACGCTCCGATCAAAATGTCTGTCCTGTATTGTCACGGTGCCGGCATGCGATACATGAGGCATCAGACATATGATTGCGGCAAATAAAGATGCGGCAACTATTTGAAAATACTTTAACATCATAAACTTATGATATTTTCTCAACTTTCGGATTTTTACCCGAAGATTAGCAAAGTTCGATAAAAAAAGGGGATCTACAGATCCCCTTACTACAATTCAGATATTGACTATTAAGCCAACGCTGCCTTTGCCTTCTCTACGAGAACGGTGAAAGTAGCCTTGTCCTGAACGGCGATATCGGAAAGGATCTTGCGATCGATTTCGATCGAAGCCTTCTTAAGGCCGTTGATGAACTTGCTGTAGGACAGACCATTCTGACGGGAAGCCGCATTGATACGGACAATCCAGAGCTGACGGAACTGACGCTTCTTCTGACGGCGGTCGCGGTATGCATACTGACCTGCCTTGGTGACAGCCTGTACAGCAACGCGATAGACGCGGGAACGTGCGCCATAGTAACCCTTGGCAGCCTTCAGAACCTTCTTGTGACGAGCATGTGCAGTCACACCACGCTTAACTCTAGCCATTTATGCAACTCTCCTGCTTATAAAGTCGGCAAACACTGTAATACGCGCTTCATGTCACTATGATGAATCATAGTCATAGCACGCAAATGACGCTTGCGCTTGGAAGACTTCTTGGTCAGGATGTGCTGCTTGTTTGCGCTCTTGCGCTTGAAGCCGTTAGCAGTCTTCTTAAAACGCTTCCAGGCTCCCTTATCGTTCTTGATTTTTGGCATTTAATCAAAACTCCGCATTGGATTGAACATATAACGCCAGGCGGGGAAATCCCTCTTGTGTGCCCAAACGTTACTTCTTTTTCGGCGCCAACACCATAATCGCCTGCTTGCCCTCAACTTTTGATTGAGTCTCGACAGTCGCTATGTCAGATACATCCGCTTCGATGCGCTTGAGCACTTCGAGTCCGAGATCTTGATGCGCCATTTCACGGCCACGGAATCTAAGAGTTATCTTAGCTTTGTCGCCGTCTTCGAGGAAGCGCCTCAGGTTGCGTAGTTTTACCTGATAGTCGCCCTCATCAGTTGCTGGACGCAGCTTAATTTCCTTAACCTGCACCAACTTCTGTTTTTTCTTCTGCTCTTTCTGAGACTTGCTCTTTTCGTAAAGGAACTTACCGTAGTCCATGATTCGGCATACTGGCGGTTCCGCATTTGGGCTGATCTCAACAAGATCAACACCCGCTTCAGTAGCAAGCCTAAGAGCCTCATCAGAGGAAACGATGCCTAGCGCTTCGCCATCTTTTCCGACCAGCCTAAGTTCCCTGTATCTGATTTCACCGTTGATACGAGTCTTTGGCGCCGTCGTTCTGGCGGTCTTTTTTGCGTTGTTAATGGCTTATTCCTCCATGAGTTTCAAACTGCGCGAATCGACTTCCGCCTTTAACTTGGCGATAAAGTCATCCACCTTGATTTGTCCGAGATCGACGCCCTTGCGGGTTCTTACGGTCACAACGCCGTTTTCGACCTCTTTAGCTCCGCATACTAACATATACGGCACGTGCATAATCGTGTGCTCGCGTATTTTATAACTGATCTTTTCGTTTCTCAAGTCTGCTTTTGCTCTAATTCCTGCGGAAACGAGTTTTTTGGCAACCTCATTGACGTAGTCTGTCTGACCGTCAGTTATGTTAAGCACGACTGCCTGAATCGGAGAAAGCCATGAAGGGAAGAATCCGGTGAAGTTTTCGATGAGTATGCCGATGAAGCGTTCGATGGAGCCCAAGATTGCGCGGTGAATCATGACAGGAACGTGCTTGTCGTTGTCTTCGCCGATGTAGGTGGCGCCGAGACGTCCTGGCAAAGCAAAGTCGAGCTGAACCGTACCGCACTGCCAAGCTCGGTCAAGGCAGTCATGCAATGTAAATTCAATCTTCGGACCGTAGAAAGCGCCTTCGCCAGGCTGATACTCAAACTCGAGGCCGTTTGCCTTGAGAGCTTCTGCCAAATCGGCCTCCGCTTTGTCCCACATTGCGTCATCGCCGATGCGCTTTTCAGGTCTTGTCGAAAGTTTTACGTCAATGTCTTCAAAACCGAAAGTCTTGTACAGGTCGTAAACCATCTTGATGCAGCCGCTGACTTCTTCCATGATCTGTTCTTCAGTACAGAAAATGTGCGCATCATCCTGAGTAAAGCCGCGAACGCGCATGAGTCCGTGCAGGGAACCTGACGGTTCGTTTCTGTGGCAGCTGCCGAATTCGGCCATGCGGATAGGCAAATCTCTGTAAGAACGGAGACCTTGATTGAAAATCTGAACATGTCCAGGACAGTTCATCGGCTTAATGGCATATTCGCGGTTTTCCGAATTGGTCGTGAACATGGCATCTTTATACTTTGCCCAGTGTCCGGAACGTTCCCAAAGAACGCGATCCATCATGAACGGACCTTTGACTTCCTGATATCCGTACTCAACGAGTTTCCCGCGGACAAACGACTCGAGCTGGCGGAAAAGGGTCCAGCCGTCATTGTGCCAGAATACGAGACCTGGAGCTTCTTCCTGCATGTGGAAGAGATCCATTTGGCGGCCGATCTTTCTGTGATCACGCTTTGCAGCTTCCTCAAGATGCTTCAGATAGCCGTCCAGTTCTTTCTTTTCGGCAAAAGCGGTACCGTAGATACGCTGGAGCATCTTATTCTTAGAATCGCCGCGCCAATATGCGCCCGCAATCTTGAGAATCTTGAAATTGCGGCAGAAACCCATGTGCGGGACGTGCGGACCGCGGCACATATCGGTGTATTCCTGATGATGGTAAAGCGCTGGGTGATCGTCCTTGGAGATGTTTTCTTCGAGGATTTTTTTCTTGTAATCCTCGCCGCGCGCATCAAATGCGTTC
>JAZQPH010000241.1:0-2600 GCA_045628385.1 Succinivibrionaceae bacterium
ATCGGTAAATTAAAAAAGCGAAGTGAAGAATAAGAGAAATTAGAAATAAAAATGGTGCGTCTGATAGAACTCGAATCTACGACCCCCACCATGTCAAGGTGATGCTCTAACCAACTGAGCTACAGACGCACTGTGAAGTCCTTGGCGTAATTGCCTCGAACAGTTGCTATTATATGAATGCATCCGCTGATTTCAACTATGTTTTAAAAAAAATCTTTTGTTTGGACAATAAATGTTCAGAGAGAAGCAATTTCTAAGAAATACTCTCGATGAGCAAAGGAATACTATCGTGATTTTGAAAGGGGCGGGCATAGAGCGGCATATCCGTTCATGTATTTGATAATCGATCCAAAATTCGTGCGTCATGTCAAATTTTCTTTACTATGGGGCAGTTTTTTCCTATAATCTCAACGCAATACGAAACAATATTTATGTAAGTTTATTCACATTCTGTGAGGTATTGCCATGCTTCGAATCGCTCAGGAAGCGCTTACTTTTGACGACGTTCTGCTCGTTCCTGCCCACTCGAAAGTTCTTCCAAACACAGTTGATCTTCACACCAAGCTGACTTCTACCATTTCATTGAACATACCGATGATTTCGGCGGCAATGGATACCGTAACCGGTCCTGAACTTGCAATCGCTTTGGCTCAGGAAGGCGGCATCGGTTTTATTCATAAAAATATGTCGATCGAAGAGCAATGCGAAGCTGTAACAAAGGTCAAGCGTTACGAAAGTGGCATGGTAGTAAGCCCGATCACCGTTTCTGCTGACATGCCGATTGCCGAAGTTTTGGCTCTTACCAAAAAGAATGGTTTTGCAGGCTATCCTGTGGTCGATGCAAACGGTTCACTTGAAGGCTTGATTACAAGCCGCGACGTTCGTTTCATCACTGACGTAAATGCTCCGGTTTCTTCCGTCATGACGCCTAAGGACAAATTGATTACCGCCAATGCAAAAACGAGCCACGCCGAAATCCGCGCACTCATGCAGAAGCACAAGATCGAAAAAGTTCTTATCGTCGACGACAAGTTCCACCTTTCCGGCATGATCACCGTGCGCGATTTTGAAAAGGCGGAAAGCAAGCCTAACGCATGCAAAGATGCGCTCGGACGTTTGCGCGTAGGCGGCGCAGTAGGCGCTGCTCCCGGCAACGAAAAGCGCGTAGATGCGCTGGTTGCTGCAGGAATCGATGTTCTGCTCATCGATTCTTCCCACGGTCATTCTCAGGGTGTTTTGGATCGTATCAAGGCAGCTCGTCAGGCATATCCTGAACTCCAGATTATCGGCGGCAACATCGCAACGGCCGAAGGCGCTCTGGCGCTTGCCGAAGCTGGCTGTAATGCTGTCAAAGTCGGCATCGGCCCAGGTTCCATCTGCACGACCCGCATCGTAACCGGCTGCGGCGTCCCTCAGATCACCGCTATCGACAATGCGGTGAGTGCTCTTAAGGGTTCTGGCGTGACTGTCATCGCAGACGGCGGCATCCGTTATTCAGGCGATATCGCCAAGGCTCTCGTTGCAGGAGCAAATTGCGTCATGGTCGGTTCCATGTTCGCGGGAACTGACGAGGCTCCGGGCGAAATCGAACTCTATCAGGGCAGATCGTTCAAGTCCTACCGCGGCATGGGATCTCTTGGCGCAATGTGCAAGGGTTCGGCAGACAGATACTTTCAGTCTGACAATGCAGCTGACAAACTCGTTCCTGAAGGAATCGAAGGCAGAGTTCCATACAAGGGACCTCTCAAGAACATTATCCATCAGCAGATGGGCGGCTTGCGTTCGGCAATGGGTCTTACCGGATGCGGCACGATTGACGAAATGCGCACGAAGCCTCAGTTTGTTCGCATCACCGGTGCCGGCATCAAGGAATCTCACGTTCACGACGTGTCGATCACCAAGGAAGCTCCAAACTACAGAATGGGTTAATTCTGTGTTTCTCTAGGCGCCTATCAAGAAAAACCATCGTGCTGCGTGCATGATGGTTTTTTGCGTGCAACGGTGCAGGTTTGCGAATTTTCTTTGAGTTTTGATGTGTATCAGAACTTTGCAATATAAAAGGACATAAATGAAAGTCGATATTCATGCCCAGAGAATTCTTATTCTCGATTTCGGATCCCAGGTGACGCAGCTTATTGCTCGCAGAGTGCGCGAGATCGGCGTTTACTGCGAACTCAAGCCATGGGACATTGCTGAAGAAGAAATTAGGGAGTTCAACCCGAACGGCATCATTCTTTCGGGAAGCCCTGAATCCGTAAACGACAATGGCTCTCCTAAAGCTCCTGAATGCGTTTTCGCCATGGGCGTGCCTGTTCTCGGCATATGTTACGGTATGCAGACCATGTCGGCACAGCTTGGCGGAAAAGTCGAATGCTCCGATAAGCGCGAATACGGCTATGCAGCAATTACTGTTGCGGGCAAAAACGACCTTTTTGCCGGACTTTCGGACTCTAAGGACGAAAATGGCAACGACATTCTTGAAGTCTGGATGAGCCATGGCGATCGCGTTGCCGCAATTCCCGAAGGTTTCACTGCCATAGCTTCCACACCGAGCTGCCCGTTTGCGGCGATGGAAGATAAGGCGCGCAAATTCTACGGCG
>JAZQPH010000242.1:0-5121 GCA_045628385.1 Succinivibrionaceae bacterium
TCAGATAAGCAGCACAACCGCGCTCCGGTATTTTCTCATGCGAGATCACAGACAAAGCCAGACAGCGCATCAATCCGCATAATGAGCTAACACGGCGCACGATGAATATTTCGAGCAAAAGGCGTTCGATGCCGCTCAAAGCAAAAATTCGCAAAGCAGAGCGGTTCCCGAATGCGCGGAAATACTGCGATCGCGGCTCCTATCGTTCGGAATCTTTTGAATTTGTCGCAAGCCCGGGAACATTCTCCCAAGTCCACCCGCGCTCCCTATCCTCTTCAAGAGCGCCGAAAGCTCTGAGCCCTGCCTCTATTGCTTCATAAGCGTTTCTGTCTTCGCAAAATGCCGCATCGGCAAACTCTTGATCGAACATGGCGGCGGGAACGTATTTTAGCGATGAAGCGCCAAAGACGCGCACCGCGGCAAGGCATATCTCCTTGCATCTGACGCTTTCGGGGACATAAGCAAGAGGCGAATCGCAGCCGTCAGATTCCCAGCCTGCGGCATAAATGCCGCCGTGCTTTTCAGCTTTGCGCCTCAGTTCGCGAAGCTCTTCGCTTGCGACGAAACGTCCGCCCGATCTTTTTAGATCTTCATCCAAGCAATCGCGATCATGGCGTTCGCCGGATGCATGGCAAGAATCAAGCGCCGCGCGCTTCATGCGTTTTTCTTCGGGAACTTCGCACGGGCTGTCAAATGCCGCAAAGCACAGTTCGGCATCGCGCATCCCATAAGGCACGAATTCAAGGGCAAAGCCGTTTGCCCAGACGGCCGCAAGACACACCGATCTTGTCAGCTGATGAGATGGAAGCTCGGAAATTTTTTTCCAGTCATTGGCGACCGTTTCGGCAAGCTCCCGTTCGGCTGATTGCTGTTCTTTGACAAGAGACAGCAGCATCGAGGCATCATGTGATACTTTCTTTGATTCTGGAGGATTTTCGGCTTTGCCGTTTGGGTCGCCGTTATTTATGTTCATCATTTCTCCGGGATCAGAGCAAGCCAAATTTTTACGACGGCTGCTTGCCTGATATCATCCATGAAGGAAGTGCCGTCAAAATTCCGCAGGCGCCGGGCGAAAATCAGATCGAAAAATATTTTTTTAGCGTTGCCGCGATGCCGTCCTCGTTGTTGGACAGAGTCACCTCATCGGCGGCATTTTTCAGTTCTTCGGAGGAGTTGCCCATGGCAACGCCGATGCCCGCAAAATTAATCATCGAGAGATCGTTTTGCGCATCGCCAAATGCCATGACTTCGCAAGGCGCGATGCCCAATTTTCTGCAGACCATGCCGAGACTTTCTGCTTTGCTCACGCCGGGAGCCGTCGCTTCATAGAACCACGGAGCCGACTGCGCGAAGCTCAGTTTGTCTTCAAATCCTTCTCGGATATCCGCAAGAAGTCCCGAAAGCTGCGAAGGAGGGGCTGCGGTCAAAATTTTTGACGGAGCAAAATCCACGGCATCCGCGATGTCGGGAACTATGCGAAGTTTCATGTTGTTGTTTCGGCATTCGACGTCAATCATGAAATTGTCGGCAGAAGTGGTGATTATGGCTTCACCGTCGTCGACAATCGCGGAAACGGGCAGTTTTGCAAGATGCCGCAGATAGGAAACGGCGGTCTCGTTGTCGATGCCCTTGGCATAAAGAATCTCGCCGGTGGTCGCATCTTCGATTCTGGCGCCGTTGTAGGAAAGAAGAAGCCCGTGATAATCCTGCATGCAAAGTTCTCGCGATTCGCGAAGAAGACCTGGAGCCTGGCGACCCGATGCGAGTACGGCGATTACGCCCATTTTCTGCACTGCGATGAGCGCGTCTCTGGTTGCCGGAGTTATCTTTTTTTCATCGTTGGTGAGAGTTCCGTCGATATCGAGGGCAATAAGTTTAATCATGAAAATTCCGAATTAATCAATGATTGGAACAAGTTAGCACAGATCATAATACATCAGTCAAAACAATCTAATTCACAGAGAATTTTTTGCCGATCAAAGAACAGCGACCATTAAAAGGACCTCTCATGATTTTTCAGTCCCCAATTTTCTATGCTGTCTCGCCGCAGGCAAAACTTTGTTTTTGATCCCTGTATGCTCATTTCTCTTTATTTTTGGCAATCAGCATTATCGCCAAAATTACCAGCATCATGCCCGCAAAATCGTGCCAAGTAAGAGAGATTCCGAGAAAAAGAACGCAAATGGCAAATGATGCCAACGGTTCAACCGAAGACAGCACGCTCGCCGCAAGACCGCCTACGATCCTGACTCCGGCAAGATAAGTGGTAAAAGCCAGCACCGTGCCGACAAATATCACGATCGACATCATAAGGTACAGATAAGAGTCATAGACCAAATCTGTGTTGGTCCAGGGCTTAAACACAAACATCAGCGACAATCCCGATATCACGAAACCCCACCCTATTACGGCAAACAAATTAAATTTGGTCAGAAGGCGCGCGGGCTGCACCGTATACACGGCATAGGCGCCAGCTCCCACCAGTCCCCAAAACAGCGCCTTCGGATCTATGGCAAGATCGGACAAATCGCCGTGCGTGCACATAAAAAAGATGCCTACAGTGACAAGAACCACGCTGAGCGCTTCATACAAAGTCGGCAGTTTTCGGTTCTTGCAAACAAGGTAGACAATGATAAAGAGAGGCGTCGCATATGCAAGTATGGTCGCAAAGGCGACGTTCGAATATTCAATCGATGTGTAATAGCCGTATTGAGAAAAAAGCGAGCCGACGAAGGCAAAGATCAGCATTTCAAAAATGTCGCGTTTTTTCTTAAAAGGCGCAAGAATAGACGCTCCGAGAAATTTGGCGATGGCAAGAAGCAGTATGCCCGCTGACAGCAGCCTTATCGGAACCAGCCAATTTGACGTCATGTTGTTGTGCAAAAACAGGTATTGGCCAGCGGCGCCTCCCGTCGCATAGCACAATCCGCCAATCATCGTCAGAACCATTCCTATCAGTTTGGAGTACTTTGTCATTGGCGCATTAAGGCTCTTTTTCATGTATAAGGTCTTAGATCACCTCACGCAGAGGTGATTTTAATGCAAAAATACGGGATTTAAGACCTTATACACAATCTGTAATTAAAAATATATGGACACGGCATCCATCGTCTGCATCATCATAAAAATATTCTGGTTTGAGATTTTACTATTTGAGATAAAAAAAAGGCTATTGAGTTCAATGAACATCTTAAGGACAACTGGTTCCAAAGGTCAATCATTGTCAAAACGCATAGAAAATAGCTGAACAGCCAAAAGCCAAATCGAAAATTTTGGACACTGAGAAATGGACAATATCGCATCAGAATTTTCCTGTTGTCTAATAGATTTCGGGGCAAAATCTCCCTGGACATACGAACATGTGAAATCCTGGCGATGTTTCGCCACAACAATGCTATTTCGAGAAAATACAAAAAATTGAAAAACTCGAAACAGATTGATACACTAGTGCTAATCAAAGTCTGAGGATTTTTCATGAAGCTCATAGAAAGGACAAAATATCTTGAACTGTTGAAGAGCGTCCAAGGCGTACCAGATATAAAAGTCATCACCGGGATCAGAAGATGCGGAAAATCCAAACTTATGGATGCTTTTATTGAACACATCAAGAATACCGATCCAAAGGCAAATGTCATTTTTATAGATTTTACCGATTTGGATTTTGACGATTTGAAAGAATATCGCAAATTGCATGATTACGTTAAACATGCATATGATGAATCCAAAAACAATTATCTTTTTATCGATGAAGTGCAGATGTGCGAAGGGTTTGAAAAAGCTTTGAACAGCATTCATTCATCCGAAAAATATGATATTTACGTGACAGCCTCCAATGCATTTCTATTAAGCAGTGATTTGGCGACATTATTCACGGGGAGAACATTCAGCATCGAAGTATTTCCTTTTTCGCTAAAAGAATATATGGAATATTTTGAAATTTCGGATGCATATGACGCATATGCTCAGTATCGAAAAAACGGCGGCATGGCAGGTTCCTACCTATACCAAGATGACAACAACCGAGCTTCGTACATAAACAACGTTTTTGAGACACTGGTGATTCGCGATATCGTTCAGAAGTACAAAATCCGAAATATCCCGCTTTTGGATAAGATAGCCGATTATTTGATGGACAACATTTCAAATGTCGTTTCAGCCAACAAGATGAGCAACACTCTGGCATCTAACCAAATTAAAACCAATGATAAAACCGTCGGAACCTATATCGGATATCTTTGCAATGCATTCGGTTTTTACAGAATACGAAGATATGATATCAGAGGAAAAAAATATTTATCCTCAAATGATAAGTACTATTTGGCGGACCCAAGCTTCAGAAGCGCAAGATTAGGCAATAAAAATCCCGACTACGGAAGAATATCGGAGAACCTCGTAGCCATCGAACTGCTTCGAAGAGGATACGAGGTCTACGCCGGTGTGCTTTATAAAAAGGAAATTGATTTCGTCGCGATCAAGAGAGACCAAAAACTTTACATTCAGGTCTCAGAATTCATCGATAACCCTGAAACCTTTGAACGTGAGTATTCGCCGCTGCTGGCAATCAAAGATGCCTGTCCCAAAATAATTCTTGCAAGGACTCATCAAGAGAATTATCAGTATGAAGGGATTAAGATCATTGATATCGCAGCTTGGCTGACAAATGATTAACTGTCGCTTTGCAACATCGTCTGAACCGCAACTTGAATAATGGCAAGCAACATTTTGGCATACGTTCATTGTTGTCGTGCCGCCGCGGCGTTCGCTTTTAGGAAACGAAAGTCGTCAAATACACTTTGATCGGTATGGTGATCATGACTGTTTTCCCTCCATTACTTTCTTTTATTGCAGGAATAGAATTCTAGGCGGGCGCTAATTTGTCCTTGGCGCGGATCGAGAGGGGGGCGGACAAAATCTTCATACCCTCTTCCTGGACAATGCCGACCCTGCGAGGAAAGCTCAAAAAGAGCGCGACGAAGAAATAGAAAGACTATACGCTCAGATCGGGAAACTTGCCGCTCAAAATGAGTGGCTAAAAAAAATCCTGTCTCTGAATGAACCGTACCCCTTGTCAAGGACACTTAAATTTTTAATTGTCCTTGAGAAGGGTACAATTCAATTCAA
>JAZQPH010000243.1:0-2864 GCA_045628385.1 Succinivibrionaceae bacterium
GGCCCGAAGGATTTGCAGAGTTATATCATGGAGTTCTGTGACGGCATCAAGGACTTCGAGATCGAGACCGGAAAACGCGCGTATACTTACCACAATCGTATGGGCGAGCAGAAGCAGTTTGTGATTGACGAACTCAAGCGCAATCCGTGGTCCAGACAGGCCGTGATTAACTTCCGTACGCCTGAGGACATGGGCAGTCCCGATCCTGCGTGCCTCCAGCATATGCAATTCATGATCCGAAATGGCCGGCTGGACATGATCACCACAATGCGATCTAATGACGCCTGGAACGCATGTTATATGAACATGTACGCATTCACCGAGCTTCAGAAAGAGATTGCATTCCGGCTTAACATCCCGGTTGGCATTTATATTCACAGGGCAAACTCTTTTCATGTATACGAGCGGAACTGGGATGCATTCAGAGCTGCAGCGAAGCAGATATGCGAAGGCTCTATAGGCGCCTACAATTGGGCGGGCGACTGGAAAGACCAGATGGGAGAAGCCGTCCCTGAAATCATGGCAGAAATTAAAAAAAGAAAGGAAGAGCTGAAAAATGGACACTAATTACTATACTCTGACTGTTGACTTTCTTGGCCGCCACAAAAGCAAAATCGCCAACATCATTTATTATCCCGACAAAAAAGTGGAGTATCCCGTGGGATTTATGTACAAATTTATGCCGAGAGAAAAAATCGGCCTGTACACGATCGAGAGCCTTGAGAATATATTTAATTCTCTGATCAACCACGCGCTTTTTGCTGGCATCGCAGAAGACAAGAAAAGATACCAAATCATATCCGCGTTCGCATTGTACAACGCCACATACGGCGACAACCATTCGATCTTCGAAGTTCCTTACGTGAGAAAATATCTTGAAAAACGGAATATTCCGGAGGGGATGAAAAAAATGTCATTTGCGGAACTCGAGACTTATGCGCCCGCATTACCTACGTTTACGGCGCATAAGACAAAGACTATGCACTATTTTCCTTACGCGCAAAAGATCATATTCAGCGGCCGGGCAACGATCGTCCTCTGGGCAAACGGGACCAAGACGGTCGTGAAATGTATGGACGGCGACGTTTACGATCCTGAGAAGGCCGTTCTGATGGCATATCTTGAGAAGATTCTCGGCGGAAAAAGCCCGGCGAAGCGCTTCCTGAAGGGCTGCCTGAAAGATTATACTCCGCAGGAAGGCGTTGCGAACGATGCGGAAACTCAGGAGCTGACGATGCCGACTGTCCGCAGGATTCGAAAGGAGAATGAAGCATGAAGATCGTGCACCATGACGATGCCGATGGGAAGTGCGCCGCGTTTTGGGTGTCGAAAAGCGCGTTCCATGATGACGGCGAAGCAATCGAGTTTATCCAGATGAACTATAACAAGAACTTCCCGTTAGAAAAAATCATTCCCGGAGAACAAGTCTACATTGTGGACTATTCGATCGAACCCGATGAGATGCGGGCACTTCTTGCTGTCGCGGGAGATGTAGTTTGGATTGACCACCACATTACTGCAATCGAAAAGTATAAAGATTTCGAACATAACGTGTCGGGAATCCGTATGGACGGTATCGCCGCGTGCATGCTAACTTGGGTGTACCTTAACAGAATGACATTCGGCGGAATCGGCGAGGCGCTCGCGTTCCATCCGAACATGTGTAATGACGCGCCGGCCTTTGTAAAATTCATCGCCGATAATGATGTGTGGAAATTTGAACACGGCGATACTACTCGATATTTCTGTACAGCGCTGAACAGCACTGACATGCGGCCTGACGGAGAAATTTGGAAAGTACTGGTCGGTCGAACGGGATACACATGGAAACTCGTCGAAGACGGCAAAACCATGATGAAGTTTCGCGACGGTTGGGCCGCCGGATACATGAAGATCGGTTTTGATACTGAATTCGAAGGGCATCTTTGCTATGCCTGCAATCTCGGAAAATGCAACTCCGACTACTTTAAGTCCCTCCCCAAAGGAAAGTACGACATTCTCATGCCGTTCGTGTTCAACGGCGATTGCTGGAATGTCAGCCTGTACTCCGAAAAGGTCGACGTGTCCGAAATCGCTAAGAAGTACGGTGGAGGCGGTCATAAAGGGGCTTCTGGATTTCGTTGCGACGTGTTACCGTTCAAGAAGAAGGTGGCCGAATGATTGACTATCGTCTGGAGCCTTGCTGCGAGGATTGCCCGGTGATCATTATTAAGACGGACACCAAGCTCGCGGTATCCGAAGAGCATAAAATCATCAGTAATACGGCGATCTATTGCACGCACGAGGTCGCATGTAAGCTTCTTGCCGCAGAGAAAAGCGCAAAATAATCCGTTCAGTTAATGAAAGGAGATGATTTTATGGCAAATTTATATCTTAATTGCCAGAAATTTGCAACTAGCCTCGAAAAATGCGAGGCAAGACTTGGTGGAATCCGGTACGAGTTTAGATTCGAAAACGGATACGGAGCCAGCGTGATCAAATTTTACGGCTCTTATGGGTACGAAAAAGACCTGTGGGAACTTGCCGTACTTGACCACGATGGCGATCTGTGCTGCGACACCGAAATTACCGACGATGTAATCGGATACCTCGCTGACGAGGAAGTTTGCGAATACCTGGAAAAGATCAGTAAACTGCCTCCCCGAGGGGACTAATCATCAAGGCCTGGTGAGAAATTACTGGGCCTTTATATTTTTGAAAGGGGTATAACTATGTCTTACACAATCACTGGCAAGATGAACTTTACTATTGTCGCCGTTCCGCCTATGGATCTGGCGAAGAAACTCGATGCGGTCGGGAAAGACGAATTCGACCGTGTGGTCCATGACGCGATCGTAGACGCCGTAGGCAATTTCTTCGACGAC
>JAZQPH010000244.1:0-2338 GCA_045628385.1 Succinivibrionaceae bacterium
CGGCTATTGTCGTCCTTATGCAAGTCATGGGTTGTATATGAAGAAAATTAAAGTTGGAATTATCGGAACAGGCAACATCGGAACCGATATTCTGCTGAAGCTGGAAAGATCCGAATTGCTGGAATGCGGCATATTTGCGGGGCATAACCCAGATTCCAAAGGAATTAAGCTTGCAAAAAGCAAAGGTATTCCAACAACAATCGATTCTATAAATTATATAAGAGAGAATCCTTCTTGCTGCGATATCGTTTTTGACGCAACTTCCGCCGCGATTCACAGGATACATGCCCCGATTCTCAGAGACTTGAATAAATTTACCATTGATCTGACGCCGTCGGGCATCGGCACTATGTGCGTGCCCGTCATCAATCTTGATGAGGCGCTTGAGTCAGACAACGTGAACTTAATTACTTGCGGAGGACAGGCAACAACGCCGATTGCATATGCTATAGCGCAGGCTCACCCAAATCTTAAGTATTTGGAGGTCGTTGCCACCATATCTTCGTTATCTGCAGGCAAGGGCACAAGAGACAATATCGATGAATTTACGGAAACGACAAAGGAAGCTTTGGAAAAGTTTGTCGGTGTTGAAAAAGCCAAAGCCATAATCATTTTGAACCCCGCAGACCCTCCGATTACTATGCATAATACTATCTATACGGTCATAGATAATCCTAATATGGAAATGATACGACGCAATGTGTATCAAATGGAAAAGAAAATAAAAGAGTACGTGCCGGGATTCAGCATTGTCATGGAGCCGACGCATGAAAACGGCAGGGTTACAACAATACTGCAGGTGGTTGGGCTGGGAGATTACTTGCCAAAGTATTCCGGAAACCTGGATATCATAACTTGCGCGGCCATAGAAATCGCTGAAAAATATGCTTTAAAAAAATTGGGAATCAATCATGGCTAAAATTCTTATATTTGATGCAACTTTAAGAGATGGAAGTCATGCGGTAAAACATCAAATTTCGAAAGATTCGATCGAGCGTTATTGCAAATCCATGGACGGTTCCGGAGTCCATGTTATTGTTGTCGGACATGGCAACGGTCTGGGAGCGTCGTCGCTTCAAGTCGGATTGTCTTTGCTGAATGAACGCGAAATGCTTCAGACCGCCAAAAAGAATTTGCTAAAAACAAAATTGGGAGCCTATATGATTCCCGGTTTTGGCACGATCAAAGACAATCTCGTTCCTGCGATAGAAGACGGAGTAGATATTTTTAAAATCGGCGCTCACTGCACAGAAGCCGATGTTACAAGACAACACATAGAGTTTCTCAGAAACAGCGGCAAAGAAACCTATGGCGTATTGATGATGACGCACATGGCATCCCCTGAGAAGTTATTGACAGAATGCAGAAAAATGCAATCGTATGGGGCAAACGGCGTGATTTTGATGGATTCGGCAGGCGCTTATACGCCTGATATGGTGAAGAAAAACATAAGCGCCTTGTACGACAGTTTGGATATACGCGTCGGATTTCATCCTCACAATAATATGGGAATGGCTGTGGCAAACGCCTACTTGGCCATATCCGAAGGGGCCAGCATAATCGACGGAACCCTGCGGGGTTTTGGCGCCGGAGCGGGCAATTGCCAAATAGAAGACTTGGTGGCGCTGCTTATTAAATGCAATATAAAAACAAGCGTTGATTTTTATAAAATATTAGACACCAGCCAAACAATAATGCCTGAAATAATGCCTAAAGACATGGGGCAGGATCCTTTAAGCATTGTAAGCGGACAGTGCGGCGTCTTTTCGGCATTCAAAATCCACGTAATAAAAGCAGCAAAACAATTCAATGTCGATCCAAGAGATATAATGGTAGAGCTAGGAAAAAGAAAAGCTGTCGGCGGACAAGAAGATTTGATTGTTGAAATAGCAAAGCAATTAAGCAATCCTCTCGGTTTTGGCCAAAATGATTCTGATTACCAGATAGAGTCCTTGTTATAAATTTATATGGATTAACTAAGAATGAACGTTTCTGAGTATATTTTTGATTTTCTATATCAAAAAGGCGTAAATACTGCCTTTATGGTAACAGGCGGCCAGGCTATGTGGCTTAATGATGCGGTGGGAAAGCACGGAGGATACGAGATTGTCTGCACCCATCATGAACAAAGCGCCGCCATGTCGGCCGATGCATACGGCCGTATTAAGAATAAGCCGTCCGTTGCTTTGGTAACAGCAGGTCCCGGCGCGGTCAATGCATTAAACGGCGTCGTCGGCGGATACACTGATTCGTCACCGATGATTGTTATTTCAGGACAATCGGCATATTCTTGCGTCAGGTATCAAGAAGACACGGGAATAAGACAATTCGGAGAAGT
>JAZQPH010000245.1:0-9817 GCA_045628385.1 Succinivibrionaceae bacterium
TGCGTTGCCAGGGCCGAAAATTTTATCGACCTTGCTGACGGTTTCTGTGCCGTATGCCATAGCGGCAATTGCCTGCGCGCCGCCGATTGTATAGATTTCGTTTACGCCGCAGAGCTTTGCCGCAAACACGATTTCGTCGGCGACAGGAGGCGGCGAGCAGAGAATAATTTTCTGGCATCCTGCGATTTTTGCAGGAACAGCAAGCATGAGAACCGTGCTGACAAGCGGAGCGGAGCCTCCGGGCACGTACAGACCGACGCTGTCGATTGCGTGCGTGTGGAGCTCGCAGACGATGCCGGGCTGCGTCTGCATGACGACAGGCTCGAGTTTCTGGCGTTCGTGGAATGATGCGACGTTCTTTTGCGCATGTTCGATGGCTTTTTTGAGTTCGGCAGGTACTCGGGCGCATTTTTCGCCGATTTCTTCTTCGGTGAGCCTGATTTTGCCGTCGGTCACGTGATCGAGCTTTGCGGTAAATTCAAGGAGCGCCTTGTCTTTTTCCGCTTTGATGCGGGTGACGATGTCGGTGACGATTCCCTCGATATCAAGTTTCGAGGACACCGCAGGGCGCAGAAGCGTGTCTTTTTTTCCCTGTTCGCTGAGTTCATTCCAGTTTACGGTCTTCATGTCTGTCTTGTCCGCTTTAGGTTCTGCCGGCAATGCCGGAAAATGGCGCGTTCATTAAATATCGAATGCGCCAGGGATTATCACGAAAGCATCTTCTCGATCGGAAGCACGAGAATCGAGCTTGCTCCGAGCGCTTTGATCTTTTCCATGGTTTCCCAGAAGTGCTTTTCCTTGGTAACGACGTGCACCGCTACGTGATCTTCGTTTTGCGCAAGCGGCAGGACGGTAGGGTGTTCGGCGCCGGGAAGCAGTTTGATGATTTCATCGAGGTTGGCCTTCGGAGCGTGGAGCATGATGTATTTGCTTCCGCGTGCCATGAGCATGCCTTCGATGCGCGGCATGAGCTGATCAAGAACTGCTTGCTTTTCCGGGTACAGTTCCTTGGAACGCTGGATAAGAACGGCCTTGGATTCGAATACGACCTGAACTTCCTTCAATCCGTTCGCTTCGATGGTTGCTCCCGAGCTTACGAGATCGCAGATGGCATCGGCAAGTCCGGCGCGCGGCGCGACTTCGACGGAACCAGTCAAAAGAACCGGTTTGAAATTAACGCCGAATTTGCTGAGATATTGCTTAAGAAGGTTAGGGTAGGTCGTTGCGATCTTGCAACCTTCGAGGGATTTTTCTCCCTGCCACTCGACTTCGTTAGGAATTGCAAGCGAGAGACGGCAGCCGCCGAAATCCATCTGCTTAAGAGTCTTGAATTCGGTTTTGAGACCGAGAGCCACGCGTTCAAGACGTGTTTCTTCAAGTACGTTTTCGCCGACGATTCCGAGATCGACAACTCCGTCCATGACAAGGCCTGGAATATCGTCATCGCGGACGCGGAGAATGTCGATAGGCATGTTGTCCACGTGGGCAATCAGGCGATCTTCGCGCTTGTTGATCTTAAGTCCGCAGCTCTTCAGCAATTCCTGAGAATCTTGGCTGAGTCTTCCGGATTTCTGCATAGCAATTCTTAAACGCTTGCTGCTCATGCTCTTTGCGGCGCCGGCATTGCTGCCGCGCCCTCCTCGTTACTAGTTAAAAAATCAAAATATCGGCCTAGGGCCCAAAAAATGAAAACCCCCGGAAGATTTGTCCTTCCAGGGGCCGTGAAATCCCGTTGCCTGCCCGGAAGTTGCCTTCCGGAAAATACCGCCTCTCCCGAAAGGTTATTTTGGGTGATGATGATGGCCGGTATGAGAAAATGTCGTTTTAAACATCAAGTTTGTCTCGCAGGTTTCAATGATCGCATTATAACCCGAGAGGGCATTGGTGGCAATGCCCCCGGATGGCGTTTAGTATTCGTCGAAAAGTTCTTCTTCGAGATACTTTTTCGGCGCGCTGTCTTCTTGTTTCAGTCTGAGGCACAGCATGCCTTTGGCGGCAAGATTGATGGTGTTGAACAAAACAATGAATGCCGCCGACATGAGAGCATGCATCATGCTTTGCTGCATGTCTATAAAAGTATCCTGCCTGAAGAAAACGCCCATCACTTTGTCTAGAGAATTGATGAAATCGTAGCCAAGATAGATGAGAAGCAGACATGCGGCAAGATATGCGGCAATAAAGCCGAATACAGGTTTGGCGTGCTTTGAAAACACTCTTTTGGCCGCTTTCCAAGAAGTTCTGAAATCCCCTGAGTCGAGGCATTTTCCGACATAGATAAAGGAAAACAGGCTGCCGACGATAGAAATAATCGCCGCAATGGAGAACGCTGCCATCATGATTTCGGGTCCTGCCGCCTGGCTCATGACTGCGGCAAGCATGACCCACAAAGTCACGGCGATGAAATTGACGCATACGCCCGCAGCGGCGACGATTCTCCATTTAATGCCGATTTTGAACAGATCTTTTACGGAGAACTCGGCATTTCTGTCTCCGAGTTCTGCAGTGCGGTGGGCAATCGCAAGCATGGGGTAATTGACTGCCGTAAATACGAAGGCTGCCACCATTGCCGCTATGAGCATGGATTGCTGTTCGGCGCCGGGATTATATATTGATACAAAGACTCCCGCGGGTGCAAGGAGCAGCAAACCAAAAAACACAAGATTAAGAACGACCAAAATCGCATAAGCTTTGATGTTCTTCAGCAATAGTTCCACCGCGTCGCGGTAGCACATAAGTCCGTCTAAAAAGTTCATGGAAATCAGAAAATGTTGGTAATAGTGTCATGAGAACCGCTTTCGCAGTTCCGTTGGGACGCTATCCTACCATTAAATGGCTCCGGGAACACGCGATTATCGGGAATGGCTCCCGCAGGACAGCAATAAAAATATGGCTGGAGACGAAGAAATTCTTCCTGCTGGCAGGTTCAGGATTCCTCGTATTCAGAGTATTCCCTAAGAATTGTGTCCAGATCGTCTGAAGTAACGGCTCCGCCCGACGGTTCGTGCAGAATGTTTGCAAGTTCGGCAATCGAAGCGTTGCCGGTATCGGTCGGCTTCGGGCGTTTGCCTTTCATTTCGACGGCCATGGATTCAGCCGCCTGCGCGGCTTTTGGATATTCTTCGGCGAATTCTTGCGTTGCGCAAAGACTTGAAAGAAAACATTTGCTGTTTTTGTCCGCAGGTTCGCTCGAAACAAAAAAATTGTCTAAAAGAAAATCCTTGCCGAAAGTTCCGTTTCTCGGTGATTTGGATGTAACGGCTGCGATCATGGCAATGATGGGCCCAGGTTCCAGAATCGCGTCTTTTTCTTTTTTGGCTCTTTCCACAAATTGACGAATCGTTTCGATCCATGATTTGCTGTCTTTTGCGGCATCCGTTGCTCCCGTTCCGCTTATGGGAAAGAAGGCTTTCAGATCGGAAAAAGAAACTTCTGCTCCCGATATGGTTCCGTTTTTAAAAATCGCGCGAACTTTCATTTCGCGGCTGCCTTCGTTGGCATTGCTCATTGTTGCTTCCTTGGTTGGACATGCTGGGCAAATTCAGATGGGTACTTGGTCAAAACGTTATGGCCGATACGTCATTTAATATTGAATTGCCGATCCGACCATCCCATATCGGCAAAAAAGGCTTCCAGAGCCTGTCCAAAATCTTCTTTGGTCACGGATATATTTTCGCGGGTGTTCGTCTCTTCGAGGAACGCGTCGATGACAAGCATCCAATCGGCAAACATTTCGTCTTCGCTGGCAAATCCTGACAGCGGGAGAATTTTTGAGACATTGCCGTTCAGCCCGAAAGCAATGCCAGAGCTTCTGTTGGCATTTTCGGTATAAAACATCGTTATGGCTTTTTTGCCATTTGGGGATCGAACTGCAGTCATCAGGAATTCCGGAAAATTTTGCCTGCTATTTTATTTGCATGCGGGAGCGCATTTCTGTGCCGTATCTCTCGCAACAGAGTCTAAATTGTCGGCTTCGGATTAAGATGCGTGTTTTTAGGGCAAAGCCCGGCCGCGGCTATAAGCGGGAAATCGGTGGCACGGCGTTTTAGCTCGGCGACATCTGAGAATATCGAACCTATTTCCAGAATTAAGAAACATCGCAGAATATTGCAATTTGTGATCGTTCCTCCGGTCGGAGACCATTACCGGATCTATGATCCCAAAACCTGCAAGTAATAGTTTCTTGTTTGGTGTAAAAGTTCTCGAGTATCGCGGCTGTGAGGGTCATATGCAGGATTTCGTATTTTCAAATACAACGAAAGCTTATTTCGGCAAAAGTTTCATTGAAAAACTCCCGAAGGAAATTCTTAAATTCGGCAGAAGCGTGCTTCTCGTTTACGGCGGCGGCTCGATCAAAAAGATCGGTCTGTACGACAAGATCGTCGGGCTTTTGAAATCTTCAGGAATCGAAATAACGGAACTTGCTGGAGTTGAGCCGAATCCCCGCCATGACACCGTCAACAAAGGCGCAAGACTCTGCCGCGAAAACGGCGTGGATGTCGTTCTGGCGGTAGGCGGCGGTTCAACGATCGATTGCTCCAAAGGCATAGCGGCAACGGCCAAAGCCGACACGTCGGACGTGTGGGATCTCATAACCGGCGAAGTTAAGATGTCCGGGGCATTGCCTCTTGTAACCGTGCTGACGCTTTCCGCAACGGGTTCGGAAATGGACGACGGCGCGGTCATCAGCAATATGGATAAAAATTTAAAAAGCTGCCTTGTCGCACCGTGCTTGCAGCCTGCCGTGTCGTTTTTGAATCCAGAATATACATATTCCGTTTCTCCGTACCAGACGGCCTGCGGCAGCGTGGACATCATTTCGCATATCTTCGATGTTTCGTATTTTTCAAAGCAAGAACAGCTCGAACTTTCAAAACGTCTGCAGGAACAGGTCGTGCGCACGGTTGCGGACTATTCCGTAAAAGCTCTGTCCAATCCTGAAGACTATGAAGCAAGGGCGAATCTGATGTGGTGTTCGTCTTTGGCTCTTAACAACTTCACATATGCAGGCGTCTGCCAAGCCACCGTCTGCCACTTCATGGAACATGCGGTATCCGCGCATTATGACATCACGCACGGACACGGGCTTGCAATCATCACTCCGCGCTGGCTTGAATATATTTTGGAAAAGAATCCTGAAACCGCTCCTGCGATTGCGCGTATGGGTTCTGAGTGCCTTGGTGTGAAGCCGATGTCATCTGTCGATGGCAGCGCGCGAGCGTCAATAGCAGCTCTGTCAGATCTGTTCTTCAATAAACTGGGGCTTAAGCCGACATTTACGGATCTCGGTATCGATCAGTCTAAATTCGATCGCATGGCCGAGGACGTTTTGACTGATCCGTTTGCGTTCGGCGGCAGCAGGGCGGAAACGATTGACGGCATAACGTCTCTTTCGCACGAAGATATCGTGAACATATACAGAAAGTGTCTGTGACGCCGCTGCTGAGTTAATTTTGGCAATATCGGAAGAACCCCTTATCGGCTCGAAAGAGCTGATAAGGGGTTTTTGATTTATGCGCCGTTCAACGATGCGAACAGCAATTCTTGCGGCGCTTCCAAATATTTGAACCTGTCCGGCTTCATGTCATGGGCAATCATCGGCAATTTTGCTAAATTGTATATTGCGGTTCTGCAAGTTAGTTTGCTGGTATTCTCGCGGCAAGTTTTGGAAGTCTCTCTATGAAGTTAAAAAATATTTTTTTCGCCGTGGCGTTTGCGCTTGGTTTGTCGATGAGCTCGGGTTCTGCATGCGCGGACGAATTGATTCTGCTAACGCCGTCCCACGTCGATTCGCTTGCCGATGAGTTCGTCGTCGCGGTTCCGACTGGCACCGGCGTGCGCGTAAGAAGTTCGCCAACCACGGAAGAAGACAATGTGCTGTACACGGTTTCGTCTGATGACGAATATTTCGGATTTTTCTTGGTCGAAAAGAATCCCGTAAAAGACAGCGCAGGCAACGACTGGTACAAAATTAAGGGATCGGAGAGATATTCCGAAGAGGCTGTTGTTGTTCTTTCGGACAGCGACGAATACGTGATAGCCAATCTTTTAAAGATAAGAAAGCCCGACGAGCATGAATTTTCTCGCTACGCCTGGGAAAAGTACCGCGCCGCCGATTTGCCTCCGGAGTGGCTTCTGGAAAATGTGGCTCCGACTTTCGTGCCGACCAAGGCATTCATCGTCGAATCCGAATTTAACGGTTCCGCGCTAGAAGTTAAGCCGGGCGAAACGTATTACATCGGCGGACGCGTGGTTCTTCGAAACGGGAAGCCTTCGGTATCGGTGAGAAAAAGAGTCAAAGACAATTGGATTCAGCATCTTGGCTATATCGAGGTGTCTGAGTTCAAAAAAATTCCTAAGTCATCGGGAGACGAAACTACCGCCAAGTGGATCGATGAAAGAATCGGCAAAGCCATGCCTTAAATCAAGAGCCGAATGCATTTTGAAAATTTACGGAGTTCGGTCAGAAATTTTGACATGGCATTGATGCGTCCGACGGCGTCGCAAACGGCGGTTTTGAACCGCAGAGTCATAATTGCCGTTTGGTGCATCAATGCACGCGGCCGTCATCCGTTCATTTTGGAATGCTGACGGTTCCCGACTGATGATTGCGGTTCTTGCTAAGTTACCTTCTGAAAGAATTTTCTTTTTTGCAGGAACAGAAAGGATTTAGCATGGCAGGCATGCGAAACAGCGTCAGTATTTGAGATTTATTATGATATTGATTTGGATATTCGCCTTTGTCCTTGGAATGATTCTTTTTTTGAGTTTTTTTCCTGCCTTATGTCGGTACTGTTTCCGCAGACGACTTATAAAAGAATGGGAAAAATACAACGGCAAGCATCGAAACAAGCGAATTGATGTCAACAAGCGTCCAGTCAAAGAAAGGAAAAATAACGACGAGCGGGTTCAGTGGCAAAGACTGCTTGAGACCCTGAAAAAGATAGAGACCGCCAAGCGGATGCTGCAGGAAAACGGCGATTTTTTCTGTGGGGCTTCGGACAGGCAAGATTATGATAATCGGCAGCGATCGGACGATACTTCTCGTAATGTCGGGCGCAAACTCCCCGGCGTCGGATTCGCCTGCGAGGACATAAATGCCGAGGAATCCGATCGATTTTTCGATCACAAAAGAAAGCCCCAAAAGACAGGGTCTCAGTTTTCAAAGAAAAAGTATACTTTCGGCCGCGAATATACGAAAGATTGGAAAAAATGATGCGCGACTTGATAAAAACAGGAACTTGCTATCAAGAGACGATGGCAAAAAGCGATAATTTTTGCGCAAAGACTGCTGCTCTCGCAGGATTGCTGTCATCTTTTTTTATGGCTGTCGCTTCCTGGTCTTCGCAGGCAGCCGCAGAAATTGCGTCGTTTGAAGAAGTCGCAAATTGGCGAAACGGCGTGGCCGTTTTTGAAGTCGCGGGCTCGAATGTCAGGGTAAGATCCGCGGCAAACAAAGATGCCGATGTGGTTGCCTCGATCGGCGGCAAGCGCGGATCAAGAACGGTCATTGCAGCGACAAACGTTTTGTCAGACGCATCGGGCAAAAAATGGAGAGAAGTCAGTTTCATTTCGACTTCTTCAGAAGGATGTTCTTTGAAAGAACCGCCCGAAATGGGGGCGGATACGGGAAAAGCATTCATTGCCGATGATTTTTTAAAGCCTTCGGTTTCGGATGAGAACGGATGCATCGATGCAGCTCTGGCCAAAAAATTCGGCGTCATGGATTTTTCAAAGTGGATTGCCGTCGATTCGCCGTATCTTGCGCGATTCGTTTTGGGACGCGACGCCTCAATTTCTTTTGACGGATTGCCTCCTGAAACAGTGGCATCGGGAACCCGTCTTGCCGCGTTCGGTTCGACGTTTCTTTCGGTATCGGGCATAAAATCGGGAACACTGTTTTTGGAGCTTGGGGGCGGATATTATCAGCGCCTCGGCGATGCCGACATGGAAAAAATACTCGCTTTGCCTGTTGCTTCGGGCAAAGACAAATTGATAACTTGGTCCAAAGGTAAATGATTTTTTGCGGCTTGACGATTGTTGCGGGCTGCCTCAGCATAGGAATATTTGCATGATATATTTCAGAAATCTTCGGCGCCTGGCGGCAGCTTCGGCCATGTCGTTGTGTGGTCTCGCTGCTTCTGCTTCATCGATGGCTGCTGAACTTGCCGATTACGCAACCGTCAAGAAATGGATCGGCGACACGGTTGTTTTGGCGCCTAAAGGCGATGGCGTCAGAATCCGCGATGCAATGGGCACGGAGAGCAACGTGATCGCAAAGTTCGGCGTCAATGACGAAGATCGGCCTTACGTCATAGCCTACAGGCAGCCCATCGAAGCATCCGATGGATCGAAGTGGTACAAAGTGGCCTATGTAGTCTGTCAGCAAGAGGAATTCTGTCTTGAATCTGCCGAAGGGCTTTCTCAAGAGACGGGCGAACTGTTTGTTTCCGAATCGTTTGCGGCGGAATGCAAAAGATCAAAAGAGTCATCCGAATCCGTGATGGATAAAGCGATTGACGAAAGATTCGGCATTTTGGATCTGAATGGATGGTCAGCCGATCTGATACCTCCGTTCAAATTGGCAGAAGAGCTTGTGATAGAAGAATATGGCGAGACCACAAAAGTTCCCGCGGGCACGCCTCTTATCATGTTTGGAATGAAATACACGCGTTCCGACAGCAATGATATGGTAGGCAGCGTTATGTACCACGTAGGCGGAACTATGTATCAAAGACTAGGCGGCATCAAATTGAAGGATCTCGCACAGAAGAATTTTTCGGAAGGAAAGGCTGAAGTGCTGTCCTGGATTAACAAAAACTGATTTGACTGCTCTTTGGCAAGCCAACCAGCCATATTTTTTCATGCCGGCGCTTTGCGTCGGCAAGCAGATAAGAACAGCTTATGACCAAGTCTCTTAAAACTATCATCTGTGCGTCTTTTGCTTTGATGACGTCAATCTCGGCATTTGCGGACAGTTGCGTGACCCTGGGAAGCCCGGAACTCCCGTCGTACGAAAACGAGCGAAGAAAAGCTTGGAATGACTGCATTGGACTTAACGGCACAGCGGCAGCAAGACAAGCAGGCCAAGCGACAGTGCATTTGTACGAAGTCTGCTTCGCCCAATGGTTATCCCTGCAAAGCCCGAAGCACGGATTCGGCTGGGACGATCGCCAAACAAAAATTTATTTCAAGGGTGGAATTGATAATTTCATAGAGGAAGAGAAGAAACATTTAGGCCAAGATTCCGAAAGTCCGATTGACAAAGCATATCTTGAAATTCGTCTGGCCTCCGAGGAAGGCTCAGATCGCGGCTATCAGGCAGCAAGAGACGTATCTGTGTATCTGCCGATATCCCTTGCTCTTAGACAATGCGCATGTCAATCCGAAGCTGCCGGCAAAATGAAAGATATGCTGACGGAAAGAGTGAGAAGCGTTGTCTCTTACGTAGTCGAAATAGCCAAACAGGGAAATCAGGATCAATTCGGCAAAAAGTATTTTTCGGCGGTGCAAAACGGCGATTCTGCTGAAATAACGAGAAGTCTTGATGCAGTTTTCGCTTTGTCCTTTGTCAACGAATTCCATAAGGCGTCGGGGTTTGATTTGGGCGAAATGGCCAAATCGTCGGCAGCTTCTGAGCGTGTCGCGGACGTGGCCGAACATGTCTCGAAACAGTCCGAAGGGCTGGTGGAAAACGGTTTTTGCCGTGCGGTAAGAGACGTCAAATTTCTTTCGGAACCGTCTAAGGGCAAGTAGCATGCCCAAATGTTCTTGGCATATTCTTTAAAATGAAAATAACGCTCCCGCGGGAGCGTTATTT
>JAZQPH010000246.1:0-4138 GCA_045628385.1 Succinivibrionaceae bacterium
TTTCTGGAGAATCTAAATTGCTCCCTAAAAAATCTGTTTGTATCAAGTAAGAAATTTGCGCTTAAAATCATCTTAAACAATTCATGTATTTATCTTGACTATAGTATAAATATTTAGCAATATCAACACATTATAAAACTTTTGTATAAATATCGTTATACAAGATCAATACACCTTCATAACAGAGCGTTTTCAATTAATCTGAACTTTTGATTAAGAAGTTTGCATCCGGCGTACGCCCAAAACATGAATCGCGGACTTATTGATAGCAGTTCAGGCAGGAAAAAATCTTCTTGAACGCAGAAAGGTAAGAAAAAATGAATCAAGAAGTTCAAAGAAACAGCATAGATGCCTGTCAGGATCAGCGGCTTATGCAAAAAGAAATAAAAAAAAGCCACTTCACCAGGAAGCGGCCGTCTCGTATCATGCGTTGCTGGTCACGGACGCTCGTCGAAAGCTTTGACCTGACTTCTGTATTCGTCAATCTGCTCAGGCGTTAGAGGTTTCATGTCGTTTCCGCACACAACCGCGCCAAGGTATTTTGAAATGGTCGCTGCGCCGATAATTGTTTTTTCAAGCATGTCCAGCGCGCAGCGTTCGCTCTTAGGCATCATCATAATGAGACTGATCCCCTTAGTTTTCCATCCATCTGCCGAAGACGATTGCGCAGGAAAGTTGCCAGGCTTTACTAAATTGGCGATTCTGAAAATCTGTTTTCCTTCGTCATTGCAGTAATAAAATCCGCCCTGCCCTTGGGGAAGACCTATCTTCGAGAAGACATTTCGAAGATCGGATATCGAAAATGAGCTGCCGCTTCTGGCTATCACAAATAACTGATAGTAATCTGCCCATCCCTTCTTTTCAGTCTCTTGCTCGATTGCCGAAACGGGTTCTTCAATCTTTATTTCTACTTCCTGCTTATACTCCGGCTGAGGTGTGTCTTCATGCATTTCGTTGACGCCTCTGTTCGGACGCTGCTTGGCTTTAGCCGAATAGATCACATAACCCACAATCGAGGCAATGATCAGCATAGCAACGATAAGCATCACAATTTTGAATGAATTCATAATATCCACATCCATAAAAACCGAGCAGCCAGGGAAATGCCGTCATAACGGATCCGCCAGCTGAAAGTATAACAAAACCGCCGCGGGCCGACGAACATCTGCAGGCATTTATTGCAAAATGAGAGCCTGAAAGCAGTTGGCCAATCATGACAGCGCGCAAACAAAAACCGCCCGAGCAAAACACCGCGGGCGGTTTCTACAAACTGATTTTCGATTACTTCTGCGCGTCAAAAGCCTGAAGCTGCTTTCTGTATTCTGCAAGAACCGTATCGTTGATAGGGGTGAGATCTTTAGCACATATGAGTCCGTCGAGGCTCTCGTTGATCTCAGAGGCAACTTTCAGAGCTTTTTCGAATCTGACAAGCGCATCCGTGCTCTTAGGCATAAACATAATGACGCAAATGCCGCGAGTAACCCAATTGTCCGCTTTATCGTTGGCAGGCGGAAAAATTCCCGGCTTGATAAGGTTTGCGACTCTGAACAGTTCCTGTCCGCCTTCGGTGCAGTAATAAATATTGTGCGGTCCTTGAACAAGACCCTGTGCGGCAAAAACGCGGCGCAAATCATCAATCGTAAAAGCCCGGTGATCGCGGCAGACGACATTAATCTGATAGTAGTCCGCCCAAGTCTTTTCTACTTGCGGCTTATCCGCTGGCTTGGAAGATTTTTCAATCTTTACTTCGCTGACGGTTCCGTCGTCATCGGGGGTGTTTTCCACGAGTTCATGGAATTCATCCCTGTATCCTTTGACCTTGCGCTTTGTCTTGCCGCTATAAGCCATATAACCGATGATGAAAACGACAATCACGCTGCCGAGGATGAACAACAATATTCTGAACGGATCCATTTGTATATCTGCCTGTCTCTGAGCCGACATAACCGCAAAATCTCTGCTGTCATAAAATAACCGCAAAGACGCTATTTTGCGCAGATTATAGCAAAAGCGCAGATTGCCGGCACGAGGGCGAACTAATCATTTACGGCAAATTTCGCTCATGTCATGCGCAAGGCGAATATTTGCTTACTATTTCGGCAAAGTCGGCAACGTATACCTTGAAGTATCCAGAAGAATTCGAATGAAACTGCATATTCTTATTATTAGACTGAACAGCGAAAACCAAACAGCTAAAGAGCTCAAATGAACCATTTTGCAAACGACCCTTTTTCAGGGTATTTGCCACATTTTTATTCGAATACACAGGCATTGTTTTAACGGCCATTCGTTGAAAAAAAAGCCAGAGTCATCGGGATGACCCTGGCTTCGCTTCTTTGTTGACTGCTTATTCTGTTTCTTTAGGCCACGAGACCGACAGTTCCTCCTGCCATTCTTGACTCAGACACCGCATCGAGCACCTCTTCTGGAGACATCGAATAAGCGACGCGAGAAGGATTGCCCTTTTCGTTGGCGTAACGCAGCTTTTCTCGTTGCAGCGGCGTAAGGAAGTCGATTACCGAAGGCGGTATGTCCTCATGCCTAAGCGTGAGCGGCTCAGGATTTAGACATATTTCCAAGCGGACGGCATCTATGCCGCCCTCACGGAAAATATCGCCGAGGCGTTCGCCTCTTTCGGCATCGCCGTCGCCGCTCTGCAGCCTGACCGGGTCGCCTAGCGCGAATTTTTTGCGCAGATCTTCCGTCTGCTTTTCTTGCGCCACCGGATCGGCAACCCAGGCCTGATCGCGGACATCGTCGGACAGCATTGATATGAGGAGATGGAATTGCGCGGCAAAGCCCTCATGCACTGCATGATTGAGCGTCTGTCCGAGCTGCAGCTCGTCGACTAAGAGAGAATCTCTTATTTCGCTCGTCAGCATAATATCCGCTCCGATAGCCAAAACCCGGCAGAATTTCCTGCCACCCCGTCCAACGGGGGGATTCCGCGATGAATTACATCCGCCCCGCAATTTGTCTATCGACAGCCTGAGAAAAACCTAAAGCAAAAAATAAAAAAAATGCGCGCCCCGCGTTCTTGTTTATTATTTATACGGCTCATCGGCAACTATAAATAAAATGCTTGCGGACAGTCTCTTTTTTGCTATAATCAGCGCCGCAACGGAGAGGTTCCAGAGTGGCTAAATGGAGCAGACTGTAAATCTGCCGGCTCTGCCTTCGATGGTTCGAATCCATCCCTCTCCACCATCCTCACATCCTATTCAATCCCCCCACTTACTTGATTCTTTTAGGCGTTGTGACGTCTGGATATCTGTTATCAAATCTCGGCCATATTGATAAAATGCCCGCTTAGATTTAGGACCGATAAATATCAGGCTCCTGCCGCCAGACACCAAATACGATTAGGCATCGCCGCCCGGAATTGTTTGCGGCAGCCGCAATAAAGCGAGGTAACTCATGTCCCAAGAAACCATCATCGGCAAAGACGAATTGCCTGCCAAAACGATTGCCCGCTTTGAAAAACTTCTTGCTGACATCGGCATTGCGACGGAAACGATCGAAGAAAAAAATCCCGTGCCGGGCGTTTATTCATGCACCATCATAGATTCCAAATGCCGTGCGCTTCATGCCAACGGCAAAGGCGAAACTGCGCTTGCCGCAAAGGCTTCGGCGCTCGGTGAATTTTTAGAACGCCTTTCCACGCATTGTTACTTTTCTGATTACTACCTGGGCGACAAAGCCGCTCAGAGAGAGTTCACGCATTACCCGGACGAGCGCTGGTTTGCTTTTGAAGACGGAGAAATTCCAGAGGGACTGTTTGACGAAAACATGCGACAGGCATGGAACATAGATGACATCGAAGCCCCCGAAACTTTGGTCGAATTGCAGACAGGAAACGAAGAGCGCGGCATACTGGCATTTCCTTTCAAAAATCTTTCGACGGGAGAAGAGACGTTCGTGCCCGCATGCGTGCTAGACAATCTTTTTTCGTCTAACGGAATGAGTGCTGGAAATACATTCGAAGAAGCTTCGGTGCAAGCGCTTTCCGAAATCATCGAGCGCAACGTCAAAAACAGAATCATCGCGGGCGGAATAACGCTACCGAAAATTCCCGACAGCGTTTTAAAAGATAACGGAGTGGCGCCGGCTCTTGCCGCGATCAGAAAAGCGGGTTATC
>JAZQPH010000247.1:0-6266 GCA_045628385.1 Succinivibrionaceae bacterium
AGCAAAATAGCGGTAACGGCAATCGCAACGATGATGACCACGGTCGGGTACATCAGCGCCTTCTTAATCTTGGATTTGAGCATTTCTGCCTTTTCAAGATAAGTCGCGATTCGATCATATACGGTTTCGAGGGAACCGGACTGTTCGCCGGCCGCCACGAGATCGCAATACAGATCGTTAAAATACTGCGGATATTTTGCAAGAGACTGCGAAAGAGGAATACCAGCTCCGACATCGTTTGCGATAGCTCCCAACAGTTCGCGCATTCTTACCTTTTCATGGCTGCCCGAAAGAAGTTCGATCGCCTGAATGATCGGAACGCCCGCTCCGAGCATGGTGCAAATCTGGCGGGAGAACATCGCTATATCCATCGGCTTGATTTTTGGCTCGAGGAATTCGATGTTCGTCTGCTTCGTCATCTTGGTGACGGTTACGCCCTGGCGGCGAAGTTCGCTCTTGGCGATTTCTTCGGAAGCGCCCTGAACCACGCCTTTTACGGGATTGCCTTTCTTGTTAGTTCCCTTCCAAGCATACTGGAATATCTTGCGTTCCATCTTTTTGGCTACGGAACTTGCTTTTCCCGGAACCTTAGCCTGAGTTTTGGTTTTGTTAGCTGCTAATAAAGCCATTTATCATTACCTCTGGGTTATTAACTCGTCACGCGTCTTACTTCAGCAAGGCTTGTCTGACCGAGCCTTGCTTTTTCAAGTGCCGAGCGGCGAAGCGTCTGCATGCCCATCTCGACGGCGATTCTGTTTATTTCAATTGAGTTGGCGCCGCCCATGATCGCCTCGGCGATCTGTTCGTTCATCACCATGATTTCGTAAATGCCCACGCGGCCTTTGTAGCCGCCAGAACATTTTTCGCAACCTTCAGCATTAGGACCAAAAAGCTGAATGCCTTGCTGAATTTCTTCCTCCGTATAGCCTATGGAACGCAGCAAAGTCTCCGACTCTGGGGCTTCGACCTTGCAGTTCTGGCACAACCTTCTGGCAAGTCGCTGCGCCATTATAAGCGTGCATGACGATGCGATGTTAAAGCTTGGCACGCCCATGTTGAGAAGACGTGTCAGAGTCTCAGCAGCGGAGTTTGTGTGCAGAGTTGAAAGCACCATGTGGCCTGTCTGCGCAGCCTTGATGGCAATTTCGGCGGTCTCAAGGTCACGGATTTCGCCCACCATGATTACATCTGGGTCCTGACGCAGGAACGCGCGAAGCGCTGAGGCGAAGGTAAGTCCGGCCTTGTTATTCATCTGAACCTGGTTGATGCCGTACAGGTTAATTTCAACTGGGTCTTCGGCAGTGGAAATATTTGTTTCCTCATTGTTCAGAATGCTAAGACCCGTATAAAGCGATACGGTTTTACCGGAACCTGTCGGACCGGTAACAAGGATAAGTCCCTGCGGCTTGCCCAAAGCATCAAGATACTGTTTCTTCTGGACATCATTGAAACCGAGTTGATCGATGTTCAATTTGGCCGCGGATGAGTCGAGGATACGCAATACAATCTTTTCGCCCCAAAGGGTAGGAAGCGAGTTGACACGCATATCCATGGTCTTTTTAGTCTTTTTATCGATGACGAGCTTGATACGACCGTCCTGAGGCAGACGTTTTTCTGCGATATCAAGTTTTGACATGACTTTGAGACGGGCCGAAAAACGGTCTTTCAAGGAAGCCGGCGGCTGATCCACCTGCTTTAGGATACCGTCTATGCGGAATCTTACGCGGTACTTGGTTTCATATGGCTCAAAGTGAAGGTCGGACGCACCCATTTTGATGGCATCAAGCAACATTTTGTTGATGTATTTTACGATCGGCGCATCGTCTTCATCATCTTCGGATCCTTCGCTCGGATCCTGAGCTGCCGCAGCATTAGGATCGTCGAGTCCGCTGAGCAAGTCCGAATTCTCATCATTGGACTCATCGACATTAAGAGCTTCAGATACCGATTCGGTAAGAGTTTTTATAGCCTTCTGCAGTTTTATTTCATCGACGAGGAAAGGTTCTGTGTGAAGGCCGAACACAAAGCCGAACTCTTCAAGAGCCTCGACATTGGTAGGATCGGACAAGGCCAGATACAGCGTGCGGCCCTGAAGATATACAGGCAGAGCGTGATATTTCTGTATCAGTTTTTCGTTCAGAAACTGTTTAGGAATTTCATCAAGATCAAATTCATCAAGATCAAGCAATGAAAGAGCAAACTGATCGGTACAGTAATTGGCGAGATCTTCGCTGGAAATCGCTTTGCTGTCGATCAGAGCCTGAACAAGATGCACTTCGCGGACTTCTGCGTCCTTGGTGATCTCTTCAGCTTGATCCTTGCTCAGATATCCTGCGTTTATCAGGCTGGGCAGAAGCGTGCTTTTTCCTGCCATACACCCCCCTAGTCAGTGAAATTTAATTGTTCTTCTTTTTATCCAATATCCGGACTCGCCGGGCATGATCCCATGTATCGTACGATTATACACGCGGGCATGCGCCCTACTCCCCCCGAATAACCGCAATAATGACGCGCTCCACAAAAATTGCAGGGTATGCGCGTAGTATGCGTGATCTGAGCAACCATTTGAGTTCAGTTCTTACTTGTCAAATAAGATAATGAGAAGCGAAAATAATTAAGAGTAGCTCCAGGGAGCGGGCAAAATTAGGGGATTATCTCTAGTTTGCAGGAGCAGAACCTAGACATGGATAAAATCTCTATATATCTTCAATGATATTTCTCCCATACGGAGTCAGACATTACGGCGCTTCCGAGTTATAAAGCCGATATGAAAATATGTTATAAACAACCGATGTTTTATATTGGCAATTGACTCAGCGATACCGAAGCTGTTTGCAAAATTTCTACCTAAGGAACAATTTCTACCTAAGGAACAATTATATGGGTCGCATATTAAATCCAGATAATGAAGATTTTTCAAATTTTGTAAACATTCAAAGCAATCTGTATATCGATAAAACAGATTTCATTTCAGAAACCATAAAACAGATCAATTCAGAAGGCAGATATATTTGTTTTACGAGACCAAGACGCTTTGGCAAAACAATGACGGCCAAAATGTTATCTGCATACTACTCAAAAGGCTGCGAAAGCAAAGAACTGCTTGCCAACTTAAAAATTGCCGAAGATCCTTTATTTTCCGATCATTTAAATAAATACAATGTTATTTATATCGATATGAATAGCATGCAAGGTGAATTTGAGGACTTTGAGGTAACAGATAACGTTCAGGATATTGTTGATTTTATAAAGTTCAAGATAATGATTGCTTTAAAGGAAAATAATGAATTTTCAAAAGCGATTGATAATAATCCTTTAATTTCATCAAAATCGCTACCTGCTGCAATATATGAAATAAGCACAAAACTAAACGAAAAATTCATATTCATCATGGATGAATGGGATTTAGTATATAGAGAGTATAAAAATGACTCCAAGCTTCAAGAGAAATTTATAAATTTTTTAAGCGGCTTATTTAAAGCTGACAATAAATTTTCTTTGGCATACTTGACAGGAATTCTGCCCATAAAGAAATACATTTCACAATCGGCGCTTAATAATTTTAATGAATTTAATATGTTGAGACCTGCGCCATTTGAACGTTACTTCGGTTTTACGGAAGAAGAAGTAAACAAATTGGCAAAGGAACATAATCTCGACTTTGCTGAATTAAAACATTGGTACGATGGCTACAAACTAAACCAAACCAGCATCTTAAATCCCAACTCCGTCATGTTAGCTGTCAAAAGAAACTGCATTCAAAGTTATTGGACGGAAACTTCAGCGCTCGATTCCTTTAAAATTTTAATAAACATGAATTTTAAAGGTTTGAAAGATGAAATTCTGGATATGCTGACAAACGGAACTGAAAAAGAGTTTAACTGCGTAACATTCCAAAATGACATGGTGTCCATCAACAACAAAGATGATGCATATTCTTTATTAGTGTGTTTAGGCTATCTTGCATGCCGCAGCGCTCCATCTGATCCGTATGTAAAGATGGCGTACGTTCCGAATAAGGAAATCCGCTCATCACTGCAAAAATTTATTTCATCGGAAGATTGGTTTCAGCAGATGGATGAATTTAAGAGATCACAGGAGTTATACGAAGCCACACTTTCTTGGGATGCCCCAAAGGTTGCCGAGATCATTGAAGAATTTCATACCAATCCCAGAATTTCAATCGGAACATACAACAATGAACTGTCATTGTCTTATTGCGTGACGACTGCATATTCGTTAGCCATCATGCATCGGTACGATGTAACCAAAGAAATGCCCGCAGGCAAAGGATTTGCGGATATTGTCTTCGCTCCCAAAATTGATCCAAATCTGCCCGTAATCATAGTTGAATTAAAATATGGCCGAAGCGCAACCGAAGCAATAAATCAAATTAAAGAGCGACAATATGAAAATCGCTATAGAGACAACTTTTCCAGAATTTTATTGGTAGGCATAAGCTACGATAAAATCACAAAAAAACATGAATGCATAATTGAAGAAATCGGATAAGCTTCATAGCCTTGGCTTCTAGTAAGAGTGCATAAAAAATCGATACTCGTCGATTACTTTGTAAGCTTTAATGGTGCAGTAATTAATTTTGAGGCGCGTACAAATTCTGGACTGAAACCAAACTCAAAATATGCCAATAAACAGGGGCTAGTAACTAGCCCCCAATCTTAATTATGATATAGGTTTACTCAGAATAACTATTGCTTTTCAAATATCTCTGTAATGACACGCGGAGTATATTCTATACGGTCGGTATTATCATAAAACAAGTTTTTGCTTGAACCGTTCTCCCAATAAGAACTTGCATCGTAATATGAATATTCATCATCTACGCCGTTGTCAAAGCCCTGTTGACCAAATGAAGAAGATCCCCAGCAGTACAAACTCAACTGTTCTTCGTCAACAGAACCATCTGCTTTCTTCTGGTCGGCTACAGATGCGCAATATGAGCGCTTGACGAGCGACAACTCTTTAACATTTTCTAGAGGGAATAACCCATCAGCGTCTGCACCGACACCATGCGCGCTTAACACCAAGCATGTCCATAAGATTTTAAAGATGCGTTGTTAGAAACGATTGCAAAAACGACATCTGTCTTTCAACAATGATTCGCAACAAGTCCGACGATCGCAAGAATTTCTGAATGAGTTCGTTTACCCTTTCATCTTGCAATACACGCAACCCGATCCCGCAAATATCATGACATACGCTTTGACATGCTGATTTTTAAAGTCGATCGACGATTTGTATCTAAGAACCTGAGCCGAAGCTTCTTCTGTAAGATTCTGCAGTATATGTTCCGAGCATCTGGACTTTGACAGATATTTGAGTTCGAAAAGATAGATGCATTCCTCGCTCGTTCCCTTATTGACGGTGATTGCCAAATCGGCAAATTTTTCGCCGTCTCCCGCGACTCTTAAGGATTTCTGCATCTCGACGAACACGCCTCTCATGGATTTAAGTTTGGTAAAGAGAGTCAGATTGAGCGCCATCTCGCTCATATGCGTGAGCACCTGGTTGGTGTATATGCCGCTTAAAAATTCCGTGCATGACGAGGCAAAGGATGAAATATCATCCCGGCATTCCTGCAGCGCCGATATATCCAATGATGAATCGGCAAATGCTTTGTTCGGATTTAAACGAAGGCTTGCCACGCATTGTCCGAAAAGTTTCGACATGAAGAGATTCGGTATTTTAAGAGCCAGCGATGAATCGTTCGATGCGTCCTTGTCGACGGTGAGATAGCCGAGATAATAAAGCATGGACAGAAGATGGACGCGGTCATACTTTGCCGATTTGTTCAGATTGATGTTCTCTGCCAGATCTTCGATATAAAATCGCGAATCGCTAAGGTATGCGTCGATGATCTCGTCGGCAAGTCCGTCTTCGGCAATTTCAAACAGCTGTCTCAGCTTATTTCCGTCATGGTCGGATGCGCGATCCATATGTTTTTCAGGAGGCAGGATGCGACCATTTTCTTTAATCTCATCAAGATAGTAAAGACACATTGATGAATTAAACATTGTATGGGATGCATTTTTGCTGAAACAGTACCCATCGTATACAGGTTTCATTCTGGCAATGATTTCATCGACGCTTGCGCCGATTTGTTCGATGTCGACAAGCTTTGGTATCAGTTCGGCAAGCTCTGCTTCGGTAAAGCCGGCGTATGCGTTAAAACATGCCTTGGACGTAACATTGCGCGCAATATTGAATCCCGACGTCAGGGAATCAAGTGACACCGACGACACGCC
>JAZQPH010000248.1:0-28519 GCA_045628385.1 Succinivibrionaceae bacterium
AGGTTCTTGAGTATTACGGCTTGGAAAAATATTCCGATTTGGTTACCCAAAACTACGACGGCTATTATTTCGGTCGAGAGCACATGTACTGCCCGTGGGACGTCA
Source organism: Succinivibrionaceae bacterium (assembly GCA_045628385.1). Taxonomy (GTDB): domain Bacteria; phylum Pseudomonadota; class Gammaproteobacteria; order Enterobacterales; family Succinivibrionaceae; genus JAZQPH01. Next base: position 106 of record JAZQPH010000248.1, read on the forward strand.
TGAATTTCTGCTGCGAAAACTATCCGAACGTCGGAGGGCACGAAGAAGACATAGCGGCCGGCAATTACTGGATAAATTCAAGCGGCAACGACGTCATCGAAGAATACATGGGGTATATCGATTCCGACGATGTCGAGCTGATGCAGACGCTCATCGACGGCGGTTCGATAACGTCCGTCATAAGGCCGTCCCTCTGCTACGGCGATTTAAAAAATCACAATATCGAAGACTTCTGGACGCTTCTGCTTTATACGGGATATCTGACTTTCAATCCTCGATACGCGTCGACCAAAAAAAACGAATACGAATTGTACATTCCCAATCTCGAGATAAGAGACTGTTTTGAAGAAAAAATCCAAAACTACTTCAAAGAAAATCCTGTCATGCAGAGTTGCTCGGCGGATTTGGCCAAGGGGCTGTTCAAGGGGGATGCAGAATCCGTGCAGCTGAATATCAACCGACTGCTTGCCAAATACGTATCTATCAGAGATTTTGCGACATCCGCTCCGAAAGAAAACTATTATCACGGATTCATGAACGGTGTGCTGACAACGGCAGCCGCATTGATTGAAGAGCAAGGATCGAATCTTGAATCGGGAAACGGCTATGTCGATTTGATTGCCAAATCAAAAACAAATCAGTCAATCGCCATAATCGAAATCAAGCAGACGAATGACGGCGATGACGATAAAGGATGCATTGCAGGCAAAGCCCTTGAACAGATTAAAGAAAGAAAATATGCCGATAAATGGGTTAAGAGGTCTGATATCAAGTCGGTATATATATTCGGAATATGTTTTTGCAAAAAAGCGTGCTTCGTGATGTCGGAACAACTCAAATAAGCAATCGTGGTAAACAATATTAACCTGCTGACATCACAGATGATCTTAATCAATAATTCATCTGAATATCTAACCATTATTACGAATTGTCTAAATTCGCATACGATTGCGACGATGTGGGTGAGTTTAATGCGGACTCCGCAAAACCAATCAATGCAGAAGATCAATGCGGTCTAATCAATTAAGAGAAACTGATTATGAAAATATTCTTTCTCCAAATTTGCGAATGTCACCTACTTTTGATTGTGCGAAAAAGAATTCATAAGCTGCTTAAGAAACAGTTCAACGATCGGCGTGAACACTTGATATTTTTTCCATAAAAGATACGTGGGAGTGGACAATTTGGGAAACAGAGGGATCCAAACAAGATCGCCATCATTGACAAGTCCCTTATAAGAAAGCATCACGCAAACTTTTTCTTTTACCAATACGCTCCCGTTATAGGCTAAATTCACGGTGTCCGTTATTCTGAGTTTATCCACGTCCTCGCCGCACCATTTGGATATTTCTTCCGACAATCCCTGAGTCGAAACAATCAAGTTCTGATCCAAGAGATTCTCAAAAGTTATTTTTTCCTTTTGTGCCAACGGATGATCTCTTCTTACGACGATGCCCCATTCGTCATCGGCGGGATATCTGATGTGATTGTACTTATTAAGATTCGGCATGCCCGAAATGATAATAAAATCCAGTATGCCTCGATCCAGCATTTCTTCGACCTGAATGGTCATGCCGCTTGTTATGTGGCAGCGAAGACCTGGATAATGCTCGCGAAATGCCAGCAGTTCCTTTGCAAATATGTCCATATGGCACGATTCAAGAGCTCCGACACGAACATCTCCGCCCGTAATGTCGCCCAAATTTTCAAAATCCTGTTTCGTCTTTTCATAAATAGAAACGATATCTTCAGCGCGCTTTCGCAGCAGCAGGCCTTCTTCCGTAAGGTTCATTCCTTCGCTGCTTCTCGAAAAAATCGGACGGCCGAACTCTGCCTCAAGTTCTTTCATTTGCTTGGACAGCGCTGACTGCGTGATAAATAGTGAGTGCGACGCTCTGGTCATATTGCCCAATCTGGCAATCTGCAAGAAATTTTTTAAAAGTTTTATGTCCATGTCCGATTTTCCAAATTTATGACCATGAGGTCTAAATCCAGGATTGCCGCCTCTCAATAGCAGACATTTTTACTTATTCCAAACAAGAATAATGCATTATGAAATTTTACCATTAGTAATTAACAATGCGGATCGATATATTCAAGTAAGGCGGCCGAAATGATACTCAGACTTAAAGATAAACAGGATGTCAGAGATTGTCTCCAAAATGTCAGTTTATCCGACTCGATCATTCAATCATGCGTCGACTGCTTTGACGGCCGAAGATATCGCACTGTGCTGGCAACTTTAAAAAATGAGCGAGAGGTTTTGCGGAACAGACTTATGAAGACACAGATTGAAACAGACACTCTTGATTATCTTATCAGCAAAATCATGATGGCCGATAATTCCGACGGAAGCGAATGGTAATCCTTAAAAGGCGGCGGTTTATGAAACTTAACAGACTTATGACATCAATCATTACAGGAGCGATTCTTATGGGAAACGCAAACGTTATGGCAAGCGACGTGCCGATATCGGTCATCGCAGAAGCCTCGCAAATGAAAAACTCTTCAGTCGAAACACTCAAGGATGACACCCGCGTTTTCAAAATTGACAAGAATATTCAAACGCTGAAAGTAATGTTCGCCAATCGTTACGGTTTTGAAGTCGCAGGACATCTATATTTGCCCTCAAACTTCAGCAGCGACAAAAAATATAAAGCATTGGTGATTTCGGGACCGTTCGGAGCCGTAAAGGAACAGTCCTCGGGGCTCTATGCACAGGAACTCGCCAAAAGAGGATACGTTGCTTTGGCGTTTGATCCGTCAATGACCGGCGAATCGGGAGGCGCACGCAGAGACATGGGTTCGCCTGAAATATTCACGGAAGACTATAGCGCAGCCGTCGATTTTGTCAGCAATCTCAAATTCGTGAATCCAGAAGAAATCGGCGCAATCGGCATATGCGGATTATCAGGCATGGCCATCACTGCGGCGTCAAATGACGTTCGCATCAAGGCTGTGGTGACTTCCGCCATGTATGATATGTCGGAAAGCATCAGCGATCACTACAAAGGCGCCTATTACACAACTGAACAGCGAACAATCGTGAAGAAGCATCTTGCAAAAATGCGAGATCTGGAGGCAAAGAGCGGAACTTTGATAAGGGGCGCGCATGAGCTGGGCGTAGACGATAACGGAAATATACAAACTTTCAGCACGATGTTCCCGGATACTTTGCCGGATGACGCAGATCCGATAAGCAAGGATTTTTACGGTTATTACATAGGACGCGCATATCATCCAAGAGCGATGAACTCCAATACTTCTGCATGGGACGCAACCACTGCTTACGGATTCTTCAACTTCAGACTGATGGATAACATAAAAGAACTATCGCCGCGTCCATTGATGCTTATCACAGGAGATAAAGCACACTCAAAATACTTCTCCGATAACGTTTATGAAGCAGCCGCGGAGCCAAAAGAATTGGTTGTGATCAAGGGAGCCACTCACGCAGATCTATACGATCAAATGGATAAGATACCGTTTGACAAAATTGATAAATTCTTCGTAGACAATCTTAAGAACTAACTGACGACAACCGAAAATTTTTAGCCGACAGATGTTATGTCGGCTGTTTATGCATAAGCGTGCGACTTGCATTTGTATTGAAACAGCCGAAATTGCCTAACGGGCATTGCAATGCAAAAAGCTATATTTCAGCATAGAAAAATCATGCATGGACACTGTTTTCGTCAAACATAAAGGTTTTCTCATCCATCAGCCAAATCAACTTCGGCACAAATCTCATAATGGATTTGCCCTGTTCAAATTTCGTCATCGGCCGTGATGGGAATAACTATGCACCCAATTCCTTCAAACAGGTGGATATAATGTTTGTATTTTAACTGTCCCGATAGGAAAGCCAGGATCCGCTCATGATCGATGTGAATAAATGGTTTTGGATCAGAAAACCGGCAAAATGCTCTGCCACCCAATCGAAAATCGAGATCGTCACAGAACCACATACCGATCTTTGGCAAAAAACCTACTACCATTTCAGCAATGACAACGCACCATTGTTGCAGATAAAAACCAATGAAAAATACTTTTCGTTTGTAGTCAGAACATCGTTTGATACCAAAAAGCGCTTTGATCAATGCGGCGTGGTAATGTATCTTGACAGCGACAATTGGTTCAAATCGTCAGCTGAATATGAAAACGAACAGTTCCAACATTTAGGAAGCGTGGTGACAAACAACGGCTATTCAGACTGGGCCACGACAAAAATCGATGCATCGATAAAATCAATTTGGTACCGCCTTAGCAGGCGGGAAGACGACTTTTGCATCGAATGCTCTTTCGATGGCGAGATATTTTCACAAATGCGCGTCTGTCACATGATGAATGCCAAAGATGAAATCCAATTCGGAGTCTATGCCTGCAGCCCGGAAAATTCTTCTTTCAAAGCGGTGTTTTCCGACGTAAATATAACAGAATGCAAGTGGCCAGCGCATGTCGGGCAGCAGCCGGATCCCGATTGATCGGCAACTCTGTCAGCGCGAGCTCAAGTACTTATTCAAAGCCCGCAATCTTCTTATAAAATTATCCAGAGCCTGCTCTTCGGAGTCAAAAAATTTTTCTCCGTCCGCGATTTTTGAAGCTCGACCGTCTGTCGCGTACACCGTCCAGCCGTTCTCTGTTTTTCGAATCACCAATTCATCGGAATAATCATTGCGTTCGAGAAAAAAACAACAAGACGTCAGTTTTTCTGCGGCAATTATTTTTTGGGCATCTTCTCTCATCATTTTTTAGACATTCAGTGTAAAATCGAAAAAACTTGCATAGTTAGTTTAACATCTATAAATTTGTCTGACATCGAAAATTGTTAATTTTGTTTAAACCGTATATTCCGCATAGACAAATTTATATGATTAAAATTAAAATATTCTCCGAACGATGAATCAAATCCAATTAATAATTAAGCAATAACATAACAAGGCTCAAACTCCCCTTTGATTACATAATATTTATAAATTGCAGTTTTGGTTTAATTGGGAATTGACTAATGTTAAAATTTTTAAATTTGCGAACTAAAATCACTGCCGTTTTCTTTTTGCTTTCATTTGCCGGCAGCGCAAACGCATCGCAGGATGCGGGGGATGATATGGATATTAAAAAATCAATGCAGAATTTTTTGAATTTTTTTTCATCTAAAGAAGAAATGTGCGGCGGAAAGCGGGAGTATTACGTTACAGGACTTAAAGATAAAATCGAATCAAAAGATATCTCCGAATTTTCATATACCACTCAGCTATTGGGATTTATGTTCCATGTCGATGAAAACGGCAACAGAAAATCGCTGACAGATTTCGGCATTCAGCACGAGATTTTCAGCGTTTCCATGAAACTGCAGGAAGACGGAACGTATCTCGTGGAATCAAGGGGATCTAGCCGATACGCCGCCCGCGACGGCAAAAAATTCATATTAAAATATGCCGTCTCCGACGCCAGCATGGCTAAGGAACTTCAAAAAATTATCGATGAGCATTCTTTGTCAAAAAATAACGGCCACGTGCTTAAGGTAAGCGGCCTGCCTTCGGGCGACGGCGATATTTTATCGGTCAAGTACAGTTCGGACGAATCAATCTACAAGCAGAACAATCAATCATCGGTTGTCTCTTTGGAAGCCGCCGCGGCCATATACAATGTTTTTAGAACAAATGCTCGGGAAAAAGGTTTTGATTTTTCAACCGAAGGCTCCAATGTTGCCGTTTATGACGATGCTACCGTAGATATGCTTCAGGGCACCTGGAAAGGAACTCACTTCGGAGTCGAATGCGTTGCCATAATAGAAGCGACCCATATAAAAATTTATTATGGCGGCGTGCTTACCGATGATACCGAATATGTGATTAAAGACGGAACAGTGCTGTCAAACAAAACCGACGGACAGCATTATCTGCCGTTTAACGGCATAACGTCGCTGTCTAAATCAAACAGCTTTACCCTTTCCGCATACGTGTACAGGGATAAAGCATCTTCGTCTTTTAGAATGTATAAAGAAAAGTAAGGAATAAAACAAAACAAAACAAATGCTTGCGCACTTGTTTTGTTTTTCAAGACTGAGATAACGCATTTTTCCGAATGCGCCAATCAATCAGGCATCAGATACCGCCGATATCAAGGAATACGTTTTTATAACCTTCCGATTCCAGCCATTCATTCAAAGGCAAGCAATCCCTGTCGCTCCCGGATCTGCAGGCTCTGTCGAGCATGATTGCGGCCTCATCTTCATTTTTTTTGACTCCGATTCCTTCGTGGTACACGGCCGCCATCAGTTCGAGCGCGGGCGCGTAATTTTGTTCGGCGGCTATGCTGAACCAGCGTGCGGCCTCGGATGCGTCTTTGGCGCATCCCCTGCCCGCCAGGTGAAGAGCGCCTGTCAGCACCTGCGCTTCGGGATCGCCTTCAAGAGCCAAAGATTCAAGAAGCAGCAGTGCCTTGCCGTCGTCCTTTTGTGTGCCCTCGCCCCTTGCATACATGACGCCGACCCTAAAGATCGCATCAGGTTCTCCGCTGTCGGCGGCCTTCTTTAAGTAATCAAATGCCTTGGACGGTTTTTTGGTGCAGCCGTTGCCTTCCGAGTAGGCGACACCCGCCTCGTACAATGCCGTAACGTTTCCTTTCTGCGCGGCTTTCTCCGTCCATTCGAGCCATTTTCCGATGCTCTTGGGAACCTCTCCGCCCGAAAGATACAGTTCGGCAAGATGCATCATGGCATCTGGATCTCCTGCTTTGGCTCCCTGTTCCAGCCAATACACGGCTGCGGAAATGTTTTTGTCAATCTGCAGATCCTCATTGCCCGATAAATACATGTCTCCGAGCATGTACATGGCTTCGGCAGAACCGCGTTTGGCCGCATTTTCTAACATTTTCTTGGCAATATCGGGATTTTTTTCGACGCCCAGACCGCTGCCGTACAGCTCGGCCATGACAATGTAGGCTCTGGGCTCGGCCAAAGCTGCGGCCTTTTCGGCGTATTCGCGAGCAGATTCGTAATTAATCGGCGTGCCCTGCCCTTTTACAAGATATCCCGCATACCTTGCCATCGACGGAGCGTAGCCCATTTCTGCGCCTTTTCTGCTCCAGTCGGCGGCAATCGCTAGTTCTACCGCGCGATCCATCGGTATTCCGTTTTCATAAAGTTCGGACATTTCTTCCATGGCTTCCGGAAGTCCGGAAAGGGCGGCCAGGCGGCAAAGACGGGATGCTTCGAGCCTGTTTTCGGGAACGCCCAATCCTTTGGAGTTCAGCCTGCACAGTTCAAGCTGCGCTTCGCGATTGCCTGACGATGCCGGCGCTTTTAGCAATTTTGCGGCGGCAGCAAAATCGGGATGCTCGGATGCAAGAATTTTTTTGGCGGCGGCAACCTGCGAATCAGGCGATGCCCACGCGGAGGAAATAAACAATGATGCGGACACAGCCGCCGCAAGAGCAAATTTTTTCAACATTGCAAAACCCCGTTTATGCCGATAAAGGCTCGGATTGGCGCGCAAAGCGGCAAATATTCCGTGCAATTTCATAGGTATGCGCAGGCAACTTTCCGAACTTTACTGATTTTCTTATGGGCAAGAAAATTACGCAACGATTATTGAAAAAAATCGCCCGAAAAGAAGCAGTCCGCCAGGAAGATGCGCAAAAACGGAGCCAAAGGACCAACCGCCGCGCGGTCTTGGATATCAAACAGACCGTTTTATGCCAAGACGCGGCTTCAGCCAAAAATAGGAGACGGTAATGCCGATCGTCGCGATGATCCAGCTTATCGGATAGCAGACCATGAGAGTTTCATAGTTTCTCCTTCCCGGAAATACCAGCAGCAGCCAAAGAATTCGCGTTCCGCAGATGCTGATCATGCATACGGCGGCGGGAACGGAAGCATAGCCGAATCCGCGCAGGGCGCCCGACAGAACTTCCATCGGCACGTTTACGAGCTCGGGAGTGACGATATAGTAAAGACGCACCATGCCGATATCGGCAATTGCGGGTTCCGAATTGAAAATTCCGATGAGTTCGCGGCCGAAAATCAGCACGAAGAAACATGTTCCCGCGATGACGATAGCGTCGAGAATCATGCATGTTCTGATGGCGTCAAAGCAGCGAGCGCGGTTGCCTGCGCCGCTGTTTTGACCGACGTACGTGGTGCACGCCTGAGCAAACGATATAAGCACGAAATAATGGAATATTTCGACATTGAACGCCGCGGCAGAAGCTGCTACGACATCGGCTCCCAAACTGTTTATGCCCGCCTGCACGCAGATGTTTGAAAGGGAAAACACCATTCCTTGAACGGCCGACGGCAAACCGATTCTCACGATCTTCGCAAGATCGGAACCGACGATTTTAAAACTGCCAGGAGACACCCTGGCGTCGTCATTTCTTCGCATGAGCCATGCGAACATGAGCAGCGCGCTCAGTCCGTTGGCAATGACCGTCGCAAGCGCTACGCCGTCAACGTTCATGCCCATGCCGCAGACAAACAGAACATTGAGCGCGACGTTGGCCGTGCCGCCGGCGACCAGGCAAACAAGAGGCTTGACCGTTTCTCCGCGGCTTACGAAAATCGCCGACATCACGTTGCACAGAGCGACGAACGGAAGCCCGGAAAAAATGATGACAAAATAGGATTTAGCGCCTTCAAAGACATCGTCAGGCACGGCCATGAGACCAAGGAGAGGATCCGCAAAAAAGCAGGCGGCGAATCCTATCAAAAGGCCCAAAAGAAATGCCGCGGGAATTGCGGTGTGCACCGCGCTTTTCACGCCCTCTTTGTTCCCCGCCCCCGTCAGATGCGAGACTACGACGTTGACGCCCATGCCGAGGCCGACGAACAGCCCGACGAGCAGATTCACGGCGGGAATATTGCACCCGACGGCCGCCATGGCTTCTTTTCCTGCGTAACGGCCGACAATGGCAAGATCCGCGGCATTGAACAGATGCTGCAGCATGCCCGTAAGAGCGATCGGAACCGCAAAAGCCAAAATTCCGGTCCAGAGATTGCCTTCGAGCAAATGTGCGTTTTTACTGATTGCTGCCGACATATCGTTCCTCCCGAGTGCGTATTCTACTCTGGGAGCTATGCGATGAAAGGAGCTTGAAAGATGTTTCCCGTCGATCGAGACAAAAAGGATTATCGGGCAGGCAAGCCGGGTCAAATATTAGTTTTGGAACAGCTATATTAAATGGCCGCGGCGGCGATTGCCCGTCATGTATTTTCAGAACAGGCAGAAGAACAGCAAAAGAGCAAGAGCCGCAGCGAAAGCTGCCGCGCAATACACGGGCATAAGCGATCTTGCGTTTTCAGGATCTTTGTTGGCTGCGTTGTCCTGCAAAACGCTTTGCGGCTGCTGACGTTCGTCCTCGGATACTGTTTTGGGCTTCCATTCGTGCATGCCGATTAATTTGCGCGCAAGTTTTTCGCTGGCCGACAGCGGCTCGCCGCCGTCCCCGTCAATGTCACCAAGATCGCTATCGCTTCTGGCCCAGGCTATCTTCGATGCCGCTTCGTAAGCGATTCTAATTTCGCGGATTCTGCGCTCATATTCTTTGGGCTCGAGCGCGGATTTTTCTTCGCGGCATGTTTCGAGTTTTCGCACAAATGCATTTTTTATCTCCTCGCGGCCGGCATCGCGAGAAACTCCGAGATAGGCAAAAGGATCATTCATCAGCAGATTCTCTCCTTGCTCAATTCGCGGCTTGAAGAACAACCATGAATATTATGACAAAATCATGCCGGCCGATAAACATTCAAACTTTTAAGACTGCGCACATTCAGCAAAAAATCAATTTATTCGCAATATTCCGTCATCATCGGCAGGCGATAATTTTGATTCTTCCATTCAACGGCATTCTGATTAATTTGTCTGCAAATGTTCCGCTGTTATGCAAACCTCCGAAATTCATCCTGCTTTATGCTCTGCAGCCGCTATGATTCAGATCATCTTCGAAAATTACATTTCTATACCGCAAATGCCGGCAAAAGTCGTAATGCCGGCAATCTTTGCCAAAGCAGGCGCATCGAGGAAAAGCATCGCTTCGTTATGAGATTCCGCAACGCATCGGGTTGCGCAATCCACGGAATCAAGTGACGCAGAACGGACAGCTTAGCGGAATCCTCTGTTCGTCGACCTCGGCATAGTTTGAACCGCATCCGCATTTTTCAAGCCGCAGCTGTCCGCGAAGGTAGGCATAGGCTGCGGTATATGCGTCATTGACCGCAAGAACGTCCGATTCGGATCCGCCGATGCATCCGCGCATTTCAAGATAAAGAGCATGCGCCGCCATTATGGCTTCGATTCTTCCGTTTTTGCCTGCGCCGTCGAACGACTTTGCAAAAAGGGAACAAAATAGCGTCAGTTCCTTGATTCTTGATCTGCTCGAAGCCAGCGCCGCAAGCGGAGCCTGGGTGCCGAACCGCTTTACTTTTATGCCGGCTTCCTGCGCGATTCTGCGGACAGTTGAAGGCTGAAGTCCCGTTTCGTCGCTTATGATCGACACCCGAAATCCCGTGCGGAGCATCCTTTCCACAAGTTCAAAATAAGCGCCCTTGTAGGAATCGGTAAGTTTAAGCATCGTTTCCTCCCTCGGAGTCGGACACGAGTTTTGTAAAGAAGCAGAGTTTCTGATCTTCGCAGCAATCGGTGTCAAGCAAACGCACCCAATCGCGGCTGCCGCCGCGCAGCGTAAAAAGAAGGTTGGTGCCGACAGCAAGACGGGCAAAAGAAGCAAGCGGAGCCTGGGACACGCGCTCGATAACATCGCGCGTAAGACCGAGTCTTGAAGGCGCATTCAAAGGGTCAAGTCTTGCAGTTTCGCGAACCAGACTCAGAAACAGCATATTGATGTAGGCATAATCCTCTTTTAATCTCTTCATTCCCACAACGCTTTCATTTTTCTTCATATCATTCCTCCCGACGGCCGAGCCGTCCCCTCAATACAATCAAATTTTGTCAGTCATTCATGTACGTCTTGAGTTAATGCCTAAAGCCATGTTTAACACAAATATACACACGTCATTTATTGCACATTCATTGTTCATCCATAGTTTACGCCAGATCAAAACAAATCAGCGTCTGAATAAAATTACGTAAATCGCTAATTCGTTGACAGTTATACGCCACTATTTGACGCTTTTCAACACATTTTTAGTCGCATCCAACCATAAATTGCACATTTTTCTCACAATCATTACCAAGATGACTTACATTGTCTGATGTAAGTCATACAGTATTTTTACATATACGCATTTAAAATCAACTTGCAAAAGCGGACGCATCGAAGCCAGCGGCTTATAACGGCGGCGGCTAGTGAATGAAAAATGAAGCGCGAGTTCGCAGACAAGGCGCCTGTTGCCGAACTGACTGACGGAACAGAAAACACGTCCGCAGGCATGAAAAAGATGGTTTCCGCAGGTTTTAAAAATCGGCAGCTCAGGCGCAAAAAAAATAACACATCGATTTGATGTGCTATTTGCCGTAGAGAATCAAATAATTATTGTCCCGAATCTGGGCACGATCGCGTCATAAGACAGGGATCGCCGCCGACCAAGATTAACAAGCGCAGTTTTTTACTTCGTCTCTGATTTTTTTGATCGTTAGGATGATATCGTCAAATTCTTGGTGCTCGAGATTAGGATTTAACAGGGTAAACTTCAGCATAACCCTTCCATCCATCTCCGTCTGCCCGATTACCGTTCCTTGTTCAAGAAGTATCCTTCTTACCTTTTTGTTTATGTCGTCGCCGTCCTTGAGGCAGAACACGACGGAACTTAGTTCGGGTTTGACAGCCGCGATAAAATCAGGATCGTCGCTGATGAGATTATAGAAATAATCCGCATTTTCTATGACCTTGGTGACCATATCGTCAAAGCCGTCCATTCCCCGGGTCTGGAACGCCATAAAAACTTTCAGGGCATCAAAACGCCTTGTCGTCTGCAGGGATTTTCCGACCAAGTTGATATATCCGTCTTCTTCGTCTTCCTCTCGGTTAAGATAGTTCGCATGAAGCTCAAAACATTTGAGCCTGCCAGCTTCTTTGAACAAAACCGCGGAACAGGAAATCGGCAGAAGAAACATCTTGTGGAAATCGACCGTGATTGAATCGCACAAAGACAGATTTCCCAACCTGCTGCGGTAGCGGGAACTCATAATCGCCGCTGATCCGTACGCCGCATCGGCATGCAGGTGCATATGGTACTTGTCGCACAGAACGCGGAATGCGCCGACATCGTCGATGGACCCAAAATCGGTCGTTCCGATCGTTGCTACCGCGCAGAACGGAATATAACCTTGGGAAACATCTTCCTCGAGCATTTTTTTAAATGCTTCGATATCGGCTTTGGCATTTTTGTCGACAGGAATTTTTCTTACGGCGTTGTATCCGAGTCCCATGACATGACAGGCTTTGTCCATGGAAAAATGCGATATTTCGGAAGTATACAGCCGAAGTTTTCCGTACTCGGACGGAAGACCGTCCCACTTCACGTCAGCATGCAAAAATTCTTGGCAATACCAATCGCGGGCAGCAATGACTGCTGAAATATTGGACTGCGATCCGCCGGAGGTGAACGTGCCGTCGCCTTGTTCACCGAATCCGTACAAATCAAGAAGCCCGCATATCATGCTCTCTTCGACTTCCGTGGCAGCGGGACCCTGATCCCAGCTGTCCATCGAATCATTGAAAGCCGCAATGAGAAGTTCCGAAGCAACGGTCTCGGTCAGAGCAGGAGCATGCAGATGAGGCATGTACTTCGTCGACCAGGTTCGAAGAAGATGCGGAAGAATCGCATCTTCGACTTTTTTAAGCGTATTGCCGAAACCTAGCCCCTGCTGGGGGATAAAGCCGAGTTCCTTGATTTTCGCTCTGAGCTCGTACGGATTGATGCCGGAAAAGGCGCTGCCGTCGCCGACGGATGCAAAAAAAGCATCCATCGTTTGCTTGATCATGGATTCAAAAACAGCCCTATCCTCCGGTTTGCCGGAAATGATGTAGGGATTATTTGTAATCTTCATTCACGCTTCTCACGACTTCTTCCAATATCTGAATTCCCTTTTCCAGGTCTTCGTCGGAAATATTTAGCGCGGTCAGGCATCTCATCACCGAGCCGTGGCGGCCGCCCTTTTCCATGACCAAATGATGCTTAAAACATTCGTTCTGGATGCGGGCGCAGATTTCTCCGCTCGGAAGAGGATGTCCCATCAAATCTTTTTGCCCATGCGGATCGACGAACTCGATTCCGAGCATGAGTCCTTTGCCTCTTACGTCGCCGACAATATGGCATTGCTCCTTGAGCGCGTTCATCCTGGTCAAGAACTTATCGCCTTTGGCGACTACTTCTTCGAGGAATGCGGGATCCGAAATTTTTTTCATAACCACGGTTCCTGCCGCCATGCCCAGCTGATTTCCGCGGAAAGTTCCGGCATGCGCGCCCGGTCCCCAGGTATCGAGTTTTTTGTTGTAGATGACGACGGACATCGGCTGAGTGCCGCCGATTGCCTTGGAAGCCAAAATCACGTCAGGCTTGATTCCCGCATATTCAAAAGCGAAAACTTTTCCGCTTCTGCCCATGCCGCACTGGATTTCATCGCAGATGAGAGGAATATCAAGTTCGCTCGTGACTCGCCTTACAGCCTGCAAAAATTCAACAGGCGCGGGAATTACGCCGCCTTCGCCCTGAATCGGCTCCAATATGACGGCTGCGGGCTTGGTTATGCCGCTTTCAGGATCTTTCAGAACTCTTTCAAAATAAGAAATGCAGGCCTTGGTGCCGGCTTCCCCGCCCAACCCCATCGGACAGCGGTAGGAATACGGATACGGCATAAACTGAACGCCGGGCATCAGCGATGCAACTTTATTCTTGGCGCCGCAGTTGCCCGTAAGAGCCATCGCGCCGTGGCCCATGCCGTGGTATGCGCCGCTGAAGGCGATTACCGATGATCTGCCGGTTGCCGATTTGCAAAGCTTGATGGCGGCATCCGTTGCATCCGTGCCTGATGGAGAGCAAAACTGGATTTTTACGTCTTCTGCCATGCCGAAAGGAAGAATCTGATGAATCGTCTCGACAAACTTGTCTTTCGTAGGCGTCGTCAAATCAAGAGTATGCAGAGGTGCACCTGAATTAATCAGATCGATCATGGACTGATTAATGTCATCGTCATTGTGTCCCAAAGCAAGAGTTCCGGCGCCGCACAGAAAATCAAGGTAGCGATTGCCTTCTACGTCTTCCAGCCAAACGCCCTTGGCTTTGTTTAAGGCAAAAGGAAATTTTCTCGGATAGCTTCTTGCTGACGATTCATACTGATTTTGACGATCGGTATAGAACTTGTTTGTTGATTTGTTGCTCATAACCAGGTTTGTTCCTTATGGCATTAAATTGTTGATATCTCTCCCCCCTCCTCGTTTGATAAATCTTATGTCTTAAACCATAAAATTTATTTTGCTAAGAGGGTTTACTCATTTATTTATTTATTGTTTTGTGCAAAAATATCATAACAAAAAAATATTTTTGCGCCACTAAAACTTTAAACAATAAAAATATCCTGTCGGAAAAAAGGCATATTCCGAACCTATAAAACAGATTATGTTTATCGCTTTCATAAAATTAAATTAAAAAAATAACACATCCTTTGACGTGTTATTTATGAAACAGATATAAATTGCAAAAATAATCGGCAATACTACAAAATTTGCGAACCTACGATAGCGGCAATCATCAGCGGAATATTGTAATGCAGGAACGTCGGCACGCAGGTGTCCCAAATATGGTTGTGCTGGCCGTCGACATTCAAACCCGACGTTGGTCCAAGCGTCGTGTCGGATGCGGGACTGCCCGCATCGCCCAATGCCGCCGCTGCCGATAACAGCAATACGGTCGCGGCAGGCGAGAAGCCCATCTGCTGGCACAAAGGCACATACAAAACGGCAACAATCGGAATGGTGCTGAATGAACTGCCTATTCCCATGGTAACCAGCAGTCCGATGACCGTTATGAGCATCGCAGCCAGAATTTTGCTGCCGCTCATGAGATCGGCTGCCGATTTAACCAATTCATCAACGGCGCCAGTTTGTTTGATGACTTCGGCATAACCGCCAGCAACCAGCATTATGAATGCAATGAGGCCCATTATTTCAAGACCGCCCTTAAACATGCTGTCTATTTTTTTGTACGTGGTCGCCCTGAAAACGAACATTATTAGCAAACCGCACAAAGCAGAGAATGAAAGCGTATCGGTTAGCACCTGCGCCACGCCGACCGCCAGGATCGCCGCAATCGTCACGACGTGTTTATAACCGAATTCAGGCGCTTCGATTTTTTCCAGATTTAGGTGCACGTCTTTATATGCGCGAGGTTTTCTGTAGGTAAAGAAAAGCGCGACGAGTAGACCCAGAAACATGGACGCGCCCAGTATCCAGTTGACTTTGGTAACGTCGGATATGGTCGTTTGGATTCCGTTGGCGGTCATGTTGTCTGCGATGATGCCCATGAATATAGCCCCGAAACCGAACGGGAGCATTATGTACGGAGCCTTGAGACCAAATGACAGTGAGCATGCAACAGATCGCCTGTCCAATTGCAGTCTGTTCATTAAGACGATAAGAGGCGGAATCATTATCGGAATAAACGCAATATGCACGGGAACAAGGTTCTGAGAGAGGCAGGCAATCGAAGCAATCACAGACAAAAATACGCCCTTTTTGGAACCGATCCATTTGCTCATGTTGTTTGAAACCATTTCGGTGAGACCAGTTTCGGCTATGGCGACAGCGAATGTTCCCAACAAAAGATAAGCCAATGCGGTGTTCGCGTTTACGCTGAAACCCGCAGTCAGCGTATTAAACGCGTCCAATATCGGAATGCCTGCGAACAATGCTGCGGACAGCGCGGAAATGAGCAATGACAATAATACGTTCAGCCTGAAAAGACACAAAATGCATAGAACGATAACTGACAACAAAACTGGATTTGTTAATAGCGACATAAGCTATCCTGTTAGGCATTACTTAATGATAGATATAAATAACTCAGTCGGATTTATTTAGTAATATTATCGTCAAGACAAAATTAGTTATTTAATCAACAAAAAAAAGATCGCCAGCCGCGGCAAATTGCATTTGCGCGCATGCAAGCAGGTCTGTGACATTTTACTATCAAAAAGAATCAATATCTTATATATGAGATAATATTTTGGCTAAATTGTAACTTAGGTTGAGTTTTTGAAAAAATCTTCAAAATCGCATTATCAATGCTGTACCAAAATTACATTATTTCTTCTTCGTTTGGACATAATCTGTCATTTATTCACCGTTCATATATTCTTGTTGATTAGTAACTTATTGAGTAACTAATGTTGATTCAAATCATATTTGCCGTATTATGAATTATAAATTCAGCAGCCAAGAATTCACTGTCGTTCGGATAATTTAAATTTTGTCTTTTCTCCTAAACAAGTAATATATTGCCATATTTGATTCATGGATCGAATTCATGGTTTAGACATAACTTCCTGAATGGAAACACTCATTAATTGAGATCATTGTTTTTACCCATTCATATCTTTAATTATTTGCGTTTTGGTTTCATCCTAAAGTCATTAATACGATATTTTTGAAATATCTCAAATATCAAAATACTCTGCTAAACATCTCGACGCGATAAATTTTTATTACCAAGTAAAAACATTCCTTCAATTGACAATTAAAGTCGGTAGATAACATAGAAGTCATTAAACATTTCTAATGTTTTTAATAATTTTTTGTTTTTTAACCTTTTTTAGCAAAAGAGCCATATAAATGCTCTTTTAGGTCTTTTTTTTAAACATCCATTTCAAATCGACTTGCGCCGTCAGACAACAAGCAGAAGGCGTCTATTCTCTCGCTGCCTGAAATGCCTTCAGGAAGTACGACGTCAAACGTCGGCTACGGCTATCTGAACAGCGGGGACGAAAGCCCGCGAGGAGAAATTCATTGAATGTTTCGATGCTTCATGCGCTCGGAAGAGCCGCAAAATCCTGCGGTTCGTTCGTCACATCGCGCAAGGGAAAATCATTTTTAAAAAATGCCAGCCAAAATATCCATGCGGCGACAAAAAATTGCGCAATCAAAAAAACAAACACCCGGCATTTTCTTATGCATCCTGCATGCGCGGCCGCGGCTTCCGGGCTTTCCTGTCTCGCGTGCGAATTTTCGGGAAGCGGGTCATGCACAAATAACAAGCGACAATCTTTCGGAGAAGCTGATATTTCGCGCATGCATGGTGCGCCTGCCGACATTCGTCCGATGCATTGCAAAACCAAATCAGCAATGAATCTCCCCATTGCTATAAAGAAGAGCGCCGATATGAACCGCTACAGAGAAATATTGGAAGAGATCGAACTGTTGTCGGTGAATTTGGCAGACAGCTCCTGCTTTCGCGACATGAGCGCGCAGTGCGGCACATCCTTATTTACGAATGATTGCGAAGATCAGCAGCCAAGACGAGCCGACGGCAGGATTATCGAACCATGGGAAGAAAACCAGTCACAGGAAATTTCTTTATGCGCAAGCACAAGCGCGGCTTGTTCGCAAAATGATTTTTTTCGAAAGTTACGAAACGCTCAGCAATCGGCCGAATCGCGCACAACCGATTCAGCATCGGCCCAAAAACAGAGCATATCGCTGATTCTTATTGCGTCACTTGGTTCGCTTTCATCGATACAGGCGGCAAAAACGGCAAAAAAAATTTTTTCCAATTCTGGCGTCCGCGTCCTCGCTCTTCCTGTCGGCGCCGAAAATCATGCAGATCCCGCGGCGATCTTCGATTTGACGCCCGACGATGCCGCAGCAGTTATCGAAGGAAAACGCGAGCTGCCATCATCAAAGCCTTCCGAAAACGCCAAACGATTCTTTTCTCGCGCTCTGTTGCTGACCGAAGGAGTTGTCGCTCCGCTTGCCGCCATCATGAAGGAGACAAACGCTTCGGGAAAAATTCAAAGAGCCGAATTCTGTTCGGGAAATTCCGAAGAAATAATCGCTGCCGCCGAGCGTTTCGCGGCAGATGCAATTTATGCGCAAGGTTAGTTAGCACATGAACAAAAAATTTTATGACGGCGACGCTTTCAGGGATCTTTTGTCTCCCAGAGCATATGAAGACGGGATATTTCTCGGCGCGGATGATTCGCTGTCGTTCGGATTTGAAGCCGTGCCGCTTGCAGGCGCCGACGACGCGATGTTCGATCGTTTCAAATCGCTGCTCAATATGGGATATCCTGACGGCACGATAATTTCGTTCACGCTTCTTGGCACCGCCGATGCGCAAAAAAAATTGGCCGAAATCAAAGCAGCCAGGGAAGGAGCAACGCCAGCGCCGGGAGGAGAAAACGCTCTTCGCATCGCTTCCGCTGCAGTCGAAGAACGCATCGAACATCTGAGAAAGCTTGCGGTAAGAACCGGAAGAGAAGCTCCTGCCCGCGATTTCAGGCTGGTGATATCGGTAAAAAGGCAATTTCCCGGTCTGTGTTCGTCTGGCGACGCCGCCGATGCCAAAATCGAAGAAATGAAATCGCTCAGAACCGCAGTGACCCAGACCATGGACAGCGCGGGACTTTGCCATCGTTCGCTTACGGCTGCGGGCTGGCTTCGCATAAGCGATTCCATTCTCAATCCGTTTAGCCAGACGGTTCCTGCCGAGCCCGATCAGTTTCTGCCTCTCGGCGCGCAGCTTGCGCGCCCGGACGCTGCGCTTTTTGTAAAACCCTCGGGACTTCTCATAAGTTCAGAAGAAGAAGGCGAGAAGTCAGCTCATGACAAGACCTCTGGAAAAAACGAGTCTTCGGACGATACAGCTGTTCCTAACGTCCATATAGCGACGCTCTCGCCCAAAACCCTGTGCAGGGAAAGTTTTTTCGGCAATGCGCTTTACTACGCGGGGGACGCATTTTCAGGAAGCCGCGGGCTCAACGGTCCATTTTTCATGACGGCGTCGGTCTGGTATCCGCCGCAGGATCAGGCAAGAGCCAGGCTGTCGGCCAGAAGGCAATGGACAACAAACCAGGCATACGGTCCGATCGTGAAATTCGTCCCCGAGCTCGGACAGGAAAAACAGGAGTTCGACGAATTTTTCCAGAGCCTCGGATCGTCAAATCGCGTGGTGCGCATGTCGCTTGCGCTCTGCGTCTACGGAAGGACGGAAGAAGAACTTTCGCGCGCCGAGAGAAATGCCGAAACTTATCTGAGCGAACTAGGATTTCGCATGATGCGAGACAGATTCTTTGCCCTGCCGATCTTCCTTAACGCCTTGCCGCTTGGCGCCGATGCCCAGGCAATGCGCGATCTCATGCGCTACCGCACGATGACAACGGAGCAGGCAGCGACACTTCTGCCGATATTTGCCGAATGGAAAGGCACGGGCACGCCGAAAATGAGTTTCATCGGCAGGTCTGGGCAAATCATGGCTCTTGATCTTTTCGATTCGGGAACCAATTTCAACCTCTGCATCGCGGCGCAGTCGGGCGCGGGAAAATCATTTCTCGTCAATGAAATCCTCGTGTCGTATCTGTCTGCTGGCGCCGAAGCCTGGGTTATCGACGTCGGTCGCAGCTACGAGAAGCTTTGCCGGGCTCTTGGCGGCAATTTCGTCGAATTCTCGCAGTCGTCGGGCATCTCGCTCAATCCGTTTTCGCTCGTCACCGATTACCGCGAAGACGCCGATACCCTTGCGGCCGTCATTGCGGCGATGGCATCGGGTTCGGGAGACTTAAGCGATCTGCAAACGTCAGCGCTCAAACGGCAAATCCATGCCGTCTGGGAACAGTCGGGAACGAGATCTACCGTTGACGAGCTTGCCGACGCGCTTCTGTCATCTAGCGATCCGCGCGTCAGAGATTTGGGCGATCAGCTGTATCCCTTCACCGAAAAAGGCGAATACGGACGATATTTTTCGGGACCGAGCGGCGCTCTTGAGGACGCAGCCCTCACCGTGCTTGAGCTTGAAGAGCTTAAGGGGCGCAAGCACCTGCAGCAGGTCGTGCTTCTTGAACTCGTTTTCAGGATCCAAAAGCGCATGTACCTTGGCGACAGAAGCAGGCCAAAGCTCGTCATCATCGACGAAGCCTGGGATCTGCTTACTTCGGGCGAAGTCGGAAAATTCATCGAAACGGGATACAGACGCTTTCGAAAATACGGCGGCGCGGCGGTAACTGTCACGCAGTCGGTAAACGATCTCTATTCAAGTCCCGCTGGCCGCGCGATCGCCGAAAACTCGGCCAACATGTTTTTGCTCGGACAAAAGGCCGAAACGATCGAGGAGCTTAGACGGTCATCAAGGCTGCCGCTTTCAGACGCCGCCTGCGAGCTTCTTCGCACCGTGCGCACCGAGCCCGGAAGATTTTCGGAAATTTATTTCATAACGGACCGCGGTCAGGGAGTCGGAAGGCTCGAAGTTAACGACTTCCAGAAAATTCTCTACTCGACCAAGGCCGAGGAAGTAAGCGCTGTCAATGCGCTTGTTACTTCGGGCATGAGCCTCGAAGAGGCGATAAGAACGGTCGCTGAAAGTCTCGGGAAGAGACGAGCATAGCGCAGCAAAAAAACATTAATCAAACATCCGCGTCTAAAAAACGCTGCCTTTGCTTTGCCGCTTTAGGCAAAGCCATTACACGTCAGTCCAAAATTAAGGAGGAACATCATGAAAACCGTGCGCATTCCGCAAAACCTCGATGCGCCCGTGCGCGTGCTTCTGTGGCGCTCCGACGAGCTTGCGCCTCTTCTTATCGGTCTTGTCGCCGGCATCGTCGCCTCAAGAGCATTCATCTGCACGCTCATCGGGCTTTTGGTCACGAAAGCCTACCGCAAATACCGCCTCGGGAGGCCAGAAGGATATTTCCTGCATGCCCTGTACTGGTTCGGATTTCTGCCAAGCCGCGCCAAATCGGTTCCAAATCCCTACATCAGGAGATATCTGCCGTGAACATCCGCGAATATCTGAAAAAAAAGGCCCAAGATGCCAGAGAAGCGGGATTTTCCAAAAATGCCGCCTGCGGCCTGCTGGCTGCGAACATTCTGCTCGCATCCTCCGTGCTGTTTCAAAAACCTACGGTGGTGCTCGTGCCGCCCGATCTCGAAAAGCCCGCAAAAGTCGGCGCCAAAAGCGCAGACGCCGCCTACATCGAGGCTTGGGCGCTTTTTGCCGGAAATCTTCTGGGCAACGTGACTCCCGGAAGCGTCGACTTTGTCAGAAATGCTCTCGGCAGGCTGGTATCGCCCGACATCTACCACGGCGTGGCTTCTTTATTGGAGACACAGGCAAGGCAAATTAAAGACGACAACGTGACATTGTCGTTTATCCCCGCCCAGGTGATGTTTGAACCCGAAACAGGTCTTGTATTCGTAACCGGAACGGCAAGGCTCACGGGCGCGTCTGGACATTCAAAACGCGAAGAAAGGACTTATGAGTTTCGCATTGCAGCAAGGGATCATGCTCCCGTCATTACCTGGGTAGACACCTATCTCGGCGCCCCGCGAACCAAGCAGATAAGAGAGCGCATGAAAAAAGAAGACGAGCGGCGTGCGGAGTCGGGAAAGATCCAAGAGATCAGAAGCGGCCGATGAAAAGCAGTCAGCGATCCCTTTAAAAACAAGAAATTTAGGAGAGAACAATCGTGAAAAAATTAATCATCGCGGCCGCAGTCGCCGCCGCATGCGGTGAGGCAAAATCGCAGGCAGAAGATCTGTTCAGCGGCACCGCGGACATCGCAAGCAGCGCTTCGGGCCTTGAAAAAAATGCCTTGCAAGTAAGCGAAGTCATCTCTGAAGTCCGTGACGAAGACAAAAGCGTCCAAGACATCGACGAATCCACAAAGCCGGGCTCTGATTTTCATCAGGGACAGGAAAAAAATCCCGAAAACGCCAACGAAGATGCCGAGGAACAATCGGCGGATTCAGAGATATTCACGATCGATCTCAGGGAAGAAAAGCTTGATGCCGGCGATTCGGGTAAACCAGAACACGATGCTGGGGCAGATGCAAAAACAGATGCCGAGGCCTTTCAGGATGCTCAAAACTGCCCTGACGAAGACGTATACGGCGACTGCGAAGACTACGGCGGCGATCAAGGCATTCATCCGCAAAGCATCGGCGAAAATCCCGGCGCAGGCAATCTGTCGCTTCATAAGGAGGAAAAGGGAAAAGGCAGAACTTCTGCAGGCAACGGCTGGGCGCCGAAAAGCATGATTCACGGGACGCCGAGCGATCTTCCGACTCTTCCCGAAGCGGAAGTCATGCCGATAGCAAGAGGCCACCTCAACAGGATCATCACGCCTTTTGAAAAACCTGAAGCCAAAACGTCCGCCGACGTATCCATTGAAATAAGAGGTTCGGTAGCCTACATCACCGCCGACACTCCGCAGCCTTTTACCGTGTATTTCACGGAAACGGGCGATGAAGAAACAGCGCTCACCGCGCATTTTATGGCCGTTGCCGGCATGCCGAGCCCCATAGACCTCAGAAAGAAAATGCCGAAGAAAGCAAGAAACTCCATCGACGCCGAAGGCTATGCGGAAAAACTTGCTGCAGGCATGGCAGCAGCCGCAGCGGGAAAAACTCCGTCCGGTTTTGAAAAGACCGATGAATTTAAGACGGCGCCGTGCCGCTTTCGCGGCGTCAGCGTATCGGGAAGCCTGGCCTATTTTGAAAGTGCCGATTATACGATTTCAGTGCATGAAGCGAGAATGACGGAAAAAACTGCCGTGATTCTCGACGACGTCGCCTGCGACAAAAAAGCCGCAGCAGTCGGTTTTTATCCCCTCCATGAACTAAGAAATATCGGCGACGCCACGCTCATCATCGCCGCAAGGAAAAAGGAGGACTAAAGTGAAAATTTTTGAAAAAATTCCCGCAAGAATGCGCCGTCCCGCAGCAATCGGAGCCGCTGGCACCGCTTTGTTTGCCGTAATTGCCGCGGTGTCGCCGTCAGACGGCCATCGCGAAAAAAAAGAAGAACCGATAAAGCACATTCTGACCGATTCAAGCACCAGAACCGTCGCGCTTGATTCACTTGCTTATGACGTAAAAAGACTGTCGGGCGAACTTCGCGAGCAGGAACAGCTCATCGCACGCATCAAAGATGAAATGAAAAAGCGGGAGGACGCGCTTCGCGATCGCGAAAAGCGGCTGGTCGAAGAAATCGCGCGAATGAAAAATTCATCGCAGGGAGAAACTTCGCAGGCTCAAAAAGCGGCAGCTGGCGGGTTTTCAAAGCAGGACGCGCTGGCCGTCAATTCGCTTTCAGATAACCTTGAAGCGCACGGCAGAAGATTTCGGGGCTCTGGACAATCGATAAATTCAAACGCATTGGAAACAACAAATGATTTCGGCATATCAGATGACCAAGGATTTTTTCCCGAAAGAAATTTTTCCAAGGCGCACGCTCCGAATTCTCCCCAAAAGGAATTTCAAGAATACCAACGCGCAGTACGAGGCTATGAAAGACATTCGATGAAGACAGCCAAAGAACAGCCAAAAGAGCGTTCTGCCGAAAAGACCAAATCAGAGAGTTTTTATCTTACTGCGGGCACGCTCATGTCTGGGCAACTCATCACCGGTCTTGACGCGCCGACAGGCGAAAACGCCAGAAACGAACCCTACCCCGCGCTTATCAGACTCACTGGACATGCCGTAGGACCGCATGGCAAAAAAATTGGCGTGGATGGATGCATGCTCGTTGCGGCAGGCTACGGCGACATGTCATCAGAACGCGTCTATCTTCGTGCCGAAAGCATCGCATGCAAGGGATACGAAGGACCGATAGCTGGCTATATCACGGGGGAAGACGGCAAAGCCGGCATCCGCGGAAGGCTCGTTTCCAAACAAGGAAAGCTTATCGCAAGGGCAATGGTAGCGGGATTTTTGGACGGCTTCGGCAGCATGTTCTCTTCAACTCCCGTTACTTCGGTTCAAACGGGATCAGAAGTATCGTCGACCAAGGTCTATCAAAGAACACTGAGCCCCGAGGCCCTGCAGTCAGCGGCGTTCTCCGGCGCAGGCAAAGCGCTTGACCGCATCAGCAAATTTTACCTCGGCCTTGCCGAAAAATTATTTCCCGTGCTTGAAGTGGACGCCTCAAGAAAGATCGACATCGTTCTTACGGCATCGCTTCCCGCACCTTCAAAGAAGCAGGAGGAAGCAAAACGCGCAGGAGTCAGGAGCCGCTGACGCTCGGCGCCACGCGGAAGATCGATAGATAACTTTGCCGTCTCATTCATGCATCAAGGAAAATCAGCCGCCAAACGATCCGTCGATTGGCGGCTGATTTCATAAATAGACATCAGCTCGCGGGGATCAGACTTTATAAAAATTCACCAAAATTTTTATATACCTATTGACATAGTGGGTTACTCTGTTTTAGACTAAACGCATGCCAATTAAAGATCAATCGAGAAGGCAGAAATGAACAGAGAAATATTTTCTAACGAAACAATGATGATGTGCCGATGTCGTCCCAGGCGGATTGAGCATCCCTCGTCGATATGCCGCGCTGACAAAAGTCCCGGATCGAATGAGACAAATGCCAACTGATAAAGGCCTGAGAACGAATAAATTCTCGGGTCTTTTTTTATTGAGCCGTTTGTCTGCAGGCAATATTCGGGAAATTTTTAAAGCTCCCGAATAAGACCCGCCGGCCGGACATGAATATCGACAAAGACCGCTGCCAATTCCATATCGCATAGTGTTTATAGGTGAAAATATGTTTCATTCAGAGAATCAAAAAATCAGAGATTTGCTGTTCAAAGGCAATTTCGGATTGGAAAAAGAAAGCCTGCGAATTAAAGAAGACGGCTCGCTTTCGCATACATCTCATCCTTTCCGCGGCCACAAGCATATCGTTTACGACTTCTGCGAAAATCAGGTCGAAGTGAACACCGACGTCGCAACTTCGATAGAAGAGGCGATTGAAAATCTCAAATCATTCAATTACTACATCATCAAGGAACTTTCGGAGCTCGATCCGCCCGAACTGCTCTGGCCGTTTTCAAATCCTTCGTATATCAAAAACGAAGAGGACATTCCGATCGGCAAGCATGTCGACGGCAGCGGCTACAACGACGGCTATCGCGAATATCTGGGCGAACGGTATGGCCGATACAAAATGAGCTTATCCGGAATTCACTACAACTTTTCATTTGCGGAAGAGCTGATACAAGAGGAATTCGGCCTGAGCGGCAAAGATAATTATTCCGAATTCAAGAACAAGATTTATCTCGAGCTTGCAGAAAAACTCTCGGCTTACGGCTGGATCATTACGGCCATCGCCGCAGCAAGTCCGATCATCGACGGCAGTTTTATTGAAAAAGGAGACAAAGGCAGATCGGTTTTCAACGGCATGGCGAGCACAAGGTGCAGCGAGCTCGGCTACTGGAATCATTTCACCCCGCTGCTTGACTACGAAGACATCAGAACCTATGCCGACAGCATCAAAAAGTACGTGGATTTGGGTCTGATAGCGGCGCCTACGGAATTGTACTATCCGATCAGACTGAAACCAGCGGGCAAAAACAATCTGAAGAGACTGCACGACGAAGGCGTTGGGCATATTGAAATTAGAGTGGTGGATCTTTTTCCGTTTGATATTTCCGGAGTCAATCTGCCCGACATGAAGTTTATACACCTGCTGATTGTTTGGCTGGCTTCTACTCCTTATGTGCCGCTTACGAAGGATGAAAAAATACTGGCAACTCAAAATTTCAAGAATGCGGCGCATTACGACCTGAATACGGTAAAAATCCTGATTCCGAATGAAGGAACGTATTACGGGGTCGACGCGGGATTGAAAATCATCGAACAGATGAAAGATTTTTATAGCGACTTTTCAGAGAAAGAAAAAATCAGCGAAATTTTGTCTTTTGAAGAAGCCAAGTTTAAGGATGCAAATAAGCGTTACGCCTGGCAGATAAGACAGGACTACGATACCGATTTCGTAATCAAAGGAATCGAACTTGCGAAACAACAGCAAAAGAAGGTGTTGTCATGTGTGAATTATTCGGACTATCTGGACTAGACAAAGTCGATGTTTCGGGCTACCTCAAAACATTTTTCTCCCACAGCGAAGAACATCCCAACGGCTGGGGGATGAGCATTTTTCAACATAGCGCCGTAAATATCGAAAAGGAACCGATTAAGGCAAATACCAGCAAATACCTGAAAGAGCGATTGAGCAGTCCTTTGTTGGCCGAGAATATGTTTGCTCATATACGCTTGGCGACCATAGGCAAGGAGGAATACCTGAACTGTCATCCTTTCTTAAAGCGCGACAGTTCGGGAAGAACCTGGACGCTCATGCATAACGGCACCGTCTTTGATTGCCCGGACACGGACAGATTTTTTTATGAACAAAAAGGCACGACGGACAGCGAAAGGATTTTGCTATACCTGATAGATCAGATTAATAGCAAAACCGAAGAACTCGGACGCGCTCTGAACGAGCATGAGCGCTTCCAAGTAATCGACAGATCAATCGGAATAGTCGCATATCCGAACAACAAAATTAATCTTCTTATCTATGACGGAGATTTGATGTATGTGCATACCAATCTGCAGGATACCCTTTACCGCAAACAGATCGCAGACAGCATGCTGTTCTCAACCAGGCCTCTTGATGATTCCGGCTGGGAAAAGGTTGAAATGCTGACGCCCATTGCGTATCGAAAAGGAAGAAAATTCTTGATCGGGACAAACCACGGAAACGAATACCATTATGACGAAGACGATATGAAATACTTGTACCTGGAAACGGCAAACCTGTAAGCAGAAAGCGATATAACGAAAGCAAAGGATAGGAGATTCCCGAGAGGCGCAGACAAATTTGCCGATGATGGCCAATGTTCCGCCGACGTTCATTTTGCAGCAGCCTGGCAGCGCACAAAAATGAAAAAGCAGAATTCGGCGAAAATTTAAAATTCATCGCATCCGGCGTGCTGTCAGATGCATCAGCGTTCCTGCGCGGCTTTTGACGAAGTCTTGCTAAAAGCAGGGTCATGGATGCAAAGCCTGAATGAGCTGATATTTTGAAACCGGGAGGACGAGAGGAACTGTCTGAAAATTCTTCTCGCATAAAATTGGCATTAAGGAGCTGCCGGCATCATGTGCCTAATATGCGGCATGATTACTGCCGAACAGTCTGAAGCCTGCGGCGGCAAGCTTCATAACCTGGGCTTTGCCATCGCATCCCCACCCGAGCGCCATATCATTCATCATCTTCGTTTGCGCACGCCCGGATGCACGAATTTACGTTTATGGCTCAGTCCGGATTTTTGTAAAGCAATAATGAAGTTACGTTTGCCAGACCATTATCTGAATAAGAATCAACACTGTCGGTGCAAAATATTCTCATCCGAAGGGAAATAGCGCCCGATTAGACAGATATGTTGCATCATCTGATTAGTACAAACATAGTTGCAGCACAAAAAAATCTGTTCCGCCGCAAAATTATCGTGAAAAGCTTATCAAAAGTTTCGGGACGGACGGCTTAAGAATTGCTTTAAATCTTTCAGAATGCATGTCAAATTTGAAGAAACCATCCAGTTTAGTGACAGTTCTTATCATTTTTTGTCAAACGTAATCTCCCTGTCATTTTTGTGAATGCAAATATGGCAAATCAATCTGAGTTTTTCGCATAAGGTTCAAATCATCAGCTACCAGGGAGGTTTTAGAAACTATGCCATTTTTTCGGATACGACGGAACACTCTTTTTTGTGAAAACATATTCCGTAAACATATACCGAATTTATATCTTCTCTCTTAACCCATGTCTCGGCATATTTTTTGGACTTAATCTGTTCCAGGCCCTTTTTCGCAATCTTCCGCGTATCTTGATGCTCGTCATCGGTCTGCTTGATTTCGATTATGGCGATTGATTTGCTGGCTTTTGATTTGACAATCAAATCGACATAACCGTTGCCCGACTCAAGATTCGAGCCCTGCTCCTCAATCAAAGAGGCTGCAGTTGTCAGAACGCCGTTCATGAAGCCGTGGTAATAGTTTTCTTTGGCGGCTTTTGCAGAAAAATCCCTGATGGATACGTATTTGGCAAGCAGGCTGTTGATATTCCGTTCTACGCATTCGGCATCGCCTCCGAACAGGCCTTTGGCCAAATCCGCGGCATAGTTTCGCATCAGCGGATTTTCCCTGAAGAAGTTTTGGATTTTTTCTTCAAAACAGTCTCTTATCTCCAAATTGGGGATAAAGAGCTCGTATTCGTTTTTTTTGACCGGTTCGTAAAGCGGATTGAAAGTCAGATATCCCGTAAAAAGCAGAAGCGTCCAGAAGTCTTCGATATCGTGATTTTTCAAATCGCCGTAGCAGAGGGACGGTCTTATCGAGGACGTGATCGAGCCGCCGTCGACGAGCGTCTGCATCATGCCGACATCGTCGGAATCGATATACCCCA
>JAZQPH010000249.1:0-4416 GCA_045628385.1 Succinivibrionaceae bacterium
TAAAGCTCGGTTATGAACTAATTAGTTTACCCACACATGTGCACGAAGCCTCTAATTTAATTGAATTATGTATATTGCACCACCTTAGACTAATATTCATGGCTGGAGGGCTCTCTACAGTAACGAAATCAATATTTGCTGTTTAACGGGTAAATAACGGTTAAACTGATGCTGAATATAGTAGAAGATAGATTGGTTTAACAAAGAACAAGATTATTGCGACATGCATTATCGTCACACAAGACTTAAGCTTTCAAAAACTTCCGTACAAGATATGTAAATAGCGAAACAACTATCAGCCAAGCGACGTCTTGTTTAGCTGGGTATCGATGTTTCATAGTTTGGCTATGACTAGAGCCATCCGGAACTTTCGTTCTCGTGCGAAATCCTTGTGCAAGAGAAAATCGATATTTGAGGGCGAAGAAACGTCAAAACGCAATCAAGCTCTTATGCAGTGTGAACTAACTGGCCAGCACCGCACAAACGCCAAGATAATATTTAATAATTTTCAAACCTGTTGGCTGTATGATTTTGCTATTCAAGATCCCTTATCAAACTGATAACGGCGGTATTTTGATGCGTCGTCGGTTCTTCAAGCACAAACGACACCGTGCCGTCGGCAGGAGCGTGCAGAATCTCCCTGACATCGAGCGTATAAGGATGCAATATCCTTGCAAGCTCGCAGCCTTTTGATACCGACTGTCCCGGTCTTACGAGGCACTCGAAGAAACCGCCGAAATTTGCTCTGATCGGAATAAAATCCGAACTTCCGATTACGCGGGAGATATAACCACGGTTGCCGTGATAGCGGCAGATGCCTTGACTGTCCATAAAATTGAGAACGGCTTCTTCAGCCTGCTTTGCGCTCTCGGGATTCACGTTTTGCGTATCGGTCGAATAGATCGAAAACGCGTCCGTTTCCCAGACCTGCCAATTGTAGTTGAGCGTTGCCGTGTCAAAAGGACGCGGCTCATGCAAAACGACATACGGCATGCCGAATTTTTTGGCAAGTTCGACACTTTCATATCCTGTGCGCATCATGCGGACATGAGGAACAAAATTACCGCGCATATAAAATGATGCAAACTGAACCCCGAATCTGTAGCCTTTCAGCACTCGGAAAACGCCGTCTGCGATTCTCTGCGTAGTTTCGCCTTCCGAAAATCCCGGAAACATTCTGTTGATGTCGGTGTTGTCTATGCCCCAGAAACGTTTTTTAAGATTCATCGAATACGGATTGATGCACGGAACTACCAAAATTTCTTTTCCCGGGATCAGTTTCCCTTCTTCTTCCATGCGGCGTAGCCTCGATATGAGCCCTGCGCAGCAATACAGCTGCTGATTTTCGTTCCCTCGCATCGATCCTACGATGCAAAGAGATTTTTCTCCGCTGCCGAATGAATATCCCGTCACGCGAAAATCATCGCGATATAGGCCTTTTATTTCGTACAGGATTTTTTCTTTCATTTTCAGAGCTCCCTGTCTTTTAAAATTCTGGCCATCAGCGATCCTTCCGTGACTACGGGGTATTCGCGGAGCGTAAAGAGCCATCCGTCGCAAGGAGCGGTAACGGCATGAAGCACAGAACCTTCCATCGGACTTACGATTAATCCTATTTCCTGTCCTTTTTTCACCTTGTCGCCGTGCTTGGCCGTCGAAACCAAAATACCGCTCATCGGCGCGTTCAAAAAAGCAACTTCGGACGGATCCGATGAAAGCACGGGGGTTTTAGATTCGTCGACATCGCCGTCCCACATACCCATGCGACGCATCATTCTGAAAATGCCGCCAGCGATCTGTTCGCAATAATTTTTGGTTATTCGCATGCCGATGCCCGTTTCGATCACGAGCGTGTTGACGCCGCGCATGTTGAGCGAATGCGCAAGAGTCGACTCAAGAACGGTTGCCGCGCCGTGCACCCAAACGAAATCGACGTTTGACTCCATAGCGATCGGCACAAGTTTTTCGGCGGTCAGTTCGTTGATTCTTATCTGCGGCACTTCCCAGAGATACATATTGCTCGCATGGATGTCGACGCACAGATCGCTGCCTTCCAGATCTTCGACGATCTGTGAAGCGACAAATTCATTCATGTCGCCGTCGGTGCGTCCGGGAAACAGCCTGTTCATATCTAAATCAAAATCGGGAATGCCGCGCATAATCGATTCGATGCCGAGGGGATTCATGGCAGGGTATACGTCCACGATGCCGTGAAAGAGCTCAGGATGATCTTTTAATTTTTTCACGACAAGATAGCAGATGTATTGGCCTTCAAGTTCATCGCCGTGAATTCCCGTCACCAGACTGAAACGTCTCTGGCGGTTGCCGTCGGCGGACACTATCCTGTTCTTTTTTATCGAAAGGCTTTCATCGATCGGTAGAGCTACTTTCGTAACTGTCTTTATCATCTTTATTGATCCTTATTGACGCCTGCTAGGCTTGCGCATATGTGAATTCTCTGCACTGCTTCGTTTCTGTAGATTCCTCTGTTTATCGCGCAGTCTGAGGCATCTCTGCCGACGGAAATAACCGCATAGTCTTCTCCCGTCTCGCAGCCGTTCGTCGGATCAAAGCCATGCCACCTTCCGCATACGGGAACCTCGACCCAGGCATGGCTTTCGCCTTCTCCCTGCATCAAACCGCACACATAGCGGCAGGCAATTGAGTCTTGCCGCAGAAGAGCCAGCATGAGATGGGCAAAATCCTGGCATACGCCATGCCCTGAGGCTGCTGCCGATTCGGCGGAAGTTGCGCTGGTAGTCGATCCTTTTTCGTATATAAGCGCGCGCCTTACGGCATCCATGATGAGAAGCGCGCGCTCATGCCATGAATCGCGGTTTCCCGAAAATTTCGGAAGACCCGCATGGATGGCATGTATGAAAGGTCCGGGGCAAACAAGCTTTGTAGGCATGCGGTACAAAGAAAGGAATCTGTCTTCGCGCACGCATTCGCGCTCAAGGCCGGTCGTAGCAATGCCCTCGACATGCACCGAGAATAGGTCATGCGGAAAAAGCCTGCTGCCGTACAGGCAGATATTTCCGAAGGAATCAGCAACTCGGCCGATCTCTCCGACCGGAAATATTTCTGTGCGAAGTTCTGAAATCTTCTGGCATCCCCTTGAAGAAGGCACGCACTTTAGCGTGAAATGATGCGCTTCCACGGGATTGGAAAAATTAATTTCCATGCCGTAAGAAAATTTCAACTCAGCCATTTTTACGCATCCAGCACAGATTCGGCAGCTATCACGGCAGACTGCCATTCAACGCTTTGAGCGCTCAGGATATCCAGAAGCTCTGCTATTTTTTCAGGATGATGGCGCAGCTCCGACTTGCCAAGGCGATCCTTGAGTCTCGATATCTCGTGTTTAATTTCATCCGTGTTCCAGTGGAGACGACAATACAAATCAACTCGTTCAATGCGCCTTCCGACCTTCATGATGTTTCTGACATCTTCGTCGGGGATCTGATCTTCGGATATGCCCCAGAAAGCCAGAAGATGATCAAGCACATGCTGCATGCCCATCAGCGGCGCATTTCCGCCGCGGGCCTTTTGCAGATCGTAAACGGCCAGCTGGATGTAGCTTACGGCTTCAGAACCGATAACTTCTCTAAGCGTCACGGCGTTGTCGTATGCGCGCAGCATGTTCGAAAAAATCGAATTCGGATCGCGTTCGTCAAAGCAATAGACATCCGCAAAATTTTCTCCTTTCGGATAAATATTCGGTATGTCGAGTCCTC
Source organism: Succinivibrionaceae bacterium (assembly GCA_045628385.1). Lineage (GTDB taxonomy): Bacteria > Pseudomonadota > Gammaproteobacteria > Enterobacterales > Succinivibrionaceae > JAZQPH01. The sequence goes on from JAZQPH010000249.1 coordinate 3,738, forward strand.
GGCAAAACCTTGCGATAACGTCAGCGCCGCCGTCGCCGCTGTCGATGATTTCATCGAAATATCTGTTAAAAAGCCTAACCGTCGAATATACGCGCTCCGCGTATCTTCCAAGCCATAAAAGACGATCTGTATTAGTTAGCGAGACAGTACCCATGTATCCTTGAATCCTCCGCCCTGAGATGAATTGACGATGAATGAATCCGATCTTCTTGAAAAACGCGTCAGTCCGCTTTTCCACACGACCGTATCTTCGCCCGTAAGCACGAAGGCGCGCAGATCGGCTTTTCTTTCGACCTTGCGGCCGTCTTCGTAAATGCTGAGATCCCGAAAATCGATTACTTCCTGAGCAATGAATCTGCGAGGTTCCGCTTTGAGAAGAGCGATGAAGTTGTCTTTTTCCTGCTTGGTCATCTTGCTGCCGAACACTACGCCGTAGCCGCCCGCTTCGGCAACATCCTTAAGGACCAAAGAGTCAAAATGTTCGAGGGTATACTTCATATCTTCTTCGTAGTAAGGAAGATATGTCGGAGCATTGCTGAGAATAGGCTCTTCGCCCAGGTAATACTTGATCATCTTAGGGACGAAGTAATAGATGCCCTTGTCGTCCGCAACGCCGTTGCCCGGCGCATTGATGATTGCCACCCCGCCGCTTCTGTATACGTCAAAAAGATGAGGTATG
>JAZQPH010000250.1:0-4590 GCA_045628385.1 Succinivibrionaceae bacterium
ATTCAGGATATTTCTCGCGAATGCGTCTGATGGTTTCGAAGCAATTTACGGTATTGGCGCCGTTTTGCAATGCGCGGCGGTCGGCATCCATGATGACGGGACCGTCAGCGCCCGGATCCGAAAACGGAATTCCGAGTTCCAGTGCGTCAGCTCCGTTTTTAACCATTTCGTCGATGATTTCGAAACTTTCATCGATTGTCGGTTCGCCGATAACCATGAACGGAACGAATGCTCCCTCATTTTTTGCTTTGAGGGCGGCAAAAAGTTTTTCGTAGCGCGAAGACATCAGAGAACTCCTCTTTCTTCCAAAATCTTAGTTACGGTGAATATGTCCTTGTCGCCGCGTCCTGACAGATTGACAAGCAGAGTCTGTTCTTTTTCAGGATTCTGGCGGGCCAGTTTGAGCGCATAAGCGACCGCATGGGACGATTCGAGCGCAGGAATGATGCCTTCGTGAAGCGACAGAAGCTGGAATGCTTCAAGCGCTTCTTCATCTGTGGCATTTACATACTCGACGCGTCCTGTCTTTCTGAAATATGCGTGTTCCGGTCCGACGGATGGGAAGTCAAGGCCTGCCGAAATGGAATAAGACTCGTGGATCTGGCCGTATTCGTCCTGCATGTTGTAGGAATGCGCGCCGAAGAAAATTCCTTCGGAGCCGTGGCCGAGAGGCGCTCCGTGGCAGCCAGTTTCTACGCCCTTTCCGCCAGGCTCGACGCCGTAGATCTTGACGCTTTCTTCCTTGATGAAGTCGGTGAAAAGACCGATGGCGTTGGACCCGCCGCCGACAGCCGCGATGATGGCATCAGGCAGTTTGCCGTCCATTTCGAGAACCTGCAGCTTTGCTTCCTCGCCGATGATTTTCTGAAATTCCTTGACGAGGGTAGGGAACGGATGCGGGCCTGCCGCCGTGCCGAGCATGTAGTGAGTGTTTTCGAAATTTTCCGCCCAGTCTTTGAGAGCTTCGTTGCAGGCTTCTTTGAGAGTGCCTACGCCCGTGGTGACAGGGACAACTTCAGCTCCCATGAGACGCATGCGGACTACATTTGGTCTTTGGCGTTCCATGTCGGTCTTGCCCATGTAAATGCGGCACTTGAAGCCAAAAAGCGCGCACGCAATTGCGGTTGCCACGCCGTGCTGGCCCGCGCCTGTTTCGGCGATGATGCGGGTTTTGCCCATTCTTTTGGCCAAAAGAGCCTGCGCGATTACCTGGTTGGTCTTATGAGCGCCGCCGTGAAGCAGATCTTCTCGCTTAAGCCATACGCGGGTCTTGGTGCCTTCTGTCAGGTGCTGGCACAAAGTTATCGGCGTTGGGCGTCCGACGTAATGGGTAAGAAGATCGGAAAGTTCTTTGCGGAAAGTCGGATCTTCCTTGGCTTCGACAAACGCTTTCTCAAGCTGATCCAGCACAGGGATAAGCAGCTGAGGGACGTATTGTCCGCCGAATTCTCCGAAGAACGGATTCAATATGCTCATGGACTATTTGTCTCCTATTTTTGATGATGCCCTGAGCGCGGCAAAAGCCGAACAAAGCGCATCTTTGTTTTTCTTTCCCGGCGCGTCTTCGAGGCCGGAGTTGAAATCTAATCCGCCGCAGCCCAATGCCGCAGCTCTTGCCGCATTCATTGGATTAAGACCGCCGGCAAGCATGGTTTTCTGGCGGGCATTTTCGACTCCTGAAGCTTTCCAGGCATCTTTAAGCATCGTCCAGTCAAATGTTTTTCCCGTGCCGCCGAACCCTGATGAGTCTTTTGCATCTACAAGATAGCGATCCGCGTTGCCGTAGGATTTCATGTTTTTGGCAACAGCGGCGGAGTCAGTTCCTGGCACTGCCTTCCAGACTTCAGCCCAGTGCGGAAGCGCGTTTTTGATCTCCTGAACATATTCGGGAGATTCGTTTCCGTGAAGCTGAATCGCCGAAAGACCTAATTCTTTTTGGATGTTCAGTACCTGATCCGCTGGCGCATCGGCAAACACGCCGACGAACCTAAGCCTTACGCCTTTGCGCACCTGGGATGCATGTTTTATGCTGATGCATCTTTTGCTGGACGGCACGAAGATCATGCCGCCGTGCGTGGCGCCGGCTTCCGCTGCCGCTTCGGCATCTGCTCGGCGAGTCAGCCCGCATACTTTGTTCTCGCCGTACACGAGTCTTCGGCAAGCCATGTCCATGTCTGGCTGAGACGTCAGCGACGATCCGACAAGGAAACCGTTTACGAGCGGAGCTATGGATCTTACCTCTTCCACGGACTGAATGCCCGATTCGCATACTCTTGCGACGCCTTCCGGAATGAGAGGCGCCAATTCGCGCACGCGGTCAAGGTTGACGGTAAGGTCGCGAAGATCGCGGTTGTTAATGCCGATAATCTGCGCTCCGAGCTTAATTGCTCTTGCAACTTCTTCCTTGCTGGTCGCTTCGGTCAAAACGTCAAGTCCCAAAGAAGCGGCAAGTTTCGATAGCTCGGCATATGATTCGTCGGGAAGCACCGACAGCATGAGAAGAATTGCGTCGGCATTGTTTTTTCTTGCAAGATAGACCTGATAAGGGTCAATCACGAAATCCTTCCAGATAACCGGACCGTGAAAATATTTTCTTGCTTCCTTTACGTATTCAGGTTTGCCCTGAAAATATTTTTCCTCGGCGAGCACTGATACCGCATCGGCTCTTTTGTCGTAAATCTTGGCAATGTCTTTGGGGCTGAAAGAAGGCCTTATAAGTCCCTTCGACGGGGATGCTTTTTTGCATTCCATGATGAATGCCGTCGGGTTGGCGGTAAGGGCATCCTTAAGGCTCCTGTCGCTCTTTTGCAGATTTTTGACAAAAGATTCCAGCGGAAGAGTCTTCTTCAGTTCCGCAAGGCACTCCTTGCGGGCAGCGACGATTTTTCCGAGCACCGTCGATTCGATGTATGAATCGTTCAGTTTTATTGGATTGACCATCTTATGCCTGCCCGTTGCTGATGGCGATGGCTTTTTCTATGGTTTTCATGGCCCTGCCGTCATGCATTGCTTCAAGAGCCATGGAAGCGGCTTTTTTGAGATCCGATTCGAGTCCCGATGCGCGGATCAGCATGGCTGCGTTTGCAGCAACTGCGGCGCAGTGAGCTTCCTTGCCTTTGCCCGAAACAACATCGAGCAGGTATTGCTTGTTCTCTTGCGGATCGCCGCCCTTGATGTCTTCAAGAGTATATTCTTTGAGACCGAAGTCGGACGCGATCACGGTGAAGCATTCGGCGAGTTTTCCGTTTCTTACTTCCTGAATGACAGTTGGCGCATGGATGGCGACTTCGTCGAGTCCCGAACCCCAAGTGACTTCGGCGCTCTTGTACCCTTGAGCCGCAAGCACGCCGGCATATACAGGAATAAGTCCTTTTGAATAGACGCCATAGGAACCGAATGTCGTATGCATCGGATTCATGAGCGGTCCCAAGATATTGAAGATGGTTCTCGTCGCGAGCGCTTTGCGCACTGGACCCACAAAACGCATGGCGCTGTGGTATTTCGGCGCAAAAGCAAAACAGTAGTTTGCCTCGTCGAGCATTCTTCTTGAGACTTCGGGTTCGGCCATGAGGTTAAAACCTATTTCCTTGAGTACGTCGGAGGCGCCGCTTTTGGAACTTACGGACGTATTTCCGTGTTTTGCGACTTTTACTCCGAGGCTTGCGCAGACGAGTCCGGCCGTCGAAGAAATATTGATGGTGGATGCTCCGTCGCCGCCTGTTCCGACGATATCGCCGAAATCATATGAAGGGGCAGAGAAAGGCAGTGCGACCGACAACATCGCATCTGCGGCGCCCGCGATTTCAATAACCGATGGTTTCTTGATTTTGAGCGCGGTCAGGAATGAAGATATGACGATGGGGTCCTGCTCGCCTTTGGCGATAGACGCAAAAGTTTCAAAAGCTTCTTCTTTGGTGAGATCTTCAAGTTTATATAATTTTTCGTTGATTTCGTGAAGGTTTGCCATTTTATTTGCCCGTTAAAAATTCAAAAGTGTTGATCAGAAGTTTTGCGCCGTCCGTGGTCATGATGGATTCAGGATGGAACTGATAGCCGACGACGCGGTCTTCTCGGTTTAAAACTGCCATGGTCATGTCGCCGAAAGATGCCGGAATTTCCAGACATTTCGGGACATAAGTGGCGACGAGCGAGTGATATCTCGCAACGGGCAGAGGGTTGGTGATGCCCTCGAACATATCTTTTCCCGAATGCGTTACGAGCGACGTTTTTCCGTGGACGATTTCGCCAGCCGCGCCTACGGTGCCGCCATAGTATTCGCAGATGGCCTGATGGCCAAGGCAGATGCCGACAATCGGATATTTGCCGCGGCAGATTCCGATAAGCTCAATCATGCATCCTGCTTCCGAGGGGGTGCCAGGACCCGGGGAAAGAACCAAAATAGGATCGTTTGCTTCGTCGAGATGCTGCTTGATTTCGCACGCTGGGACAGAATTTCTGTAAACATGGACATTCATGCCCATGGAGCGGAATTGGTCGACAAGGTTGTACGTGAAGGAGTCAAAATTGTCGAGCAGAAAAATTTCTTTGTTGATCATTTGTAAAGCTCCTTCAGCGTGGTGCCGTGGGCAA
>JAZQPH010000251.1:0-5111 GCA_045628385.1 Succinivibrionaceae bacterium
GACAGACCCGTACAAGCTGACCGACAACTTTAAGCGCAAGCCTATTACAAAAATTATCGGCAACATGGGCCTCGTGGCGGTGGCCCTCAAAGAGCTCAGAGTCCGCGAAATCATCGATTCAATCATTCCGAAGCTCGGACCCAACGTCAAAGTCTCCCACGGTCAGGCCGTCGAGGCGTTTATCCTGAACTCTCTCAATTGCGATTCAAGGCCTCTGTATCTCATGCGCACGGCGCTGATGAGCCTGGATCTGGACAGGATGATTGGCTGCGCCGCCGAAGACTTCAACGACGACATTCTAGGAAGGACGCTTGATGCCCTGTGGGTGTCCGAGGACGGCGTCAGCGGCGTGTTCGAGGCGATAGCGGTTCCCGCCGCAAAGAAGTCGGGATACTGTAGTTCGTCAAATTATTTGATCTGTTGATCGTCATTTTATTTGATCAACATTTTGTATAAAAAACGAACTATTTTCTCTTGTCATTTTATTTGATCATAGATCTAGTCGGTTTATTTGCACTTTGCTTATTCACGCTTTGCGCACGTTAGTATTCAGACTATTTGATCCATAATAATCAATGATTTAGTCATTTTATTCAGTCTGTCCCCATTCACATTATTTGCGCTCGGGATGTTCGTTTTATATGCACATCGGCATTCAAGTTATCTGATCTGATTTTATGGTTCCGTCACTTTATTCGCAGCCTCGCATTCACGCTATCAGATCTTGATTTTTAAATTTTCGTCATTTTGGCTGTCATAAATTTTGTCGGACTGTTTGATGCATTCTCCGCAGTTTCCTGATTTGACGCAGTCGAAAATAAATATCCCGATCTTTTTTAAGATCGGGATATTTGAATGGCATCTGACGGACTTTTTGAAGATTAGGCGAGCATTATGTCCTCGGATGCCATCATCACTATCTCGGCGGTAATTGACGGAGCTTCCCTGAGATTGCCGATATGGAGACAGGCGGCGCAAAGCCTGTTGATGACTCTCGGCGTCCCGTTGCCGGCGTTGACGACGGCTTCCAGCGCCGCGGGCTCAAACACCTCCCGCGTGCAGCCGGCGCGTTTAAGCTTGCTTTCCACATATTCCTTTGATTCGGCTTTGCTGAGGCCTTCGAGGTTGTAATTCATGACGATGCGCTGCTTTATCGCCTCATGCGCTCCCAAATTCAGAACGGCGTTGAGCTTGGGAAGACCGACGAGAACGACCACGGCTTTGTCTTTCGAGTCCATTTCAAAATTAAACAGCATCTTGAGATCTTCAATAATAGAGCTGCGTATCTGCGCCGCCTCGTCAAATATGAACACGGGAGTTTTTCTGTTTTCCGAATATATCCGCTCAATCTCCGTTTTTATCATCCTGATATTTACGCTTTTTCGAAAGTGCGGTTCCATTGCCATTTTGGAAACCAGATTCGAGTAAAACTCATTGTCGGACAGAGAAGACATGGATGTGTAAATGACTTTGTACAGCGAAGGATTGAGGCCGGACGCCCACTTTCGGACTGCCGTCGTTTTTCCCGTGCCGGGATTTCCCGTGATGACGCCGAACCCTTTGATGTTCTGAAGGTAAGAAAGCCTGGCGCAGGCTTCCCTGTAATCGCCGGATTCGATGATGTTGTCTTTTGCGTTCTTGAGAAACGGGTCGTATTCGAGACCGTATCGGGTCGTGTAGTCCATAAATCAGTTTCCTCCCGCGGATGCGACGTCTCCGCCTTCCGGATTGGCGCCGCTGAACCTTACGTTGCGCTTGCGATTGGAGTTTTCAGTCTTGTCGAGAAGCCTTATCGGGACCAGCAGACCGTCTTCGGCGACATAAAAATTCTGAAGGTCGGGAGAGTAGCGGAGAGTGATGGTTTTGCCGCTGTATCTGAAGTCGACTTCAAAAAGCCTGTTGTTGACGGACACGAGACCGTCTTTGGTGACTTTTCTTTGGATTTCGTACAGGAATGCGGTTTCCGACAAAGCCCCGGGAAGTTTTTTTATAAGGGACGCTTCTTCGAAGAACCTGTTCTGGGGAGTTTTGCCGCCGAGAGAGGAATGGCCCGTATTGTTGTACTGATTGACGTACCTGAACAGCTCTTCTCTCACGTCTTCGAGACTATGGCATTTTGAGGCGTCGAACGAGGACATCCACTGCGTTTTCAGCGTCTTAAAAAAACGTTCTACCTTGGCCTTTTTATGTAAAGATTTACATAAAAAGGCTTATGTAAAGTTTTAGATTATGTAAAGAAATGGATGCTCAGCCTAGTGTTTAAGCCAAACTGAGCCTAGATTTCTTTACATAAAGATTTTACCGATTGAAGCTTTTTAGCCACGCTTTCAGGTCCTGATCGTTATCCCAAGCGGCTTCTTCTTGCGGCAATATTTCATTGCTTGCCGCTTCTATGGCCTTTCTCTTAAGAGCTGCGTCAGTTCTCGCATAGACTTCGGTAGTGGTAACGCTTGAATGCCCTAGCAAGTCCCTTATATACATTAAATCAACGCCGGCCGTTATCAGTTCCATCGCTGTTGTATGCCGCATTTTATGCGCGGTCAGATCTTCGGGAATTAGCGAAGAATCAATTTCCCTGGCTTTGTCTCCATATTTCTTGAGGATGTAATTAATTCCCTGTCTGGTAAATGGCTCTTTCATATGATTAATAAACAGATATTCCTGATATTTGGAGTCAGAATCGTAATGCATAAATTCAAGATACTTTCTGATATGCGGGATTACAGTTTTCAAAAGCGGAACATACCTGCCTTTATTGCCTTTTCCATGAATTTTGAGCGTATATGGCTCTGTCAGCGACAAATCCTTAACCTTTATGCCTATTAATTCTGACACTCTGATGCCTGTAGAATACAGAATCATTATCATGACAAAATCTCTTAGACCGTTTGTGGCATTTATGTCTATCTGACTAATCAGAAGTTCAACGCCGTCGGTCTTCATATAAGAGATTTCTTTTTGTTCAACTTTCTTTAAAGGAATTCCTAAAATTCTTTGGTATTCTTCCAAATAATCCGGAAATTCATACTTTAGAAAATGCACAAACCCTTTTATGGCAGCCAGCCGATAGTTGCGAGTTGCGGCGCCGTTGTTTCTTTCGCTTTCAAGCCAGCCCAAAAAGCCCAAAACGGATTCTCGGGTATATTCTGCAATTGTCAGTTTTTCAGGTTTTATCCCAACTGCGGTTTCCATGTATTCCAGATACAATATAAATGCATTTCGATATGATTCGATTGTCTGAGGCGAACAGCCTTTTTCATTGGTAAGGAGCTTTGTAAAATATCTGCTAAGAAGGGCAGCAAAATCAGTCGATTTCATATTAATTGAATTCCTTGTCGAGAACTCCAAATATCTGCTCCACTTTGGAGCTGAACTTTTCTTCGATATAAGGAAACAATTGCAATGTTAATCTGACATATTTTTCGGTAGCAGATATTGTTTTATGCCCGAGATAAGCCGACAGTATCGGAAGCGCAACATACATGTCCAAACCCGCATCAGTCATCTGCTTAAATGAATATACCGCCATATGATGCCGCCAATCGTGCAATCTTGGCCCGTTCCTGTCTCCCAAGTACGGAATTCCCGCTTGATGAAGAAAATCTCGGTGCTTGTCATAAACGGTTTTTGAATCTAAACGCCCGCCGTTGGCATTGGTGAATATATAATCGTCATCGTTTAAAAGATAAAAACATTTATCGGCGTATTGATTAATTAAACAGCAAAGATCTTCCCCCATCACGACATAGCGCCGCTTATTGTTTTTGGTTTCATTCAAAAGAATAATTCCTTTGTCCAAGTCTATGTCTTTCTTGCGTATTCCAAGAGTTTCATTTATGCGCGTGCCGCAGCAATAAAGAATTCTGAATAACACCGGATACTGGATGGCGTCTTTTCTGTTCTTGGTGCTTGAATAGGCATCAACGGCCAAAAAGTATTTCAAAGTCTCATCGTCCGTAAAAATATGAGGCTGAAAGTCGGTTCCTTTATATTTGACGTCGCGGACTGCATAAACGTCATATCCTTTTTTGCTCAGATAAACTAAAAAATGTTTGCTGGAATTTATTCTTGAATAATGGGTGGTATTGGATTCGCCATCTCGTTTGGCAATCCATTTCGAGGCGTGCAAAGAAGTAAAAGTCGGCTCTTTTATGTCCTGTTCTACGCAGAATTTGTCAAATCCGATAAGGCTTCCGCGGAAACTGTTTTCTTCAAATCCTGCAGAAATTTTGTCTTGAATATAATTCTTTAGCTCGGCCGCAAATGCCGATTTAAATTCATACCTTGGCATGATTCGCCTCCTTGCCGTAGAACGGAGAACGAAGCGTCGGCATGGGCAGCGCGCATTGTTTCAGCTTGTCATAATCGACAGAAATATAGACGCTTGTGGTTTCGGTTCTCTGATGCCCCATCACGGAGCTGATGACAGGCATGGCAATATTCTTTTTTAGCAAGTTTGTCGCCAGACTATGGCGCATGGCATGCGGTCCGTGCTTTTTGTTTTGCCAGTTTTTAATGCCTGCCCGTTTCATATATTTTGTCACGACAGAATGGATGGTCGGCGATGAAAGAGGCTTTCCTTTATTCGCGTTCTCCATGGACAATATTATTTCAGGAGCGCCGCTTTCAGGTCTGGCATTCTTCAGATAATCTATAATCGCATTTCCGACAGAGGACAACAAAGGAAAGACCGCGGGCACGTCTGTCTTATGCTGCCTGAAATGAATTATATTTTCGTCCCAGTCTATATCATCAAAGGAAAAACTTGTGATATCGCTTGCGCGCCAGCCATACTCAGCCGCGAGAAGTAGAATGAGATAATCTCTTTTTCCTATGGCAGAAGACCTGTCAACAGAAGCTATAATCTCTTTGATTTCAGATTCTTCGTACGTTGTGGGCAACGTTCTGTTCTTATGATAGTTATCGGGCAAAATAAACGCCGATGCGTCTATTTTTGATTTTCCGGTGTCATAAGCATATTTGAGAAAATTGGAAATATTTCTTCCTGCATTATGCCTTGATGCCAAAGAATACGACATCGATCCGAAAAAGTTTTCCGCGAGCTCTGCGCTTAGATCGTCAAATGACTTTGCCTGCGCATTCAGATATTG
>JAZQPH010000252.1:0-1509 GCA_045628385.1 Succinivibrionaceae bacterium
TGCCCATATGCTCGCGGCAAAACTCTCGGTCTTCAAATATCTTGGTGTCTTTGAAAAGACGCTCTTGGTATGAAACGTCTTCCGGTTTGTCGGGATTGTTAGGGTTTATTCTCAGAAACTCATGAAAGGCGCTCATGGCAAACGTTTTGCCGAAGCGGCGCGGGCGGGTAATCAGAGTTACCTTGCTCGTCCCTCTTTTAAAAAGAGTTTTGATAAGCGGGGTTTTGTCGACGTAATAACTGTCGTTGTTGATAAAATCAGCGAAAGTTTCGTTTCCGATATCGATTTCTTTCATCATACATTTGGCTGCCATGGGTTTTAAGTTTTTAGAGGATTGTTACTTCAGCTTTTCGCAAACGACTGAGCATTTCTTTTTGCAGAAACAGATTCCGTAAATATAAACGTTTTCGATATCAGGGTTTGCCAAAAACATTTCGGCATAATTTTTTGCTTTTATCTGCTTTATTGCATCTTGCGCTTTCAGTATTTTCGAATCCATTTCGCTCGAAGTTTGTTTTATCTCTATTACCGCGACGTCATTGCTGATTTTGGATTTGAGAGTTATGTCGACATAGCCAGTTCCGGATTCCATATTCGAACGATGCTCTTTTATTATTGTCGAGCCGTGAGCCAGGAGTCCGTTCAAAAAGCCGTGGTAATAGTTTTCTTTCGGCGCGTTTGCCGCAAAATCCCTGAGCGACACGTATTTTTGCAAGAGATTAGTCAAGTTCTCTTCTACGCCTGGGGCATCGCCAGAGAATAATCCTTTGACTAGATCGGCGGTGTAATTCTGCATCAGCGGATTTTCTTCATAATATGAGAAAATCCTGTTTTTGAAGCATAATTTGATTTCTTCGTTCGGAATGCGCACGTCGCACACAAAATCGCCGCTTGCCGACACGCCGTATCTTATGCTGTCGGGATTAAAGGTGAGATATCCCGTATACAGGAGCAGAGTCCAGAAATCCTCGATTCTGTGGCGTTTTAAATCTCCGTAGCAAAGCGATGTTCTTATCGCCGTGGTTATCGGATCGCCGTCCAAGAGAGCCTGCATCTTGTCGATGTGCTCTGGCTCGATATATCCCATGTATTCTTCGATGACGGCGTTGCCGCTGGTGTTTGTCCAATAATTGCCGGCGGCTATATCCATTTCGTTTGCGCCGACTTTGAAATAGTTGTCGGAGCAGAAATTCATGACGTCCCAGGGGCAGTACATGTGCTCTCTGCCGAAGCGGTAGCCGTCATAGTGCGCTGTCACCAAATCGCAGTATTTGCCCAGTCCGTAATATTCAAGAACCTCCTGGGTTTCTTCTTTGGTAAAGCCGATTCCTTTTGAAAGCTCGGGTTTTCCCATATCCAAGACGGAGCATACTTTCAGATTGTTGAGCCCCGTGAAGATGCTTTCTTTTGCGGCGCGCAGGCACCCCGTCAGCACCGCTTTGCCCAAATAAGGATTGGTTTTCAAAACTTTGCTCAAAAGACCGCTGACGAGGGGAACCATCTTGTCGT
>JAZQPH010000253.1:0-2937 GCA_045628385.1 Succinivibrionaceae bacterium
CTCCTGAATGCAAAGCTTGGCTCGAAAGCCTGAAGTAATCAAGGCTGCATTCGGCAAATAAATGATTCGGAGAGTCGCATGCAAAATGCGATCTCTCCTTTTTAGCTGACGAATATCGTTTATCTTGATGAACTGCATAAAAAATTTTTTCTGTTACGGGCTACTCTTTGCTTTTTGGGCATTATCCGTGCCGGCAAACGCTTCGGACAAGACAGATTCCGACACGGAACATTTCAGCGAGCCGAATATAGGGGGCTTAGCCAAAGAAGAGCGGGCACTGACCTTGTGTCCGAAGGGATCCTCAGAAAATTGCTCTTTCAAACCATATTCCGAGCTGACGGAGGCGCAGCTAAATCAATGGAAAGCGCTTCTTCACTACAGCGGCGACAAAAGCGCGGTCGAAGACAAAAACGGCAGTTTTTTTCTCGTCAAAAACGGCAGAACGGATCCGCAAGCCGAATATGACGAATCCATGAGGCTGGCAAAAATCGGCGATAAGAATTTCAGATGCCGCTACGTCGCAAGATACTTTTTTTTAACAGGAAAGGATCCAGATGCCGACTGCGAAGATTTTTCAGAATTCAAAAAATATGTCGGTCTGGACGAAGCGTTCGCGGTATTTGCATCGGAAGACGCCAACTCGCCAATATCCGCGCTCGGCCATGCATTTATGATGATTGAAGGCGTCAACGGGCTGGGCGTTCTCAAACGCTATAACGTCGGATTCGTCTCATCGGGGTCATCCGGAACCGAACTCATTCTCGGGTATTTAAAGGACAGCCTTGAAGGCATTTACACGCTAATTCCCTATTACGATTCGGTGCACGACTACATCACCAAAGAAAACAGATCTCTTTGGGAATACAGGCTCAAGCTGTCTCCCGAACAGAAGCATCTTTTGTATCTGCATATTTTTGAGCTGAAAAAAGCCGTCATCAAATATTCTTTCCAACATCACAACTGCGCATCGGGACTTTCAAAAATTTTATCGGCGGCAGACGCGAGGCTTGATTATCCAAACAACAGCCTGTACGTAACACCCGCCGAATATCTTAAATTTGCCAACAGGGCTGACATACTGACGGCGCCGACTTTAAGACCGTCAAAAGAAGAAAAATACGCCATTTCACGCGGGCATATGAGCGCGCCGCTCAAAGCAAGAAGCCCATTTCGGGCGGAACTTGGCTATATGCATTCTTCGGCGCTGTCAAACGGGGCCGTGCTCAAAATTGCCCCGCTCTTTTCCGACATGGCCGATGACAACCTCTCGACCATGTTTCTCACCGAAACTAAATATCTTAGCTGGGAATTCGGATTCTTCAGAGGCAATTCCGGCATAAGACGCTTCGATGTCATCAAGCTGCGGCGAATCGCCGAAATCGGCACGGGCAGGCCGGCTATTAATTTTTCTTTGTCTCTGCACGGTGACGAACAAGAAGGCGGCATCCGTCTGTTTCCTGATCTTTCGGCAGGCACTGCGGCGGCACTCAGATTCGGAGATTTCTTTGCGTTTGCCGAGATAAACACGGGATTTCATGCCGAAAAACATTTTAATTTATACGCAAGACCCGCTGTCGGCTTCGGATTTTGGAACGAATCTTTCGGCAAATTTATGTTCAGCTGGGAAAGACCTTTCTCGACGAAAAAAAATTATTCGGGATACAGCCAAAAATTTTCTGCAACCTACTCAAAACTTATTGCCGAAGATCTGTCTATAAATTTTGGCTTCGCAGGATTGGATATGCGAACAAAGAAAAACGGATGGGAGTTTTCGGCAACGCTTGTTAAAACCTGGTAGCCAAGGTTATCTGCTCTAGCAATCAACGCGGCAAATCCCAAACTGACGCAATTTATGAAACGGTGTCAAAACGCAAAACAGTCAGACTAATGAACGCAGGCTAAGTTTTCTTTAATTCTTTAAAGCCTGTCATGCGGCAAGACACGCAGAACGCGATTATTTTTCGCGGCAGGAGACGAAAACCTTATATATGACAAATTTCCTGCCGGCAACGGCATGTTTTACCAATCATAATTTTCAAACTTTTTAAGGGGTACATATGTTTGCAAAATTTAAATTTTTAGGCGTTTTGGGCATTGGTTTGTTATTTACGGGATGCGCATCAGTCGAAATGGAAAGCAATGATTCGGATGCCTTGTCCAAATCCTTTAACAACCCGCAAAACGGCAAGGCGGGGCTATATATCTATCGCAATGAATTCATCGGATGCGGCTTAAAAAAGTCCTTATGGATCGATGGCGATTACTTGGGCGAAACCTCTTACCACACTTATTTCTATACCGAAGTCGAGCCTGGAAAACACATCATTTCGTCCGAGTCGGAATTTGGCGAAAACCACATCGGTCTGAACTTAAAACCGAATGAAAATACTTTTGTCCAGCAAGAGATAAAAGTGGGCGTTTTCGTTGCGAGAACAAGACTAAATTTAAAATCCGAAGAAGCTGGCAAAAAAGATATTTTGGATTCATGCAAAAAAGCTAAAAATCAAATTAATCAGCCCGGAAGAACTCGGCTGCCCTATATCCAGTCTAAATTTAATCAGCTATATGAAGAAAATTTCGTAGCCGAACCGAATGATGCGATATTCACCACCGATGAAAGGATGGGCAAAAGTCATTAACGTTCGGCATTCCGGCAAAACTCTCGCCGCGACATGAATGGACTTAAGACAAGCGGCTTTGGTTGGTGCTGAAACCGTAGGATTAATGCGCGCGGACACAGTCCGCGGCATTCCATACTCATGCGGCAGAGCCGAACTCATCATCTAACATAGGTTTTCGCTAAGGCTCGCAGTTCAAATTTGAACCTAAAACACATCTCAATGCTACACAAAATCGCATTCAAGAACATTCTTACAGCCTCATGAGTCCCATCCGTTTACAATCCAATTTCCGTTTTTATTGCTCCCTTGGCGCTTG
>JAZQPH010000254.1:0-4293 GCA_045628385.1 Succinivibrionaceae bacterium
GGCAAGTTCGGGAGAGCCGATGAGACTTTTTATGGTGGAAGAGAACTCTCTTAATCTTAGGTTGCCAGCGGCGGCCGCGCGCACGAGCGGGAAGGGCGTTCCTATCCAGCTTCCCGTTCTTTGATTTAGGAGCTGCAGTGCGCATTCGGCCATTATGAGCGAAGATACGGCAGGATTTGTCGATGCCCCGAAATCCTGGACCAGCTGAACAGTTTTTTTAATTGAATCGGCATTAGGGCTGTCGGCCGAAAGGTATGAGTTGTACAGGCTGTGTCCCTGAAGATAAGTTTTGTTGCGGCGGCTTTTCAGCGTTTTGCCGTCTCGGGATTCAATTGAGTGCCTGATTTGGTTTATGGTCGTCTGGTAAAAGAAATAGTGTCCGCGAAATTCCTGATCGGGAAATATTTTTTTTAGTTTTACCCAGAGTCTTGCCGTGTCGCATGATATGCCCAATGCGGCTGCGAAAGCCGAAAGCGTTCTTAATTCTCTGGCATCGAACGCAAGGTTGGGATTTGCTGAAATTTTTTCGGCCGACAGGGACGGAATATAAAGTTCACCGTCGATGATCTGGCATTCTTTCAAAACTCCGCGCACTGCGAGATCGATGGTCTGGCCCGACGTAAGACCGAGCAGACCTGCAGTTTTTTCAAGAGTCAGAAGTTTCAAAGCGCACCCATTTGCCGTTTGTCCGAGCTAATTCGGACCGCAAGGGATTTTTATTTAGGAGCGGCTTTCGGTCAACCGACGGATGGCATTATTGGGACGGGGTGCGCAATGTGATGATAAGGATCGCCGCCGGGGCATTCTATGTATTGACAGATCCAATGCATTTGAATAGAGTTTCCGCATGTCATGTACTGCTGTGATTCAGCTTGGCGGGATATATATGGATATTTTACGCGCTGCCGTTCCGGCTCTGATTTTTGCCGCATGCTCGGCAGCCAACGCACAAGACGTTCTTATCATCAACGGCTCTACTTCCGATATCAAAGGAATATACCTTACCCAGACGGGAGCCGATGATTGGGAAGAAAATCTGATCGACGGTTATGTTCTGCCGGCGGGTTATCAGGTGACCATCGAACTCGAAAAAGGTTTCGGGGATTTCGATCTTAACGTCGAAAGCACGCAGGGCGGGGAAGAAAGCTACGAGGCGTTCCCGGCGGGCACCACGAGAATCGTTCTGCACGGCGACGGAAACACGGATTATTTTGAAGATTAGCGGTTCACCCAGTTAATCCAACTTTATGAAAAGGAGCATCGCACTCCTTTTCGTTTCATGTTGAAAACGTCGCGGGCCTTTCATAAATAAATGCCGCGCGTCGCGTTCTCATTTCTCTTCGCAAATAAGTATAATTTCTCAGTAAGTATTCGGCATATTCCCGCATGGGGGCATAAGCCGATCGTTTTCTCAATCAGGCAAGGATTATTCGAATGGATTACAAGAACGCTCTGGGTTTCGGCGTGGCCGGAAATTTTGCGGGTCATCTTGAACAGGCAGGCGAAGCGGCCGATTTTGCAAAAGTCGTGACGAAGGACGCCAAAGCTCCGAAAGCTCTTTTTCCGTTCTATCTTCCGGGCAAAGGCGATTCGTTTCTCAGCGTGTATCCGCTGAGTTCATCTCAGATTAAGTATCCCGCAGGCGCAGACAATCTTCAGATCGAGCCTGAAGTAGGTGTCGAGTTTGAAATTGTTTATGACGGCTCCGGCAAAGTTTCCGCACTCAAGCCTGTATGCTTCGGTGCCTACAATGACTGCTCAATCAGACGCCAGGGCGCCAAAAAGATCTCCGAAAAGAAAAATTGGGGTCCTTGCTCGAAAGGTTTTTCCGAAAAGACTGTTCCGCTTTCTTCGTTCGCGGCAGGCTGCGAGCTTGACGGCTACCGCATCGCAAGCTTCTTGATAAGAGACGGCGAATGCTTTGTTTACGGCGTCGACAGCCCGACCGTCGGATACAGCTATTTCCATGAAAACCTGACCGATTGGATGATCGATCGCATGAATAACCAGAAGGACGACGGTCCTGCAGAGGATTTGGCTTCTTATATCGACGACTGCGGACGTCCTTCAAGATGCGTCGTGTCCATCGGCGCGACGCGCTATACCGAGTTCGGCGAGTCGCACTTTTTAAAGCCGGGAGATACCAGCGTCGTGGTCGTTTACAAAGAAGAATCTCATCGTCCGCATGCTGTTTTTGGCTTGGTGTGCGGCCAGAAATTCGATGAAATCGACGGATGCGTCCTTGTGCAGAAAGTAGTCGAATAAAATACTGATTTTCTCGTTTTTCAGAGGGATATGTTTCCGCGTGACATCGGTCACGCAGAAATATATCCCTCGTTCGCATTTTTGGGTTTTATTTTTGACACGGGCACACTCAAAATTTATTCTGAAAGGGGGTATGGGGTCGTGTTGCGGCTTCAATTGTTTGTTTATTGCGGATGATTCTGAGCAAAGGATTTGGTATGCCTTTATTTGCAAATCTCAAAATATTCCAGAAACTGCTGATTGTCGTAATCACGGTATTTTTCTTTTTGCTTCTCATAACAGTTCTATCGCTGAAAACACTTTCGGGAGCGGCATCCGTTTCCGAAGCTGCGATCGACAAAGACAACGGCAGCATTGCTCTGGTGCTAAGAGCCGGCGAGTTCGCAAACATCTTTGGCCGCCACAGAGGCGTCATCAGACAGTTTGCGCTTGCCGATGATAAGAGCGAGTTTGCTCAGGCAAAGACCGCATACGAAGCAAGCAAGGCAAAAGTTGCTGAAATGGCCGCTCAGGTTTCTTCAAACTGCGGCAGCAATTCAGAATGCAAAAAGGGCATTGCAGAGGTGGTTCAGGCCATTGCTGCTTATGACAATGCCATCGCATCTGATTTGATCACGATCGGGCTCAACGTTGTCGGCAACAACATGCCGGAGTCCAAAGTGTTCATGGCCGTTATCAACGGAAAACTCCGTCCGCTCGGCGAAGCCGCCGATGCGCGTCTTCAGGCTTTTGCCGAAAGGGCTCAGCAGGAGGCAGACGAGTCTCTTGAACAGATTATCAAATCGATTCATCCCGGACAGCTCATTACCATTGCCGTGGTTGCGTTCGTGCTCGGTCTTTTGATCGCCTGGTATTTCGGCAAGTCGATTGTCGACGGCCTCAACAAACTCGTTTCTCAGGCAAACGAGATCGCATCCGGCAACCTGCGCGTTGAATGTGAAGAAGGCGGCAGCGACGAAATCGGCCAGCTGCGCAACGCCATGCGCAACATGGTTGAAAACCTTTCCAACCTCATCGGCAGAGTCAGGGACAATTCAGGACTTCTTTCCGAAAACAGCGGAAAAATGCGCGAACTGAACAGCGGCGTCGCCGTTCAGACCGAAAAAATTCTGGAACAGGCTCTTTCCGTTGCGGCTGCTTCCGAAGAAATGGCCAATACTTCCGAAGAAATTGCCAAGAACTGCTCCGACGCATCCGAATCTTCGTCTCAGGCGCAGGCAAACGTTCAGTCGGGCTTTGAGATTGTCCGCGAAATTGTCGGCAAGATTAAAGATCATACCGTCAGAACCAACGAAAACTCGGTTATCGTGTCGCAGCTCGGCGAACAGACCCAGCAGATTAACGGCATCATCAGCACCATTCAGGAAATTGCCGAGCAGACAAACCTGCTTGCTTTGAACGCCGCCATCGAAGCTGCCCGCGCCGGCGAACACGGCCGCGGATTTGCGGTGGTTGCCGACGAAGTCCGCTCTCTTGCGGGACGCACCTCGGGTTCTACCAAGGAAATCAGCAGCATGATCAGCGCCGTTCAGGACATGGTTGAAAAGGCTACCGCTTCCATGTCTGAAAACGTTGCTGAAATGAACAACATTGCCGAAGACACCGGCGCGATCGAATCAAGCCTCAAGGGCATCAACGATTCCGTGGATCTCGTGCACCAGCAGATTACCCAGATTGCGGCTGCGACCGAACAGCAGACCAGCACATCGGGCGAAGTATCCCGCAATATGCAGGAAATCTCCGATGCTACAAGATTGGTATCTGATGAAATCAACAATGCTCTTGCTGCGTCCGATGAGATTGCGTGCGTATCCGATTCTTTGAGCGATGCGGTAAAAGATTTCAGATAATCTTTGCTGACGCCTGATGC
The DNA here is from genome assembly GCA_045628385.1 of Succinivibrionaceae bacterium. Taxonomy (GTDB): domain Bacteria; phylum Pseudomonadota; class Gammaproteobacteria; order Enterobacterales; family Succinivibrionaceae; genus JAZQPH01. Next base: position 4,136 of record JAZQPH010000254.1, read on the forward strand.
CAAAATCCGTTTTCTGAAAAGAAAGCGGATTTTTTGTTTGTCGCCATAGTCCGGTCTTCGAAGATTGGCCTTGGCTGAATTTGATAATATAGGAGCATGAGAACAGAAAGTCGGGTCTGTATTCTTGCCAAAGCTTACCGCGTTAAGGATTCAAAATG
>JAZQPH010000255.1:0-9421 GCA_045628385.1 Succinivibrionaceae bacterium
ATGATGACGGCAATGGTCGATGCAAGCGGCCAATCTCTGTTGTTAAAAAAGTCCTGCCACAATAGCTGGCCTATGAGCACCGTGTCCGCGCCGCCCAGCAGTTCAGGAATGACAAATTCGCCGATTACCGGAATGAACACGAGCATGGAACCTGCTATGACGCCGTTCTTCGTAAGCGGAAGAAGCACGCGGAAGAAAGTGGTCATCGGCTTTGCGCCCAAATCCATGGATGCCTCGATATAGGTGTAGTCAACGCGGGAAATGGCGTTGTAAAGCGGCATGATCATGAACGGAAGATATGCATACACGATGCCGACGTACACGGCAAACTGCGTGTGAAGCATGACTATCGGCTCGTCGATGATATGCAGAGCCATCAGCACCTGATTGAAGAATCCCTGATCCGACAAAAGACCCATCCAGGCATACACGCGGATAAGGAACGAGGTCCAGCTCGGCAAAATCACGAGCATGAGCAAGATGTTTCTCATCGTCGGGCTGGCATGCACGATCGACCAGGCGAGCGGATAACCGATAAGCAGGCACAGCAGAGTCGAAATCACTGCGACTTTCAGAGACTGCCAATAACCGAGCAGATGCAGGTTGTCCGAAAATGCCTTTTTGACGGAAGCGAAGGCATCGCATACTTTGTCCCAAACGCCCTTATCGGCTTCCGCGACTTCAGTTTCCTGAGGGTCTTCGTCCAAATCAAAATCATCAAGGCCAAGGTCGTCGCCAGCAAAAACCAGCTTATAGTTGCTGAAATTGAGATTTATCGACAGCTTGCCGTCGCTGAAAGTTGCGATGTCCGTATAAGGAGGCTTGCCGCCGTCCACCATTTCCGCAAAACTTATCTTCATGATGATAAGAAACGGAATGATGAAGAACAGGATCATCCACAGGTACGGCACGGCGAGCACCAGGCTTTTGCCTCTGAAAGAAAACCCCCTGATGCGGCTTCTGATGCGAGCTCTCAGCGTCTCCCTCTTTCGGGCAAGCGCATTGTCCTTTGCGTTACTCATGATACTGACGCCCCTTAAATCGTAAGGACTACTGCAGAATCAGGCTCCCAGTACAGGTAAACCTTGTCGTCCCATGTCGGCTGATTGTTGCGGAAACGATCCACGTTAGGAATGGTTACCGTCACGACCTTGCCGCTTGCTATCTTCACATGGTAAATGGATATGTCTCCCATGTAGGCGATGTTGTCGACAATGCCCTCGGCGTAGTTATATTTTTTGTCTTGGGAAGGTTTCTGATCAATCCATATTTTTTCAGGACGCAGCGCAACGGTAACCTTCATGCCGTCTGCGATATTGGTGCCGGAATTGATATAGAAAGGATGCATGAGCTCAGGAGATTCAATGATCGAATGCGCCGCGTCATTCTCTCCCAAAGTGCCTTCAAACAGGTTTACGGAACCGATGAATTCGGCGGTAAACACCGAGTTAGGGTTTTCGTATATTTCTTCAGGATCGCCTATCTGGACAAACTCGCCCTTGTCCATGATTGCCACGCGTCCTGCCATGGTCATGGCCTCTTCCTGATCGTGGGTTACCATCACGCAGGTAACGCCGACGCGCTCGATGATATCGACAAGTTCAAGCTGCATCTTGGCGCGCAGCTTCTTGTCGAGAGCGCCCATAGGTTCGTCAAGGAGCAGAAGCTTCGGTCTTTTGGCAAGAGAACGCGCGAGCGCAACGCGCTGGCGCTGGCCGCCCGAGAGCTGATACGGCTTTCTGTTTCTGTAGTCGGACATGTGCACGAGTTCGAGCATTTCATCCACTCTTTCCTGGATTTCCTGCTTTGGCAATTTGTCCTGCTTCAGGCCGAAAGCTATGTTCTGCTCGACAGTCATGTGCGGAAAGAGCGCATAGGACTGGAACATCATGTTGACGGGACGCTTGTAAGCGGGAACATCCGCAAGATTCTGCCCGTCGATGATAATTTCGCCGCTTGTTGGAATTTCAAGACCGTCAAGCATGCGAAGAAGAGTTGACTTGCCGCATCCCGAGGAGCCGAGCAAAGCAAAAATTTCGCCTTGATAAATGGTCAGATCGACCGCATCCACGGCAACGACGCCGCCGTCGAAGACTTTTGTCAGTTTCTTGATTTCGAGGAGAGGTTTTCGTTTCTGAATCTCCTCGACGGTTGGCTTATTGGGATTAGCTGTCTTCTTCTGTTCAGGCGCCTTTGCAGCGCTTTCGTTGCCGGCCTGGGCCTGCTGATTTTTCTGTTCTGCCAACTCGATTTCCTCCAACAGCCGTCTGTAAAAGACGGGCGGCGATAGAACAAAAACCAAGGCGGACGGACTCATGCCTCCGCGTTCGGCTCAATATAGCGAAATTCATAAAATTAGCAATAAATTATTGAGCATTCGCGCTCCAAAATTATGATTTTTCCGTAAACAGCCCCGTCATCCCGAAAATAATGGGCGTGATTGCCTCAAAATTCGCATTCATAATTCAAGATCGCGGCATAAATCGGAACTATGGATGAAAATTTGATTATCGGCATGGCTGAATATTTATCCGCAGAATCTGTCACATGCGTAAACTTTGTTGATCCGCGTGCCCCAGAATTTCTCCTTATGCAGTCTATGATTTTTTGCTACACTTGTTATTAGGTATAAAAGGCGGTTTTTGCCATTAATAGTTTTTATTAAATGAAAGCATATTCCGCCTGATGCAAGGTGAATCCGAGACCGCATACTTTTGCGTGTCTCCACAAACTTGAACATCACACCCTTGGGGTAATTTCGCAATGATAAAAATGAAACAACTGAGTCCTTTGGGCGCCGCCATGGCGCTTGCCATCTCATTAGCAGGATGCGGAGGAGATGATGCGTCACAGACGAATCAGCAGGGCGGACAGCTTCTGCCGGTACGCTATGAAGCTCTCAAAACGCAGGATGTGCCTGTGACCATATCTCTCACCGGCAGAACCAGCGCGTTCAGGGAATCAGAAGTAAGACCGCAGGTTAACGGCATCATTCTCAAAAGACTGTTCACCGAAGGTTCCGAGGTAAAGCAGGGCCAGCAGCTCTATCAGATCGATCCTGCCATCTACGAAGCAAACTTGGCCGCGGCAAAAGCAGAACTTGCCCGCGCCTTGGCATCAGAATCCGCTCTTAAAATGAGAGCGCAAAGATATGCCGAGCTCATCAAGACCAAGGCGGTCAGCCAGCAGGAATTCGACGATGCCGATGCCAATGCCAAAGCCGCAACTGCGCAGGTAATGGCCGCCAAAGCTTCCGTAAAATCGGCTGAAGTCAATCTTGCCTATACCAAAGTTTACGCTCCGATAACCGGCATTATCGGCAAATCAAACGTCACGGAAGGCGCGCTCGTAACCATGAATCAGAGCACTCCTCTTGCGACAATCCATCAGCTTGATCCTATTTATCTCGACGTCGGCGAATCTGTCGATGATTTGCTTAAAACAAGAAAGGACATAGAATCGGGCGCCATCAAGCTTGAAGACAACAAAATCAAAGTATCGCTCGTTTTTGAAAATGGCGAACAGTACTCGGATTCGGGTCTGCTTGAGTTTACGGGCGTTCAGGTCGATCCTGCGACCAACATGGTCAACGTGCGCGCCACCGTGCCAAACAAGAAGCGCATTCTGCTTCCCGGCATGTTCATGAGAGCCGTTATGCCAAAGGGCGTCGAGAAGAACGCCGTTCTCGTCCCTCAGGTAGCGGTTATCCGCGTAAACCGCAATGACAAATTTGTCTACGTCATTGACGACAAAGACACCGTTCAGCAAAAGTTCATCGAACTGGGCACCGAAATCCCGGGATATTTTGTTGTAAGAAGCGGCCTGTCCGCAGGCGAGCGCGTAGTCGTCGCGAATATCCAGAAAATCAAACCGGGAATGCCTGTCAAACCTGTTGATGCCGATGCTGCCAAGCAGCAAGAGCAGAAGCAGGCAGAACAGCCGCAGCAGCAGAAAGCCGAATAAGGAGCTTATAGATCATGCTGTCAAGATTTTTTATCGACAGACCGATATTCGCATGGGTTATATCCATCATATTCATGCTTCTCGGCGTTCTGTCGGTCGCTACGCTTCCTGTAGCGCAGTATCCTCAGATTGCGCCGCCTCAGGTTGTCATCAAGTGCAACTATCCGGGCGCTTCCGCTGATACCGTTCAAAACACCGTCACGAAGATTATTGAACAGAACATGACAGGTCTCGACGGATTCCTGTACATGAGTTCTACTTCGGACAGTTACGGCCAGGCCAGCATAACGATGACCTTCGAAAAAGGCACCGATCCAGACATTGCCCAGGTTCAGGTTCAGAACAAATTGCAGTCCGCGCTCACCCAGCTGCCGCAGATCGTGCAGCAGATGGGCATCAGCGTGAGCAAGACCTCTGGCTCGTTCCTCATGGTCATCGGCCTGCGTTCAGAGGATCCGAAAGTCACTGCCAACGACCTTTCCGACTACATGGTTTCCAACTTTCAGGAAGTCATCAGCCGTATCGAAGGCGTGGGCGAAACTCAGGTATTCGGCGCGGAATACGCCATGCGCATATGGCTTGATCCGAACAAGCTGACGAAATATGCAATTTCGACATCCGAGCTCGTTGCGGCCATCAAAGCGCAGAACGCGCAGATTGCGTACGGCTCACTGGGCGGCGCCCCTTCCGTTGAAGGTTACCTCTACAACTACACCATCACGGGTCAGAGCCGACTCACAACGCCTGAACAATTTGCGAACATCGTCCTCAAGGTCAATTCAGACGGCTCCGTCGTTTACCTTAAAGACATTGCGCGCGTAGAATTGGGCGCCAACAACTACAATACCTACGGCACATACAACGGCGGCGCGTCTTCCGCCATGGCAATCAAGCTTGCAACCGGCGCGAACGCGCTTGAAACGGCCGCGGCGATTAAAGAAAAAGTCAAAGAACTCGAAGAGTTTTATCCAAACGGCTATGAGACGACCGTTCCGTTCGACACGACTCCGTTCATCGAAGTTTCCATCGACTCCGTTTACGAAACTCTCTTTGAAGCGATCATCCTCGTTTTCTTCGTTATGCTGCTGTTCCTCCAGAACATCCGCGCGACGCTGATTCCGACCATCGCGGTGCCTGTCGTGCTCCTCGGCACATTTGCCATCATGCAGGCGCTCGGTTTTTCGATTAACTCGCTCACCATGTTCGGCCTCGTTCTCGCCATAGGCTTGCTCGTCGATGACGCCATCGTCGTCGTCGAAAACGTCGAACGACTCATATCCGAAGAACATTTGCCGCCGCGCATTGCGACCATCAAATCGATGGAACAGATAACGGGCGCCCTCATCGGCATCGCGCTTGTGCTGTCTGCCGTATTCGTGCCTATGGCTTTCTTCGGCGGTTCCACCGGCGTTATTTACAGACAGTTCTCCATTACCATCGTATCGGCGATGATTCTGTCGGTTATAGTCGCGCTGATCCTGACTCCTGCGCTCTGCGCATCCATGCTTCAGGAACACAACCCGGACCGCAAACGTCCGCTCCTTTTAAGACCTCTTGATGCATTCTTTAACGGATTCAACAAGGCATTCAACGCCATCTCGAATTCTTACAGAAAGCAGGTCGGCGGCGTCGTAAAAGCGATTCCTCGATTCCTCTGCTACTATGCCTGCATCCTTGGCGGCTTATGGTTCTGCTTCCAGAGAGTTCCGTCATCCTTCCTTCCGGAAGAAGACCAGGGCGTGTTCTTCGTCATGGCGAGTTTGCCTGAGGGCGCAACCAACAGAAGAACGGATGCGGTGCTTCGCAAGGTCGAAGATTACTTCCTGAAAGCAGAATCCAAGAACATTGAATCGGTTCTTGCCGTAACTGGCTTCTCGTTCGCAGGCGCGGGACAGAATGTCGCCATGGCATTTGTCAAGCTCAAACCATGGGATGAAAGAAAGGATTACAGCCAGACGGTATACGAAATCGTAAACCGCGCGTTCCCTGTTCTTCTCGGAACCATCGACGAAGGTCTCGCTTACACCTTCAACATTCCTGCCGTTCCTGAACTCGGTACCGCTCAGGGCATCGACTTCTATATCGTCGACCACAGAGCGCAGGGTCACGACGCCCTGATGAAAGCAAGAGATCAGTTCGTTCAGGAAGCCTCAAAATCGCCGGTGCTTTCTCAGACACGCGCCAACGGCATGTCCGATCTGGCTCAGCTGAAGATTACTGTCGACTACGAAAAGGCTGCCGCCCAGGGCGTCAATGTCAGCGAACTCAACACCGTTCTTTCGACGGCTTGGGGTTCCAACTACATCGACGACTTCACTTACAACGACCGAGTCAAAAAAGTATACGTTCAGGCCGACAAAGAATTCCGCCGCAACGAAACCGATCTCGGCCTCTGGTACGTGAAGAACAATCAGGGCAAGATGGTGCCGTTCAGTTCGGTTGCATCGTACTCCTGGCAGTACGGTTCGCCTCGACTTGAACGCTTCAACGCGCTGCCTGCCGTCAATATCAATGCCGCGGCAAAACCTGGCTATTCAACGGGCGACGCGATGAACGAAGCGTACAACGTGCTCAAGCAGCTGCCTCCTGGATACGACATAGCCTGGAACGGATCATCCTTCCAGGAACGCCAGGCAAGTTCCCAGTCGGGATTCCTCTACACCGTGTCCATGCTGGTCGTATTCCTCAGTCTGGCCGCTCTCTATGAAAGCTGGTCCATTCCTTTTGCGGTCATGCTCGTCGTGCCTCTCGGCGTATTCGGCGCCGTCGGAGCCGCCTGGGCTTCAAGATACATCAACATGATCTATCCGCCGCTGCACACTCTCTGCAACGACGTCTACTTCCAGGTCGGTCTTTTGACAACCATCGGCCTTTCCGCAAAGAACGCCATCCTGATCGTAGAATTTGCAAAGGATCTGTATGACAAGGGCATGCGACTCACGGAAGCCGTTTCTGAAGCCGCGAAGATCCGTCTTCGCCCTATCATCATGACCTCCCTGGCGTTCTGTCTCGGCGTGCTGCCGCTTGCTCTTTCTAAGGGCGCAGGCGCCAACAGCCAGAACGAAATCGGCATCTGCGTGCTGGGCGGCATGATCACGGCTACGGTTCTCGCGATTTTCTTCGTCCCTGTGTTCTTCGTTCTCGTCATGAGATATTTCACCAAGTACGTCCCGCTTTCTCAGAAGCTTGCCGAGCAGGCTGCCGAAGAGGCGCGCGTCGCCGAACTTCTCAAGAAAGATCAGGAGGAGCACGGAAAATGAGTAATTTCAAAATGAATAAGTCCATTCTGGCCGTCGCGACGGCGGCCATTCTTGCATCGGGCTGCTCTCTTGCCCCAGACTACGAGCGCCCAGCCGCGCCCGTAGCTCCGGAATGGAACGGCTCTGCCGATGTTGCTGCCCCTGCCCCATGGAAAGATCAATTCACCGATCCAGAACTGCAGAAACTCATAGAGCTTTCTCTTGCCAACAACAGGGACCTCAAACTGGCAATCCTTGCGGTGAAAAAATTCGAAGTCATGTACAACATCGAACGTCTTGAACTCGTGCCTTCCGGCGTGCTGAACGCCAGCAAAAGCCGCAGCGAAAACACGCTCAACAACGGCATTCTGTCGCAGACCTACACTGTCGGAATGAACTTCTCCTGGGAAATTGATTTCTGGGGCAAAGTAAGAAACGAGGGCAACGTCGCGCTTGAAAATTATTTTGCCGCCAAGGAGAACCGCAAGAGCGCGCAGATGACGCTCATCGCGTCCGTGGCAACCGCGTACTACAGCTACGTGGCCGACAAAGAAATGCTCGCGCTCTACAAGGAAACTCTGAAGACCGAGCAGGAAAGCTACAACCTTACGAAACAGCAGTATGAAATCGGCGCCGCCAGCGAACTTGTCATGTCGCAGGCGCGCACCGCAGTCGCGCAAGCCGAGGTAAACGTCGCATCATACGAACGCGTGCTGGAGCTTGACCGCAACAGCCTGCTCGTTCTCGTGGGCACGAATCTTCCTGAAATCGATTCCCTTAAGCGCATAACGAACATCGAAGTCAGCGCGATCCCTGTCGGCACCATGTCCACCGTGCTCGAACAGCGTCCTGACATCATGGCGGCCGAGCATGCGCTGAAAGCCGCAAACTTCAACATCGGCGTCGCGCGAGCGATGATGTTGCCGTCATTTTCGCTTGCGGGCTCGCTCGGCACGATATCGACCAATTCCGACGGACTCTTTAAGTCGGGCTCGAAATATTGGTCATTCGTGCCTTCGGTGGCGCTGCCCGTCATCGACCAGCTTTCTTTGTACGATAACGTGAAATTGGCAGAACTTGAAAAAGAGGCGGCCATTGTCAGTTACGAGAAGGTAATTCAGAACGCTTTCCTCGAAGTGTCCGATGCCATCAAGTCTTTTGACAGCCTCAACAAGCAGTACGAGTCTCAAAAAGAACTCCACGCCGCGACCAAGAAGTACTTCGAGCTTGCCGATCTGCGCTACCACGAAGGAATCGACAGTTATCTCACAAGACTCGATGCCCAGCGTCTTTACGTATCTGCCTGCCAGGGGCTGATTCAGACCAAACTTCAGCAGCTCAAGACGCAGATCAATCTGTACAAAGCGATAGGCGGCGGCTGGAATTACGCCGACGACGAATCTGAAGAACTGTAAGTCCCGCAAAGACACAGCTTAAAACCCGCCGCAAGGCGGGTTTTTTATCGTCATGGCATGGAGTATTTCCAGAACTCGCTACTTTCTTGCGGTATCATGGTATAAATGCGCACGCACAAGAACACACCGAGGATGAACAAATGGAAGAAAGCAAGCCGCAGACATTCGATTTCAGGTCCGTTAAATTTCTTAAAAGCGCTCCTGACAGCTCGTTTCTTCCGCCCGACGAAGGATGCGAAATAGCTTTCGTCGGCCGCTCCAACGCTGGCAAGTCATCGGCCCTCAATACGCTCACCGATCACAAAGGATTGGCCAAAACATCCAAAACGCCGGGACGCACTCAGCTTATCAACCTCTTCGAGCTGGCTCCTGGAAAACGCATCGTTGACCTTCCTGGATACGGATTTGCCAAGGTACCGCCCGAAGTCAAAAAGAAGTGGCAAAAATCGATGAGCGGCTATCTTGAAACCCGCCTGTGCCTCAAAGGCGTCGTTATTTTGATGGATATCAGAGTGCCGCTCAGCCCGCTTGACAGACAGGTTCTCGACTGGGCCATCGCAAGCCGCCTGCGCATTCTCATATTGCTGACAAAAGCCGACAAGCTCAATCAAAGCCCGCGCCAGAAAGCCGTAAACGAAGTCAAATTCCAGCTTCAGGAATTTGAAGACAGCGAGCTGTACGTCAAAGTCATGCCGTTCTCGTCGCTCAATCCGTCGATAGGGCTTAAGCAGCTGCGCGAAATTCTGACTGACTGGTTTACAAACTGCTGATCATGCAATCAGCATCATGAACTCAACAAAAGGT